>NZ_AP021872.1:938450-1251266 GCF_014218255.1 Mycoavidus sp. B2-EB
GCGGGCGCGAAATAGATTCACTACACCTGCCGCGAGGGGCGCTTCTGGCCCGACCACCGTAAAAGCAACCCGTTCTTTCTGCGCAAAATCGGCGAGTTCTTCCAAATCGGTCAGAGCAATATTGCGTAGCCGGTCGTCGCGCGCCGTACCGCCATTGCCTGGCGCAACGTAGACAAACTGCACGCGTGGCGCTTGGGCAAGTTTCCATGCCAGCGCATGCTCACGGCCTCCTGAGCCAATAACAAGTAACTTCATACGTATCTGTTCCTAGAAATGACTTAAATTTCGTCAATCAGTGCGTTCGTAAAGACGGCTTGTACGTCATCGAGATTTTCAAGGGTGTCTAGCAGTTTTTGCATTTTCACGGCATCTTCGCCGGAGCAGGCGATTTCGCTGTGTGGCTTCATGGTGATTTCCGCCAATTCGGCCTTAAAACCTGCGGTTTCGAGAGCGCTTTTGACTTGGCTAAAAGCGCTCGGCGCACATAAAATTTCAATGCTGCCATCGCTATGACTCATGACGTCATCAGCACCTGCCTCGAGCGCGATGGTCATTAAGCTCTCTTCAGACGCGCCAGGCGCAAACAAAAACTGCCCGCAGTGGGTAAACATAAAAACCACAGAACCATCTTGTCCCAAGTTGCCGCCATGTTTGGAAAAAGCATGGCGTACTTCAGCGACGGTGCGGGTACGATTATCCGTCATGCAATCGACGATAATCGCAGCGCCTGCTAAGCCATAACCTTCATAACGGATTTCTTCGTAGTGAGCGCCTTCAAGTCCGCCAGCACCCCGTTGAATGGCCCGTTGAATATTGTCTTTGGGCATATTGGCATCGGTGGCTTTATCAATTGCCAGCCGTAAGCGCGGATTACTATTCACGTCGCCACCGCCTAAGCGGGCGGCCACGGTAATTTCTTTAATCAAACGTGTCCAAACCTTGCCGCGCTTTGCATCCGCAGCCGCTTTTTTATGCTTGATATTGGCCCATTTAGAATGACCAGCCATAGGCTTTTTCTCCTGATTGAATGCTAACGGTCGCGCGGTCGCTGGCGGGAATTGCTGCGGCCAATGCGGTTACCATTGTTGCGAGTTGTGCCGGTGCCATTTGCATACGGAGCTTCATGGTAACGATTACCATTGCTATTGCCACTGCGTACGCCTTCGTTAAAAGGCGTATGCGTTTGTCCGTAACGGCGAGGGGCGGGATTGCTATTGTAGTCAGCGAAGCCAAGCGCAGTTTGCATCGGATCAGGTTGGCGCCGCCGTGGCGCCGCTGCTCGACCGGTCTGCGTCGCATTGCGTGAGGATTTATCGTGATTGCTGGGCAGCTTCAATTCCACCGAAGCGAATAAAGCTCGTACCTGGGCCTCATCCATTTCTTCCCAGCGGCCACGCTTTAGGCCACGAGGCAAAGAAATTGGGCCGTGGCGGGTACGAATGAGCCGGCTGACCATGCAGCCGACTGCTTCAAACATGCGCCGTACCTCTCGGTTGCGGCCTTCGGCTAAAGCGACGTGATACCAGCGGTTGGTTCCTTCGCCACCGCCTGTTTGCAAGCGCAGAAAATGAGCCGGGCCATCGTCCAGCGTGACGCCGCGCAAAAGCTGCTGGCGTGCAGTTTCCGACAACTCACCCACAATCCGCACGGCATATTCACGCTCGACGTTGTAACGTGGATGCATGCAACGATTGGCTAAATCGCCTGAAGTGGTGAGTAAGAGTAACCCTTCTGTGTTAAAGTCAAGGCGGCCAATTGAAAGCCATTTAGCCATTTTTATGGTGGGCAATCTGTCGAAGACGGAAGGCCGACGCTCTGGGTCAGAGTGGCTCACAATTTCTCCGGCTGGCTTGTGATAGATCAGCACTCGCGGTGGTTGGGTCGGTAATTTGCGGGCGATCAACTTACCATTAATCCGCACTAAGTCGGTTGGCATAATGCGTTGCCCGATGTGGGCTGGCTCGCCATTGACGGAGACCCGGCCCGCCATAATCAACTCTTCCATTTCACGGCGTGAGCCCATGCCCGCTTCAGCCAGCACTTTGTGTAGCTTAGGGGTATCCTCGTCCGGTGCCAGCACACGCTTTGGCAGCGCAGTTTTGCGCAAGCGTCCAAGCATTGGCGCACGCACATTTCCGCTGGCATTATCCGCGTCATAAGCGGGTGAGGTGACATAAGAAAACACCTCGTCCGCTTTGCCATTTTTGGAGGGGGAGGGCTCACTAGAGGTCAGATTTTTTTCTGACTTGGGTGGGCGTTTCGGGCGCGGGCTGGCCTCTTGGCGCGCCGCGTCTGAAGGGGTGGCTGGCGGCTGTGCGCCTTTAGTTTTTTCAGCCCGGCGCCGCGCAATTAAACTACGCGGGCCACGCCGCAAACCACGCCGCACTTGCCCTTCGCCCGCTGGTGTTGGTGCGGAAGCCGTCTCCGCTGGACCAATATTCGTATTGGTCTCATCTGTAGCGGGCACAGCAGAAGCAGGCGCAGTCTCGCCTTGATTAACCTTAAGTAAATCGGTTTCTTGACTATGTTTCAAAACAACCTCTGGAAAGTGAAAGTAGGGGCGCTATGGGTAAAGTAGCGCGCTTTGTTTTTTTAATCAGTAAATTCGATTGTATGTTGCTCAATGGGATGATCTGCCGATAAATTAGATAAAGTGGGTAATGCATCTAGCGCAGGCAAACTAAGATCATCCAGAAAAAATTGGGTTGTTGCATAAAGCGCTGGCCGGCCTGGCGTATCACGTTGGCCTACGATTTCAACCCAGCCGCGTTCTTCGAGCTGTTTAAGTACTTGGCTATTGACCGTCACCCCGCGGATTTGCTCTATATCGCCACGCGTAACCGGCTGACGATAAGCAATAATCGCTAAAGTTTCAAGGGCTGCGCGCGAGTATTTAGGCGGTTTTTCAGGATGCAGTTTGTCTAACAATGGCTGCATTTCGGGTTTACTCTGAAAACGCCAACCGCTGGCTAATGAAACCAGTTCAATGCCCCGCTCCGACCAGTCAGCGCACAATTCTTCAAGCAGGCCGCGTACATCATTAGACGTTATCTCGGCAGCGAATAATTGACGTAAATCATCGATTTTGAGCGGTTCCTGCGCACATATTAAAGCAGTTTCAAGCGCAATTTTCGCTTGCTGGGCGCTCATGCCGCCGATTTCCTTTTCCACCGATGACTTTGTAGCTTTCATCAAAAATATCAAATGTATATATAGCAAAGGCTATCTACAAATACGCTTTTGTTCGTTTCATCATAACCAAAAACACTCGGTAATTTATTCCTATTGTACCGTTTTGCTGATTTAAGCCGACTGCACGGATGCATTTTTGCAAACCTTATTTTCCGAACATCGCTCTGAGCGGCTGCGTTAGAATGAGCATTTTTAAACTTTTCTGCTACACGGTAAGGTAAGTCATCTGCAATGCAATACGGATTTTTGCGCCGGCTGTCAGCCGTTTGGGGCCTTGTTTTAATCGCCGTTTTCTTGGCGGCCTGTAGTGCGCCAGCAGGCTATTATCGAGTCCGGCGTGGCGACACTTTAAGTCGCATTGCCCAACGCCACAAAGCCAGCACGGAAGACCTCGCGCGGTGGAACCGTTTATCTAAACCTAATGTATTGGCAATTAACCAAACACTGCGCGTTAAACCACCTGCCTCGAAACACCCCCCCAAGCGGTCTGCCACTCAAGCGCGCCACTTGACGCGAGCGACACCCGTTCTGCCCTCTAGTATAGCAAAGATGTCCGCTGCTGTTCCATTTGCTTTGGATTGGCCTGCTCAAGGGCCGATCATCCGCGGTTTTGACGGCATCAATAACAAAGGCATTAATATTACTGGCAAAGTGGGTGACCCAATTTACGCCGCAGCCGATGGCAAGGTAGTTTATGCTGGAAATAAGTTACGCGGTTATGGCAATTTACTTATTATTAAGCACCGGGCTGATTTTTTAACCGCGTATGCGCATAATCGGACCCTCTATATTCCCGAAGGACAAAATGTAAAAAAAGGGCAGCGCATTGCAGAGATGGGCAACACGGACAGCACGGCTGCTATGCTTCATTTTGAGCTGCGCTATCAAGGCCGTTCGCTTAATCCGTTGCACTATTTGCCTGCTCGTTAGTCGAGCAGTATGTGTTAGAATCCGCGTTTATAAAAAAGCCTCGCGTCGTTTTTCTGCCCATAGCTCAGTTGGATAGAGCATCGGCCTTCTAAGCCGAGGGTCGGGGGTTCGAATCCCTCTGGGCAGGCCATTATGCACAGTTATGAATCACAGACCAACTATTTTGCTGGCAATTGATACGTCCACTGAATTTTGTTCTGTCGCCCTTGCTGTAAGCTCGACCGCGCAGGAACCGCCTCAATTGTATAGTCGGCATGAATTGACGGGGGCAACGGCTAGCTTGCGCGTGTTGCCCATGGTGCAAGAGGTTTTTGCTGAAGCCAAGCTGAATCTGCGTGCTTGCACGGCGCTTGCTTTTGGCGCGGGCCCCGGCTCGTTTACGGGCCTGCGTACTGCAACGGGTGTTGTGCAAGGGTTAGCTTTTGCACTACACGTACCGGTGGTTCCAGTGAGCACTCTGCTCGCTTGTGCACAGGCCACCCGTGACCGCGCAGGAGCGCTTAACCGAGTGCTGGCGGTGTTAGATGCGCGTATGAATGAAGTATATTGGGCGCAGTTTGAGTGGGACCCAGAAATCCATAATTGGCGTACGGTGCAACCCGTAACGCTGACTGCACCTAATGCGGTCAATTTCCCAGATGCGCCTTTTACCTTGGCGGGCAATGCGGCTGATCTTTTGAGTGCGCAGCTTGCTAGCGTGCCACACAAGGTTAGCCTTGATCCGTTGGCGCAACCTCATGCGACAGCGATCGCCACGCTGGGTCTATGCGCTTTGCGCGCGGGTCAGGTGGTATCCGCTGAAAGCGCAATGCCGGTTTATATTCGCAATAAAGTTGCGTTCACGACTGCGGAGCGCGCTGCACGAGCCGCCCATGCGTAACCACGCGCAATCCCCCCAGCAAACTACTGCTGCGTATCACTTCACCGCTATGCGTCAAGTCGATTTGGTTGAGGTCATGGCGCTTGAGTGTATGGCTTATACTTTCCCCTGGAGCCAGGCTAATTTTGTCGACGCATTAGAGAATCATAATATCGGCATTTGCATGCGAGATAGCCGCGGAGCTTTACTGGGCTATTGTGTTTTAATGCCAGCCGTGGACGAGATGCAACTCTTAAATTTGTGCATTATTCCAGCGCTGCAAGGACAAGGGCTGGGGCAGGCGCTGCTTAAAGTAGCGATACAATCTACACGTACAGCAAAGTTGCGCCGTCTTTTACTCGAAGTCAGACTCTCCAATCAGAACGCCTTACGCTTGTATCAGAAATTTGGTTTTACGGTGATTGGCCGTCGGAAAGAATATTATTTAGCTCAGCATGGCGTGCGTGAAGATGCGCTTGTGATGCAGCTTACCTTATCCATGGAGAGTGCCCATGCCTGAGTCGGATCCAATCCTGGAAGAATTAGGTTTGATGCCTGTTTGGCAGAAGCGTGCTTTGAGCACAATCAGCGCGGCTGAACCTGCCGCGCTTGAAGCGAGCTCAAGCGCGAACGTTAAAGCACAAAAAAAAGAATTTGAGGTTATCCCCGACGCGGCCCTAAGCGCTTCTGAAACACCCATTAGTTCGCTGGATTGGGACACACTTAAAGCACGTGTTGCTGATTGTAAGCGTTGCCGGTTATGTGAAAAACGCAATCGTACCGTATTTGGTGTTGGCGATGAAAAAGCGAGCTGGATGTTGGTAGGCGAGGCGCCTGGCGCCAATGAAGATCGCTTAGGAGAGCCTTTTGTGGGGCAGGCCGGCAAGCTGCTAGATAATATGTTGCATGCAGTAGGGCGCACCCGTGAAAATGGCATTTATATTGCGAATGTGATCAAGTGCCGTCCGCCTGGCAATCGTGATCCTCAACTTGATGAAGTGGCTCAATGCGAGCCGTATCTAAAACGACAGTTGGCGATCATCCGCCCGCAACTCATTATCGCGCTTGGTCGCTTTGCTGCGCAAAGCTTGCTCAAAACCGATGCCAGTATTTCATCGCTACGGAATCGCGTGCATCAATACGAAGGTGTGCCGGTGATAGTGACTTACCATCCAGCTTATTTGTTGCGCAACTTACCTGATAAAGCGAAAGCCTGGGCAGATTTATGCCGCGCGCAAGAAATTTATCAAGCTATGAAACATTAGCTTATGCCTTATTCTTGCGCACTGACGGGCTAGCGTACCCGCGGCCATTTTATTGCGCACAATTCAATGACAACTGAGTGCTTTGATTTTATCGTCAGAAAGTTGTGTAGCTTGTTTAATAAAATCGAGCTTCATGCCGCAGGCTAGCAGATTTTTAGCAATTTCAAGCTTAGCTTCTTGCCAACCTTCTTGTCGTCCTTCTTCAATTAAATATTGTGCAGCAGACATAATATCCTCCCGATAATGTGGTGAGATTTTAATCATAGATTGGACAAATTGCTTGTCGATTCCTCGACCTTCCTTTGCTAGATAATATAGCAATCCTCTTCTTTTTTCAACTGAGAGAGGATAACGCTCAAAGAGCTCAAATATTTTAGGCGCAAGCTGCGTTAGCTCCCAACGGTGGATGTACTTTTGCGCTAAGCTCATGGCTGCGCAACGCTTATGGGTTATCAACACCTCGTCTGGTATCGCTGATAAATCAATCAGTTGAATTGGGTGAGTTAACGCAAATATTTTTTGTGCTAGTGATTGGTGTTTGAAGCATTCTAAAAGACTGAGTGGCCCTTTATAGGGGCCTATGCCCCGATAAAAAATCAATGGCACCACCACCGGTAGTAATGCATGACCTTGATTAAGGTGTTGTTTCATAATGGCGCTTTGATAACGCCATAACTTAAAAGGTGTTAATTGACCCGCTGTGCTTTCATGCTCTAACAGAATATACGCGGGGCCTTGGCCTTTGATGGCTTGGATTGAATAGGCAATGTCGCTGTAATGCTGGCTTAAATTGTCTTCAACAAATGCGCCTGGCGCGAGGGTTAAAGTATTGAAATCAAATTCTTGTTGCAAAGAATTAGGTAAATGGGTTTGTAGAAATTCTCTGGCAATCTCTACATCCATCAGAAATAACTTGCATAAGGCGTCATGCGGCATGGATAAAGCATTCATTTTGTTGATCGACGTATCACCCCAAGAGGTTAAGCATGCTCCACATTCTGCCGCTCACCTGTGTGATAACCGAACGAAGCTGGTGATACGGATTCGATGTGGTTTTATGAGCGGTGTACGTTGCATTGCAGTTGAAAGTCGCATAGATACTTGATCGTATAGATAATCCGGATCAGATAGCCATACTCGAAGATGGCCTTGCGCGTACGGTGACGTAGGCAAAACCAGCGTGCAACTTTTGTGAAAGAGAAACACGCCCGTGCTAACATTCATTTTTAACTTACCCGCGCTGCGATGCATTTTAAGTCAACTTCATTCGATGCCCCTAAGACTCTGGTGATTGCTTCGCGGCAAAGTCGACTGGCGTTATGGCAAGCTCAATATGTCAGCGATGCGTTACAAAAACTATATCCAGAAGCGCGGATTGAAATCTTGGGCATGACCACCCGCGGGGATCAGATCCTTGATCGCGCGCTCTCGAAGGTAGGCGGCAAGGGTTTATTTGTTAAAGAACTTGAATATGCGTTGGCCGATGGCCGAGCACAGCTTGCGGTGCATTCGTTAAAGGATGTGCCAATGGTATTGCCAGCGGGTTTTAAGTTGGCAGCTATTCTTGAGCGCGCGGACCCACGTGATGCTTTTGTATCCCCTGATTATGAGTCGCTGGCGGCATTGCCAGCGGGGAGTGTAGTAGGGACTTCAAGTTTGCGGCGCGAGGCGATGGTGCGGGCCCGCTATCCGCACCTTAAGGTGCAACCTTTGCGCGGCAATTTGGATACGCGCTTACGTAAACTAGACGAGGGTGAATATGCGGCGATTATTGTCGCTGCTGCGGGTTTAATCCGCCTTGATTTGACTGAGCGCATACGCGAGGCGCTGGAGCCAACCGAGAGTTTGCCAGCGGCTGGACAGGGTGCGTTGGGGCTTGAAATTTGCGCTGATCAGGCGCAAGTTGAAGCCTGGCTTGCGCCGTTGCATCATAATCGCACAGCATTTTCAGTCGAGGCCGAACGGGCGGTGTCCGGTGCGCTGGGCGGAAGTTGTGAGGTGCCGTTGGCTGCTTTTGCTAAATGGGACGGCGAGATTTTGTCTTTAAAGGCGCATCTTGCCATGCCGGATGGGTGCCAGCAGGTGTTTGCACAAGGGCAGGCAAGCCCAGCTACGCTGGCGCAGGCCAGCGCGCTTGGCCGGAGCGTTGCCGCTGAGCTAGTCAAGCAGGGCGCGCATAAAATTATGCAAGCACTGGGCTTACAAGTCCCCGCTGAGGTATATGATGGGGATCTACGCGCGTGAACGTAGTAGGGGATAACCTTGCGCTATGCGATGGCCTCTAAATAGGTTTAGGCGATGACGCGTACCGCTGTGCTGACCCGCTCGCGCGGGCAATCCGTTAGCTTGTTGCAGACCTTGACTACAGCTGGCATGGAGGCTTTTGAGTTTCCTTTAATCGAGCTTGCAGCAGCACCTGACAATACGCTGCTGGTTCAAGTATTTGCTGCGCTTAAGCGATTCGCATTGGTGATTTTTGTGTCGCCAGCGGCGATTGATTTTGCCTCCGCGTTGTGGCCTAAACCCTGGCCGGCGAGCGTGCCCATTGGCGTGGTCGGGCCAGGTAGTGTCCGCGCGCTTGAGCAGCATGGCATTACGGCTCCGCTGCGCGTGATTGCGCCGAGTAGTCAGGATGCAGGCCAAGCGGCGCGGTATGATTCTGAAGCGCTGGCTGCAGCTCTAGATCAAGCGCTTGGGCTAGCTTCATTTAGTGGCCGTACGGTGCTGATTGTGCGTGGCGATGGCGGCCGTGAATGGCTTGCAGAGACATTACAGGCGCATGGCGCTCAGGTTGAAATTGTGAGTGCATACCGTCGTATGCTGCCAGTGCCTACCTCAACGCAATGGGCGCGCCTGCGCGCTTTGCTAGCAGGGGAGTCTCATGCCTGGCTTTTAACCAGCTCGCAGGGAGTGCGTCACTTAGATCAGCTCGCCCAGACTCATTTAAGCGAAACTGAGCGCAACGCACTGAAGCGCTCTCCTATCGTTGCACCACACGCTCGAATTGCTGAATTTGCTTACGCGGCAGGTTTTGTTACGATTACGCAATGTCACGCGTGCGACACATCCGTCGCGCGTGCTTTACTTTCTTCCACAGGTTAGCGCTCTAGGCGTATAAGCATGACTGATCATAAAAATGTAACGCAAGCAGCTTCATCGAAAGCTCCACCAGAATCCACCCGCGGTGCCCAGCCATTCCTATCTGCGCCTGCTGCACCGCCACTACGCCGCGCGCGTGGCGCATTTGGCCTTTGGTTAATATGGTTTTTGACGGTATTTGGCGGGCTAGCGGGTGGCTATTTACTGCATCAAAAATTTAAATCTGAAAATATGCAATTGGTTGAGCGCCAACAGGTGAATGAGCGTGCACTGATTGAAGCTGGGTTAAAAAGTCAGCAAGCGCTTGATGCGCTCCACCAGTTGCAAATGCAGTTGGCGCAGTTAAGCGGTAAATTGGATGAAACTCAAGCGCGGCAGCAAGCACTGGAGAGTCTTTCGCAAAAATTGACCCAAAGTCGAGATGATTGGATCTTAGCTGAGATCGAGCAAACCTTAGTGCTTGCCAATGAGCAACTGCAACTCACCGGCAATCCTCAACGCGTGTTTGGCGCGCTGCAAAATGCCGATACGCAATTGGCGACAAGTTCTTCGCCACGGGCATTGGCGGTGCGTAAAGCACTTGGGCGCGACCTGGCTGCGTTAAAAGCCACGCCGCACATTGATTTGATGGGGCTTGCACTTAAACTGGATGCGGTATTGGCGCTAATCGATAATTTGCCGCTCACTGGCGAAGCGGCAGAGCCAGTCACCGCGCCTGCACCCACCAGCGAGAATCCGGCTGATCGCAAGGAACCGCTGTGGCGTATTGGATGGCAGCGTTTTAAGGCAGGTCTACTACAACAGCTAGAGAATTTTGTGCAAGTGCGCCGGCTAGATCATGCCGATACATTACTCGTAGCGCCGGATCAGGGTTATTTTTTGCGCGAAAATTTGAAATTACGGTTACTCTCAGCGCGCTTGGCACTTTTTGCGCGTAACGCAGATCAGCTCAAGGCTGATGCGCAGGCAGTGGCAACCGCTCTTACGCGTTATTTTGATATGCATGCCCCGCATACGCGCAGCGCGCTTGATTCAATTAAATACATTGAACAAGCTGCGGCTGAAGTTGCCTTGCCTAGTTTAGAAGCCAGCTTACAAGCTGTGCGCCAACAAAAAAACGGGAGCTAAGCGATGGCGATTCGAGGGCTTGTATGGCTGACTATCCTATTTGCAGCGGCTGTTTTGATTGCAGTAATGAGCACATTGGGCACTGGGCAAGTGTTAATTATCCAAGCGCCATATCGTATCGACATGTCGATGCATTTATTCGGCGCGCTCTTGACGCTTGCATTTATTGCCTTTTACCTATTGATCCGGCTGCTGACTTATCTCTACCAAATGCCAGCGCGTTTTGCGCTATATCGTATGCGTGCGCGCTCAGCCAAGGCTTATGATGCTTTGTACTCGGCCTTGAATCATCTTTTTGCTGGCCGCTTTGCGCGCGCAGAAAAAATGGCACGCACGGCAGCCTCTCTTAATCCAGAGAATAAACCCGCCGCAGCGCTTATTGGAGCACGGGCAGCCCATCAGATGCATGAATATGCGCGGCGCGATGGTTGGTTGGCGCAAGTCATTGGCGATTGGCAAGAAGCTAAATTGCTGTCTACCGCCGAAATGCGCCTTGATGCGCGCGATGCAGAAGGTGCTTTGGCGGCCTTGAGCGAGATGTCGGCGCAGGGGGCGCGCCGACACTATGCTCGGCAAATTGCTTTACGCGCGCATCAACAGCTTAAACATTGGCCGCAGGTGTTGCAAATTATTAAATCTTTTAATGCACAAGAGACCTCATATCCATCCGCCGTTTCGTGGCAGCGCGCACAGCAGGTAGCGGCAGAGCATCTCCTGTATGAATGCCGCCATGAAGCGCAAACCCTGCTTATGGCGTGGCATAGCTTGCCCGTCTCGGAACAACACAGGCCACGCACAGCGGATTTAGCGGCACAACTTCTGATTGCTTTAGAGCGGCATAAAGAAGCTCGGCAGATTGTCGAAGAAGCGCTGCTTCAGCAATGGGAAGCGGCTTTGTTGCGACGCTATAGCCAATGCGCGGGACATGATCCATTACCTTTAATTCAACGAGCCGAGGCGTGGCAACAGGAGCACCCCGATGATCCTGAGCTGCTCTTTACACTAGGTTGCTTGTGCCAGCAGCAAAAACTATGGGGCAAGGCGCAGGCTTTTCTGGAAACCACGTTGCACCTTACAAGCCGTGGCGGTGAGCGGGCTATGTTGCGCGCAGAAGCGTATCTGGCGCTGGCTCGTTTGCATGAGAAGCTGGGCCAGCATAATGAGGCGGGTACGCACTATCGGGCAAGTGCGCTTGCGTTTGAAGCGCAGAGGTAGCCAAGAAGAACCTCTTGGGCGCTTTATCAAAAGCGCCCGCGGTTGAAATCATTCAGCGCTTGAGCAATCTCCTCACGGGTGTTCATAACGAAAGGGCCGTGCCCCACAATTGGCTCGTCGATGGGTTCTCCGCTTAGCAGGAGTACAACCGCATCGCTTTTGGCTTCAAGCATAAAACTGTCACCCTCGCGTTCCAATAGCACCATCTGCACTTCACGAGCGCTGGTTTGACGGTCAACTTGCACTGCGCCATGTAGCACCACAATAGCGGTATTCCAGCCCTCTGCGGCGGGGAGCCCAACCGCAGATCCGGCGCTTAGGCGGATGTCCCATACATTCATCGGGGAAAACGTGCGAGCCGGTCCGGCGTGCCCGCTGTAGTCACCGGCGATGACGCGCACTGACCCAGCACCTTCAGGCAGAGGTACCTTAGGGATCACGTCGTTTAGGAGGGTTTGATACCCTGGCGCGGACATCTTATCCTTGGCCGGTAAGTTAACCCAGAGTTGCACCAGCTCGAATGTGCCCCCCGTACGAGTGAATGCTTCCGAATGGAACTCCTCATGTAAGATACCTGCAGCGGCCGTCATCCATTGCACATCACCGGATCGGATCACACCGCTTTGGCCAGTAGAGTCACGATGGGCAATTTCGCCTTTGTAAACGATCGTTACCGTCTCAAAACCGCGATGTGGGTGTTGACCAACGCCGCGCAGCTGGTGGCTTGGCGCAAAATCAGTAGGCCCCGCGTAATCCAGTAGCAAAAAGGGACTCAGGGTTTTTTCGTGGCCGCGATACGAAAATAACGAGCGCACTGGAAAACCATCGCCCACCCAATGTTGGTTAGGCGCATTATAGACACCGACGACCTTTTTCATGGTCTCTCCAAAGCGAGCATAAGAAAGTTTGTAGCATTGAAAAAAGTATAGCTTAGTTCATTGCTAACTCACAGTTTGGGCGTACCTGGGATAGTTTGCACATAGCTATCAAAAGTGCCACCTTTGTTTGAATAGATCTATCCGCTTCCTTTGCTCGATAAAAATCATTTTTATTTCAAGCATCAATGCATTCTCATCCATGGTCTATCTAATCCTGCCTGTCAAATAGACTGATTAAGAGTAGATCCAACACTCGTGTCACCAGCCGCCATTTAACGAACGGAACGCCACTTGCTGGTCCTTCAGTGTGTTCACGATGGATCGGCCATTCCAATCGGCCACTAGAGACATTCCTCGATCTGCTTCAGCGCAATGAGATTGTCCGAGTGCTTGATGTGAGGACCGTGCCGTGGTCGCGCCATCTCTCGTTTCGAGGATATGCGGACTATATGCAGTCTTCTGAGTTCGCTGACAACGTTCAATGGGTCGCGAACCTGGCGCGCACTGAGCGTTGTGTCCTGATGTGCGCTGAAGCGCTTCTTCAAAAGCCGGAAATCCCCCCCAAAATCGTAGATATTATTCAGACTATCTTCAAGCCCAGGCTATAAAACAAGACTCAAAATGGGCAGGAGTATTCATCCTGGTCAAGGGTTGTGTAAGCCTTTCCCCGTTACCCATAGGTTTTTTTCCAATCTTGCTTCATTTTCTTATATAAAGCATGATTTTCCGTTGCCTGCCATTTTTTATAAAAAATAGCGGCACTCTCTGCTTTGACAGGATCTTCCGGCGCGCGCGGCAATTCTTCACCGTTTTGCGGATTGTATTTTCTTCCACCTGCATGATTTGCATAGCGGCGCGCACGCGTATAACCCATTTGCAGAAATTTGCGCGCCATATCCGCTCCAACAAAGTCTTCTTTTTCTAGATAGGCTTGGAAAATTTCGAAAATTTTAGTGCTGCTTATTTCAGCAACTGAAGCATCTTTGAAACGCCAATGCGGCAAAATTTCTGATTTATAAGGCTCACATAACAGAACGCCTTGCTCGCCTTTACCAACTTTATATTGTTCAGGATGCACTCGATAATCTGTTTCAGAATTCCAGGAGTAGCTATCCTTAAGCTTATTCCAGTTCTCTTTTTTATGTTGTTTTGTTGAAGGTTTATAGGCCATTAGAAAAACCCTATCCTAGAAGTCACCTTTATTTTTTTAAATGGCTAGACCTTAAGGTAATTATTTTATAAAGATAGGGGGTACTCAGTTAAAAGTTTTTGGGTAGAGACGGTTCTTTTGAGGGATCAAAATCGCTCCAGCGCCCATGCGTCCAGCGTCCATGTGCACGTTCAATATCTTTTGCGCTGGCCTTGCGCAAAACCGCAGTGGCATCTGCTTGGTTATTAACGGTGACATGAATCGCCAACAGCACACCGGATTCATGTATTTTTGCCAAGGCGGGCTCTTGCTTAGACGTTTTTGCTTCGGCCATCGCGCCCATTAATGAACCAAGGTAAGCGCCCACTGAGGCCGCGATTAGAGTCACCAGCAGGGGTAGGCCAAATACCGTACAGAGCATGGCCCCAATACTTGCGCCAAGTGTCGCGCCAACCATGAGCCCTATGCTCGCGCCTTTATAAATTGATTTTGAACTTGGATCTGCAACTTGATGAGTCCCGCCGACGAGGCGATCATGTTGGCCTGGAGGGTTTACGAAGAAAATGGTCACATCTTCTTCTGCAAATCCATGCTCAAATAAAACTTGAGCCGCTTGCTGAGCTTTTTCAAAAGTATCAAAACGTCCCGCAACGATAAGTGACATATTTTCCCTTGGTTAAGAAATACATCTAATAAATTACTTTAACATCTTAGGAAACATTATTTCCTTAGCTCTCTGGGCATGCATGGCCCTTAAAAAGTTGGCGAGAAAGGTTTAACCCCAGGTTGGTTAGACTCCAATTAAGCTGCGCTTATAAAGTGTTTTCAAAAGCGCGCTTGGTCTTATTGATGCATGGCTTTGGCAGGAGAAATATATTCTTTAGGCGGAATTTTTCCGCTGAGTAGGTCATCATATAACTGGCGTGAGCGGCCACGCAAATAGGGCGCTATCACGGACAAAATATGCCGACTCGCTTGGTTTAACTCTGCGCCAATCGCAGCTTGGTCATTATATTTACGCGGATTCATTACAAACTGATAGGACAGCCAATAGGTCGCTAGTACGCACATATTCGTTGACATGATCCCGATCTCCGCGGGCGTGGCGACCATCTCGCCGTCCGTGACGAGCAACTCGCATAAATCCCGCGCAAAACGCACCTTATGCTCCATAATTTGCTTGAAATGCGTTTCAAGGGTACGGTTGCGCGCCAGCAGGTCATTCAAGTCGCGGTAAAGAAACCGGTAACGCCAAAGAAAGTTGGTCATATATTGTAGATAGGCCCATACTTCATCGATGGTGGGCCGATGGTCTTCTGGAAAACGCAAGCGTTTCTCAATTTCTTGCTCAAATTGCAAAAAGATGCTGTTGATAATATCGTCTTTATTACGAAAATGGTAATAAAGGTTGCCCGGACTAATTTCCATTTCATCTGCAATGGTGGTTGTCGTTACGTTGGGCTCCCCAATTTCATTAAAAAGTTTTAAAGAAAGTTCAAGAATGCGTTCTCGCGTGCGGCGGGGTAGTTTCACGTCCATCATTTAATATCCCGTATTCTAAATTTAGATAAGCCTAGGAAAAGCGAGTTGGATCTACTACAGAATACTATAAGCCATTATAGTGAGCTTAAGCACAGTTAGGCTGGGCCTTTTGTCGTGCTTCTACAACGAGTCTTAATGTATTTTTATGCGCTTAATGAGAATTTAATGGGCATTATTGTGCGTGCTCATTGAAAATCGGCGGCATATTATTGGCTTTGTCGGTGGGCGTTGCGAGTGGGATAGATATATCTGGCGAAGCAGGATGCAAAGCGTTGGGCCTAGAGAGGGCTGGCTTTGTAGCGCGTTTGCGCGGGATGCGTTGTAGTCCTTCGATTTTGGTTTTACCAGAAGGTGGCGCGCTAACTACCGTTGAGTGGCGATGAGGGCGTGCTGCAGCGCTCAGTTTTTCTTTTTGTCCAGCAGGAAGATTTTGGTACGCCTGCCAGGCGTTTTGCCGTTGTTTGGGAGGCAATGATTTTGAGAGCTGGTAGTTTTCACGCGCAATGCGGCGTTGCTCTGGAGTCATTTCTAACCATTGGTTCATCTGTTCGCTAAGGCGCTTTTCTGCCTCAGCAGAGCGGGCACTTTTTCTAAACTGACCGGCTGATGTCCAATCAGGGTGTGCTAATAAGTGGACCCAGCGCGGATAAGTGGTGCTGAGCGCAAGCAATGTCGCGATTAAACTCAGAAATAAGATGGCGTATCCCCGTTGACCTATCACTTAATCCTCCTTATACACTAGCGTGTATCGGATAAATAGCGACCAAAACCGTGATCGAGATAAGCATTTAATGGGAGCTCGTCGCTTAAGATGGCCGCATCAATATCCGCTATTTCTGCTGCGCGTTGTTGATCTGCCCAATAAGTGATTGCGCTGAGTCCAGCAAGCAGCGCTAACAGCGGCCAGATTAAGCCCAATTTGTTAAATAAATGCCGGCCGTGCGAGGCAGCGCTAATGCTCGAGCGGCCTAAGCCTGAAGCAAAGGCCGGCTCATAGGCGGGTTGCATGACTTTTTCTGATTTTTGGGCGGCAAGGGCGCTGCGGCGCGCCTGCGCCAATTTAGCCAGCGTAGCTTCAGGGAGCTGTGCCACGCTCGTATCGAGCATGGCGCATATTTTATGCGCGTATTCGACTTCTTTCGTATCAGGGGCGGAGCTCATAGCGTAATTCCTTTTGCCTGTAACGCCTGGGCGAGAGTTTGGGTAGCTCGTGAACAATGGGTTTTAACACTGCCTTCGGAACACCCCATTGCCACAGCAGTTTCAGCAACATCCATTTCTTCCCAATAACGCATGAGGAAAGCTTCGCGTTGACGCGCTGGCAACTTTTGGATCTCATCTTCAATCAGACCCAGTACTTGCGCCTGCTCGAGCTGGGCTTCGCTGCTTTGCAGAGCTGCCGAGTGCGCCTCAACCGGGAACGTTTCAAGAAAATCAAAGTCGTCTTCATCCGTATTGGAATTGAATGAAGAGAAAAGATTCACATACGTGTTGCGGATTTTCTGCCGCCGACAATAATCAAGCGCAGTATTGCGCACAATCCGCTGAAATAGCAATGGTAACTCGGTAGCTGGCTTATCGCCATACTTTTCAGCAAGTTTGATCATTGCATCTTGCACAATATCGAGCGCTGCCTCTTCGTCACGTACCGTATAAAGAGTTTGTTTGAATGCGCGCCGTTCGATGCTGGCCAAAAAATCCGCCAGCTCTTTATTAGATGCCATTCATGAGCCCCTGCTTGAATTGAACGCGGCCATCGCCTGCAAAGTGCAATCTGTAACCTTTAAGTATCTAAAACTCATCAATGCTAGCAAAAAACGAAGTCCCGTAGCAGGCGGCGCATGTCTTGTAAGCTGCTACCACCAAGCAAGGCTTAAATTTCTGCTTGACCGACGCATAGTAGCAAGCTATCGTCCTGGGTTCTAAGTAAAAAGTGCTCTCTCATTGTAAGAAATTGTGTATTGCATAGGGCAAAGAGTTGCTACAGGTAGGCCGCTGGCCCAGTGACTCAATTTATTTAGGATGCGAGAATCTCAATTGCAATGCAAGTCACGA
This sequence comes from Mycoavidus sp. B2-EB, assembly GCF_014218255.1. NCBI lineage: Bacteria > Pseudomonadati > Pseudomonadota > Betaproteobacteria > Burkholderiales > Burkholderiaceae > Mycoavidus > Mycoavidus sp. B2-EB. The sequence continues at coordinate 955,764 of NZ_AP021872.1, forward strand.
GCTTGCGCGCAAAGAGCCTGATCGATTTTTACCCGAAATTTGAAATGGTGAGAAATGAGTGTAATTCATAAAAAATGCAATCAGCAATCTTCTGCCTCCAATGCGTCGGCGTCTGAGTCCGATGCGCACGCTATAAACGGCTCGATTGGCGCGACGGTGCTGATCCGTTCGCTCGAGCAAGAGCAGGTTGAATATATCTGGGGCTACCCAGGGGGCTCAGTTCTTTATATTTATGATGAGCTATACAAGCAAAATACGATTACGCATATTTTAGTGCGCCATGAGCAAGCCGCCGTACATGCGGCTGATGCGTATGCGCGCGCAACCGGTAAGGTGGGGGTCTGCCTAGTTACGTCAGGACCTGGTGTGACCAATGCGGTAACGGGTATTGCTACTGCTTATATGGATTCCGTGCCGCTCATCATCATTAGCGGACAGGTCCCCACCGCGGCGATTGGACAAGACGCATTTCAGGAGTGCGATACAGTCGGCATTACACGTCCATGCGTGAAACATAATTTTTTGGTTAAAGACGTACGCGAATTGGCATCGACGATTAGCAAAGCCTTCCATATTGCAAGAAGCGGACGGCCTGGCCCAGTTTTAATCGATATTCCCAAAGATATTTCAAAAACGCCGTGCCATTTCGAGTATCCCAAAAGCGTTACATTACGCTCCTATAACCCCATTACTAAAGGTCATGCCGGTCAAATCCGTAAGGCTCTGAATCTTTTATTGGCGGCGCAACGTCCATATATTTATGCGGGCGGTGGTGTGATTCATGCAAATGCCTCGGATGAGCTTAACCAATTTGCCGATTTACTCGATTATCCGGTCACGAATACTTTGATGGGATTGGGTGGCTTTCGGGCTTCGGATCGTAAATTTCTGGGCATGCTGGGTATGCATGGAACGTATGAAGCCAATATGGCAATGCAGCACTGCGATGTGCTGATTGCAATTGGCGCGCGCTTTGATGATCGGGTGATTGGCGACCCCGCGCATTTTATGTCTGTCTCACGTCAGATTATCCATATTGATATCGATCCTTCGTCGATTTCAAAGCGCGTTAAAGTCGATATTCCGATTGTGGGCGATGTCAAAGAGGTTTTGCAAGATATGCTCGGGCAGTTGCGAGCAGGGCACGCGTCCCCTAAACGTGAAGCGCTGGCTGCATGGTGGATGCAAATTGAGAAATGGCGCAGCATTGATTGCTTAAACTATGATCGCACCAGCGAGGTGGTTAAGCCACAGTTTGTGATTGAAACACTGCACCAACTGACGCATGGCGATGCTTTTGTCTGCTCAGATGTAGGCCAGCATCAGATGTGGGCAGCGCAATATTATCGTTTTGATAAACCACGCCGCTGGATTAACTCTGGCGGCCTTGGTACCATGGGATTTGGCCTGCCAGCGGCGATGGGCGTGAAGATGGCTTATCCGGATAAAGATGTGGTTTGTATCACGGGTGAAGGCTCAATCCAAATGTGCATCCAAGAATTATCGACGTGTTTACAGCACAATACGCCCGTCAAAATTGTTTCGTTGAATAACCGTTACTTAGGGATGGTGCGGCAGTGGCAACAAATTGAATATAGTAAGCGTTATTCGCACTCTTATATGGAGGCTTTGCCGGATTTTGTAAAACTGGCGCAGGCCTATGGGCATATTGGAATCCGCATCGATAAAACCGTTGACGTTGAGCCCGCGTTAAAAGAAGCCTTGCGGCTCAAAGATCGTACGGTCTTTTTGGATTTTCAAACGGACCCCACCGAGAATGTCTGGCCGATGGTACAAGCGGGCAAGGGGATTACTGAAATGCTGCTGGGCTCTGAAGATCTCTAGTTTTTGTTATGAAGCACATTATTTCTATTTTGCTAGAAAACGAGCCCGGCGCATTGTCACGCGTGGTTGGGCTTTTTTCAGCACGCGCATACAATATTGAAACGCTTACGGTAGCGCCCACGGAAGACCCCTCTCTATCTCGCATGACCTTGGTCACGGCAGGGTCAGAAGATATTATTGAGCAAATTACCAAGCATCTCAACCGATTAATTGAAGTGGTTAAGGTGATTGATTTGACGGATGGCGCTTATATTGAGCGTGAATTGCTGTTGATCAAAGTCAAAGCCGTCGGCAAAGAGCGCGAGGAAATCAAACGCATGGTGGAGATTTTTCGCGGTCACATTATTGATGTGACGGATAAAACTTATACGCTTGAATTAACCGGAGATGGCGTCAAGCTTGATGCCTTTGTCACCGCCATTGAGCCTAGCCTTATTTTGGAAACGGTACGTACTGGCACCTCAGGGATTGGACGTGGCGAGCGTATTCTTAAGCTTTAAAGAGATTTAAATTTTATAAGGAAATAGATACATGAAAGTTTATTATGACAAAGACGCGGATCTGTCGTTGTTGAAGGGTAAAACCGTAACCATTATTGGTTACGGCTCGCAAGGCCATGCGCATGCACTTAACCTGAACGATAGCGGAGTTAAGGTCATTGTTGGCTTGCGCCGCTCTGGCGCGTCTTGGCATAAGGCTGAACAAGCGGGATTGAAGGTACAAGAAGTGGCTGCAGCCGTACAGAATGCCGATATGGTTATGATGTTGCTACCTGATGAGCAGATCGCTGAAGTGTATCGGCGTGAAGTTGAACCTCATATCAAGTCAGGCGCGGCCCTAGCGTTTGCGCATGGTTTTAATATTCATTATGGGCAGATCGCGCCGCGCGCTGATTTAGATGTGATTATGATTGCGCCCAAAGCGCCAGGCCATACGGTGCGTGCAACCTATACCCAAGGGGGGGGAGTACCGCATTTAATTGCCGTAGCACAGGATAAATCCGGGCTTGCGCGTGAGTTGGCACTGTCTTATGCCGTTGCGAATGGCGGCGGACGGGCAGGGATTATTGAAACCAATTTCCGCGAAGAAACTGAAACAGATTTGTTCGGCGAGCAAGCGGTTTTATGCGGCGGCACAGTTGAATTGATCAAAGCTGGCTTTGAAACTTTGGTTGAGGCAGGTTACGCTCCGGAAATGGCTTATTTTGAATGTTTGCATGAGCTGAAGCTGATCGTTGACTTGATTTACGAAGGCGGGATTGCAAATATGAACTATTCGATCTCAAATAATGCAGAATACGGTGAGTATGTCACGGGCCCCCGTATTATTACCGAGCACACTAAAGACGAGATGCGCAAGGTACTGCAAGCCATTCAGAATGGCGAATATGCAAAAAGCTTTATCACCGAGCATCTAACAGGCGCACCCACACTGATCTCGCGGCGGCGTTTAAATGCCTCGCATCAAATCGAGCAAGTGGGCGGAAAACTCCGCGCGATGATGCCTTGGATTACGAAAAACAAGTTAGTTGACCAGTCAAAAAATTAAACCCTATATGAACTATCCTCACCCAATTATTGCCCGCGAGGGCTGGCCATTTTTGCTTTTTATCGCGGTCTTGACGCTTCTCGTGCAGGTTTTTGCGGGGTTTTCATGGGCTTGGCCATTTTGGTTGCTGACCGCTTTTGTGGTGCAGTTTTTTCGGGATCCGCCGCGCCCCATTCCAAGCCAAGAAAACGCTGTGCTAAGTGCGGCTGATGGTCGGGTGGTGGCGGTGCAAACCTGCTATGATCCTTACGCTGAACGTGAAGCCTTAATGATTAGCGTATTTATGAATGTTTTTAACGCCCATTCGCAGCGTTCACCTGTGAATGGCGTGATTCAAAAAGCCGCCTATTTTCCTGGCGCATTTCTGAATGCCGCATTAGATAAATCCTCGCTTGAGAATGAGCGCAACGCTTTGGTGGTTGAAACTGAGGCGGGGCAGACCGTGACGGTGGTGCAGGTCGCGGGGCTAGTGGCGCGTCGCATTCTATGCTATGTGAGTACGAATGATGCGGTTAAGCGTGGCCAACGTTACGGTTTTATCCGCTTTGGCTCGCGCGTGGATATATATCTGCCGCTGGGCAGCCGCCCTAAGGTGGCGATTGGCGAAAAAGTGTTCGCTACCTCAACGATCCTTGCTGAGTTTTAGCCTTCAAGAAGTCGACCAAGCTGATTTTACCCAACTTTGCTCGACTTATGGCGTGCCCTCCAGGTCGCAGCCTAAGGGCACGCAGACTCGGCATTTAGGTAAGCTAAATTTTTTAAGAGGGATTTAAATGTCTGCTTCCAAGCTGCGCCGCGCACGCCAGAATGCTACGTTTTTGCCGCGCTCGCTTCGCCATCAAACCGAAAGTGAGGTTGATAATGATGATAGGTTAAGGGCTGAGCGGCAAAGACGCTTGCGTAAACGTGGTATTTACCTATTACCGAATGCATTTACTACGGCTGCGCTTTTTTGTGGATTTTTTGCCATCGTGCAGGCGATGAACCAACAATTTGAAATAGCTGCGATTGCTATTTTTGCGGCTATGGTGCTGGATGGGATGGATGGCCGGGTCGCACGCATGACAAAAACGCAAAGCGCATTTGGCGAGCAATATGACAGCATCTCCGATATGGTGTCATTTGGCGTGGCGCCGGCGCTGGTGATGTATGAATGGGCATTAAAGGATTTAGGGCGCTGGGGGTGGTTGGCGGCATTCGTGTATTGCGCAGGCTCGGCCTTGCGTCTAGCGCGCTTTAACACGAACTTAAACAAAATCGACAAGCGTTTTTTTCAAGGCTTGCCGAGTCCGGCTGCAGCAGCATTGATTGCAGGTTTCGTCTGGCTGGTAATTGATAACCGCATTCCAATGAAGCTCAGTTGGCTGCCTTGGGTGGCTTTTGCCTTAACGCTTTATGCCGGTATCACAATGGTCTCAAACGCGCCGTTTTACAGTGGCAAAACCCTAGATATCCGCTATCGCGTGCCATTTGGGGTGATTTTGTTAGTGGTGTTGGTTTTTGTGCTGGTGTCATCCGACCCACCGATTATGTTGTTTGGCTTATTTGTCCTGTATGGCCTTTCGGGCTATGTATTTTGGGGAATTCGCATGTTGCATGGCAAGACAAGTCCAACAGCTAAAGAGCCGGAACCATTAGAGTAGGGTAATCCGCCCGATTTGGGGCTGAGCTTAATTTTTGTTTTTTAGGTGCCTAGGCATGACTGATAAATTGATCATTTTCGATACCACTTTACGAGATGGTGAGCAGTCGCCAGGTGCTTCTATGACTAAAGAGGAAAAGCTGCGCATCGCTAAACAGCTTGAACGATTAAAAGTAGATGTCATTGAAGCCGGTTTCGCGGCTAGCTCAAGAGGCGATTTTGAGGCGATCCAAGCCATCGCGTCAGTGATCAAAAACAGCACCGTATGTAGTCTTGCGCGCGCGCATCAACAAGATATTGAGCAGGCTGCCGCAGCTCTGCGTTGCGCTGAGGCATTTCGGATCCATACTTTTATTGCAACCTCGCCGTTGCATATGGAAAAGAAGCTGCGTATGACACCTGAGCAAGTGCTTGAGCAAGCGCGCAGCGCGGTGCGTCATGCCCGACAATTTACCAACGATGTTGAATTTTCTCCGGAAGATAGCAGTCGCTCTCAGTTAGATTTTTTATGTCGAGTGCTCGAGGCTGTGATTGCCGAGGGCGCGACCACCATTAACATCACCGACACCGTAGGTTATGCTATGCCCGAGCATCATGGTCTGTTGCTGCGTACCTTGCGTGAACGCATTCCTAATTCGGCGCGCGCGGTGTGGTCGGTCCATTGCCATAATGATCTAGGCATGGCAGTGGCGAATTCCCTGGCCGGGATCAAGTTTGGCGGGGCACGGCAAATCGAATGCACGATAAATGGTTTAGGCGAGCGGGCGGGTAATACTTCACTTGAAGAAGTGGTCATGGCGGTCAAAACGCGTCAAGACTATTTTGGACTTGAAGTGGGCATCGACACCGCGCAAATTGTGCCAACCTCTAAATTAGTGTCGCAAATTACAGGCTTTATGGTGCAGCCGAACAAGGCAATTGTAGGGGCCAATGCCTTTGCCCATGCTTCTGGCATTCACCAAGATGGCATCCTTAAAGCGCGCGACACCTATGAAATTATGCGCGCAGAGGAAGTCGGCTGGAGTACTAATAAAATCGTACTGGGCAAACTGTCTGGCCGCACTGCATTCAAGCAGCGCCTGCAAGAATTAGGCATTGCGCTAGACGGTGAAAATGAATTAAACACGGCCTTTATGCGTTTTAAAGAGCTGGCGGACCGTAAGTCTGAGATTTACGATGAAGATATTATTGCCTTGGTTGCCGAGGGGGGATTAGCCTCCGAACTTAATGAATGCTTCAAATTTACTTCGCTCACGCAGCGTTCAATCTCTGGCGAGGAGCCTTATGCGTGTATCTTTTTCACCATCGATGGCAGTCATGTGACTGGCGAAGCCGTGGGCAATGGTCCGGTTGATGCCACTTTCAACGCAATTGAAACGCAGACTAAAAGTGGGGCAGAGTTGATTCTCTATTCCGTGAATGCGATCACAATGGGAACCCAAGCGCAAGGCGAAGTGACGGTGCGCTTATCCAAAAATGGTCGAATTGTGAATGGCGTTGGGACCGATTTAGATATTATTGCCGCTTCGGCCAAAGCCTATCTGGCGGCATTGAACAAATTACATGCCAAAGCGCAGAAGCTTAATCCGCAGGCGGGTTGAATAAAGGCTTACTCAACCGCAACGCGTATCGGATTCATAATCCGAGTTCGGCGGCGATGAGGTTACGTTGAATAAAACGTTGTTCTTGCAACGCTGGATGACGGTAACAACCTAGGTCGTATTTTCCGTAGGTCCATCCCCATTCTTTGACGCGCGCACCGTCCGCTGAAGTACCCACTTGAATCAAATTCATAATCGCAGCTTCAGTTTCTTTATCCCCTGCAAATTGACCTGCCAGCGCTTTTTGTGAGCGGCTGGCCAACTCGTGGAGTTTGAGGGCGGTTGCTTTGCTTCGTTTGGGACCCCGCACCAGACGAAACTCTAATGCGCCTATGCCACGATGACCCATATAGGCCAGACGATCCAGCGGTGTAATGGCACTATTAGAGTCATCGAGGAGGGCATCCGCTAGCATCGCGGGCAATCGCTTGGATTCACCCATGTCACCGACGTGACACAGAACCATGCTATTGATCGGGCAAATATGCCACATTGTGGGGTTGGTTTATATATTTTACTTGCCAGTTGCATCAACGCCTATTTAGTATACAATCCTTGACATTCAATGAAAATTGATGTTTGAAAAATTGAAAAACACTTTTACCCACGAGGCGTATTATGAAAATATCTTCTAGGGCGATGGCTGGCATGATAAGTGTCAGTACAGTCCTGTTCGCTGCCATGCTTGGCGGTTGTGCGACCGAAACCTCGCAAGTACTGGCAGTGCAGAAAGTAGAAAGCGCAAGCCGTCCTTACGCAGGGGTGCGCGCGCCTATCGCAGTGGGCAAGTTCGATAATCGATCAGCCTACATGCGCGGCGTGTTCTCGGACGGAGTGGATCGTCTTGGCGGCCAGGCCAAAACCATTTTGATTACGCACTTGCAGCAGACCAACCGCTTCAATGTGCTCGACCGCGACAACCTGGCCGAGATCAAGCAAGAGGCCACGATCAAGAAAACGATGCAAAAGCTCAAGGGTGCAGATTACGTGATCACCGGCGACGTAACTGAATTCGGCCGCAAAGAAATCGGTGACCGCCAGTTGTTTGGCATCCTGGGCAGTGGCAAGGAGCAGGTTGCCTATGCGAAGGTTAATCTAAATGTGGTTAACATCTCGACCTCTGAAGTGGTGTTCTCAGCTGGCGGGGCCGGCGAATACAAACTGTCAAACCGTGAAGTGATCGGCTTTGGCGGCACCGCCAGCTATGATTCGACGCTCAACGGCAAAGTGCTGGACCTCGCCATGCGAGAAGCCGTGACGAACTTAGTCAATGGAGTTGAAAGCGGTGCGTGGAAACCAGGCGCAATAAAATAGAGCAATCGGACATTACGAGGGAAACTACAGTCATGGGCAAAACGTTTACGCTTTGGCGAGCGACCGCCGCTATCATGGGAGGCATGCTGCTAGTCGGTTGTGCCGCACCGAGCAAGCCGCTGTATCAGTGGGAGAGCTATCAACCACAAGTCTACGAGTACTTCAAGGGTGCACCAAAGGAAAAGCAGATTGCGGAACTCGAACGCGGCCTGGAGAAAATCAAATCAACCAACGGTGCGGTACCGCCGGGCTACCATGCCCACCTGGGCCTTCTGTATTCGAGCCTAGGCAAGGATGATCAGATGGTCCAAGAATTTCAGACCGAGAAGGCACTGTTTCCGGAGTCGGAAGCCTATATCGACTTCCTGATGAAGAATGTCAAAAAGAGGAGCCACTGATGACCCAGCGCTTTCTGAAACTATTTGCCGCCGCCGGCATGATGGCGTTGATGGTAGGGTGTGCCGCACCAACGAAAAATTTCGACTATGCGGCCTTCAAAGCGAGCAAGCCGCGCTCGATCGTTGTGTTGCCGCCACTCAACAAATCACTCGAAGTAGGGGCGAACTACGGCCTACTATCGCAGGTGACTGTGCCGCTAGCCGAGGCGGGCTACTACGTGCTGCCCGTTACCCTGGTAAACGAGACCTTCCAGCAAAATGGCCTGACTGTTGCTAGCGACATCCACGACGTGCCGGTCGCCAAGCTCAGAGACATCTTCAACGCTGATACCGCTCTATACATCACGATCACGCAGTACGGCACCAAATATATGGTGCTCGACAGCATCAGCACCGTGGCGGCCGTAGCTAGTTTAGTGGACCTCAAGAGCGGCCAGACGTTGTGGACCGGCCAGGCCCGCGCGTCGAGCAACGAAGGCAACAATAATAGCGGCGGCAGCCTGGTTGGCATGCTGATGACCGCGGTGGTCAAGCAGATCATCCACAGTTCAACCGACCACAGTTACGACATTGCCGGAACGACAAGCTTTCGCCTGCTGTCGGCGGGGCAGCCAGCGGGTATTCTCTACGGCCCGCGGTCACCTAAGTACGGCACGGATTAACGCTCTGTTAGCACAAGCCAACTCCGATGTTCGTAGAGGAGTTAGCTTGTGCTTAACCCGTAGCATGCGTGATTGAAACGCTCCACTTTTGACCTGCCCCCCTTAGATGGCGACGAAATCACCCTGAATACGCATCGCTTCTACTTCTGAAATACCCGCCTGCGCAGCAAACTCAGGCCAGTGCGCAATTGCTGCTTTAACCTGTTTAATCACTTCTTTACAGCGTGGCGCAAAGAAGCGGTCACCAACGCTTAATAAGTCATCGCGCGTGATATTTTTAAAGGCCCCGTTAACCGACATTAAATGCTGATAAGTCCATTGCCCTTGTGAATTATAAGCATGGGTCACATCATAGGCTGGCGCAAGCTGCCATTGCCCGTTTTCCGCTAGCAGAAACGACAGGTTTTTGGTGTGGTCATCACAGTTCGCAGCAAGTACATTAAAAACCATGCGACGAAAACCTTCCTCTAGCGCAGCAGGCCCTAAGCCGAGCTTTTGGATCACCTGGAAGTACTGACTGTAGCTATGAGTTGCACGTTGCTTGTAGTCTAGGTGCTGCATTGCGCACAGTGTTTGCGTATGAAGTTTTGCGCCATTTTGCCGATCGAAGCGCCGGGTCATAAAATGGGCCCGCCCGTTTTCTTCGAGTAAGCGGCATTCAGTCATGCTCATCCCGGCGGCGGTTGCCATCAGATAATAAGCGTACTCGATTCTTCCATAATCAGCGCTTGCCCCAAGTTCGCTATCTTTGCCTACGCCATCGAGCTTAAGCAGCCAGTAATCAAAACCGGGATCCGCAGGCAACTGACCCGAGCGAATTTCGTTGGTTTGCGCATTCCAAGCAATCACGGCTTTGGCGCGCGCGCCGCCCGCTGAAGTACCCACTTGAATCAAATTCATAATCGCAGCTTCAGTTTCTTTATCCCCCGCAAATTGACCTGCCAGCGCTTTTTGTGAACTGCTGACCAACTCATGAAGTTTGAGGGCGGTTGCTTTGCTTCGTTTGGGACCTCGCACCGGACGAAACTCTAATGCGCCTATGCCACGATGACCCATATAGGCTAGACGATCCAGCGGTGTAATGGCATTTTTTTCGACCCCTGCCTGTGCCAGATAAGCATCTATTAGAGCATTACCGAAGTCATCGGGGAGGGCATCCGCTAGCATCGCGGGCAAACGTTTATAGGTAATTTCTGGCAAGCTAGGAAAAACATAAAAAGCTTGCGCAATCGGCATCGTCAGCGGCGCGAGTTCAATCCCATGCTTTTGCCACAGGGGATCGTATTCAAATGCATAGTAGCCAAGCGTGGGTGCCAAGGTCACCGCACCGACGGTTTTACCCCATATGCGCACTTCTATCGTGTCAACAGCTTCGTACATTGATTTTATCCATGGTCAGTTTTAGCCCGGCGTGCTCGATAAACCTTCATGCGTGGCGGATTTTTATGTTTGGCTTTAAGTATTTGCATGGGGCTGATGGATAGCATGGGGGCGAGTAGCTCTAGCCAATCGGTGCGGTTTAAAGCACGAATGACTTTGATCAGGGTCTTAAGAGACGAGCCTTTGCCATTTTCCAAATTCTTAATTGCACCCGTGCTGCTATTGGCCAGGGCTGCGAGTTCAGTTTGATCAAGTCCGCTCCGGATGCGTAGCGCGCGGAGTTGGTTGCCGAGATGAAGCATCCATTCGTCGGTAGAGCGTTGTGGTTCCGATAAAGACATAAATATGGCTTTAATGTATAAAAGTAAGCATAGTGTATACAATTATATCTTTTTTGCCATTTCGACTTGTGCGCTGACTTAAACACATTCAGAAAGAGCCGTTGAAACCTCAGCGGCATCTTCGATCGAATAAAAGATACCCCATACTTGACTAAATTCATAGGTTATTTATACTTAGCAGTATGAGTGACACTATTTAAGTATGCAGGATAAAAATAGTTGACCTACTCAGCCTAATTTGATGTCTTTGTCCGCTTTAATGTTTTTGTCTAGTTATGAGACTTACGACAAAAGGTCGCTTTGCTGTGACCGCCATGCTAGATTTAGCGCTACACCGCGAAAAAGGCCCTGTCACGCTTGCTGGCATTAGCGAGCGGCAGCAGATTTCGCTATCGTACCTTGAGCAATTATTTAGCAAGCTGCGGCGGCAAGGAATTGTTGAGAGCATACGCGGTCCGGGCGGTGGCTATAAACTCGGCCGACCGGTTGAAGAAATTACCGTGGCCGATATTATTATTGCTGCAGATGAGTCGCTTGATGCGACGCGCTGCGGCGGCAAAGGCAGTTGTGGTCATACAACGTATCAAGATGGGCACTGTATGACACATAGATTATGGTCGACCTTGAATCAAAAAATGCGCGACTATCTTGATTCAGTCTCGCTACAGGATTTGGTGCTGCAGCAATATGGGCGTGAGACTGGCACAGCCAGGTTACGCGACCAGCGCGCAAATACAATGGATATACTTTAAGTACGGTTTTCGGAGTTATTGATGCAAAACGTTCTTCCTCGCCTTCCGATTTATCTGGACTACAGCGCCACTACGCCGGTTGATCCCAGAGTCGCGGACAAGATGATTCCTTACTTGTGCGAACAGTTTGGCAACCCCGCCTCGCGCAGCCACTCTTATGGTTGGGCGGCAGAGCAGGCGGTCGAAGAGGCGCGCGCGCAAGTAGCCGCGCTACTCAATTGTGACCCACGTGAAATTGTTTGGACTTCAGGCGCAACAGAATCTGATAATTTGGCTCTAAAAGGCGCCGCGCATTTTTATCAAAGCAAAGGCAAACATATCATCACCGTTAAAACTGAGCATAAAGCGGTGCTAGATACATGCCGTGAGCTTGAGCGGCAAGGCTTCGAAGTCACTTATCTTGATGTTCTAGAAAATGGCTTGCTCGATCTAGAGGTATTTAAGCAAGCGCTGCGGCCCGATACGATTTTGGTTTCAGTCATGATGATCAATAATGAAATCGGCGTGATCCAAGATATTGAGCAAATTGGTGAAATATGCCGTGATAAAGGCATTATTTTCCATGTTGATGCAGCGCAAGCAGCCGGTAAGGTAGAGATTGATCTGGCGCGCTTAAAAGTTGACTTAATGTCATTGTCCGCGCATAAAGTGTATGGCCCTAAAGGCATTGGCGCAATGTATATTCGCCGCAAACCGCGGGTGCGCATTGAAGCGCAAATACATGGCGGCGGCCATGAACGGGGCATGCGCTCAGGCACTTTACCCACCCACCAGATTGTTGGCATGGGCGAGGCTTTTCGCTTCGCACGCGAAGAGATGGAGGCCCAAAACAAGCATGCGCACACGCTCTATGAGAGGTTGTTGCAAGGTTTAAGCAAAATTGAAGAGGTCTATGTAAATGGCGATGCGCAACAGCGCGTGCCTCATATTCTAAACATTAGCTTTAATTTTGTTGAGGGCGAATCGTTAATTATGGCCGTGAAAGATATCGCGGTCTCTTCTGGATCCGCATGTACCTCTGCTTCACTTGAGCCTTCTTATGTGTTGCGCGCACTTGGGCGCAATGATGAATTGGCGCACAGTTCGATCCGGTTTAGCGTAGGACGCTTTACCACCTTGCAGGAAGTGGATTACGTGATACGTTTAATGGAAAGTAAAATTGCTAAATTACGCGATTTGTCGCCATTATGGGAAATGCATCAAGAAGGGGTTGATTTGAATTCAATCGTATGGGCTGCGCATTAAAAATAGCCACCGCTGGGTAGCGTTGGATCCTGGGTGAGTGGGCGCTGGCGTAGAACGAAGCGCTCGTAAATCCGTTAAACACAAGAGTCTTTTAGGAGTTAGATCATGGCATACAGCAATAAAGTGCTCGATCATTATGAAAATCCCCGTAATGTCGGGTCATTTGATAAAGATGGCGCTGGTATTGGTACCGGTATGGTAGGTGCGCCGGCCTGTGGGGATGTAATGAAACTGCAAATTCGAGTAGGCGCTGATGGCGTTATTGAAGACGCAAAATTTAAAACCTACGGCTGTGGTTCAGCAATTGCTTCGAGTTCTCTGGTGACCGAATGGGTTAAAGGGAAAACGCTAGAGCAAGCCTTGACCATTAAGAATACGCAAATTGCCGAAGAATTGGCGTTACCCCCAGTGAAAATCCATTGTTCAATTCTCGCGGAAGATGCGATTAAAGCCGCCGTTAAAGATTATCAAGAGCGCCATGCTAAGACGGCTGAACTCATTGCAAGCTAAGCAGAAGTTTAATTTTAGACGGCACGTAAGCAGAGCGATGTGCTCTACATTTTTTTGACTGATATGAGCATTACATTGACCGAAAAAGCAGCGCAACATGTACAGAGATATTTGCTCCGCCGTGGCAAAGGACTCGGCTTGCGCTTGGGCGTGCGTACGACAGGATGTTCAGGGCTGGCCTATAAGCTTGAATATGTGGATGCGCTCGCGCCAGAAGATCAAGTATTCGAAAGTCATGGCATAAAAGTGGTGGTTGATCCTAAAAGCTTGACTTACATTGATGGCACTGAATTAGATTTTGCGCGCGAAGGTTTGAATGAAGGTTTTAAATTTAAAAACCCTAACGTGAAAGATGAATGTGGGTGCGGTGAATCATTCCGCATCTAGAGCAACCATGGTGCATCTAGCCGCGCAATGTAGAGCCGCTCCCCATTCGTTTTTTGCCGTTCACTAAAAGCTTGGCGGTCTAATTTTCATGTCTTCTTTCAGCGGTACTTATTTCGATTTATTTGGCTTGCCTGCGAGTTTCGAGATCCAAGATAAAGAACTTGCTAATGCGTATCGCACGGTGCAGGCGCACACTCACCCAGATCGTTTTGCCGCAGACTCGGAAGCCCAAAAACGGATTGCATTGCAATGGGCGACCCACGCGAATGATGCCTATCGCACCTTAAAAGATCCATTGCAACGAGCCATTTATTTACTGCAGTTAGGTGGCATTGAAACGCAAGCCGAACATAACACGGTGATGGCGAACGATTTTCTTATGCTACAGCTCGAATGGCGAGAATCTATCGAAGCTGCGCAACTTGAGAAAAATCTACCCGCGCTGCAAGCATTGTTGGATAAATTGCACCATGAGCGCGCGCTCCGCCTGACAAAACTCGTGAGCTTGTTTAAGACTCAGATAGATCAAGCGGCGGAAGTGGTGCGTGAACTGATGTTCATCGAACGGGTCGCGCAAGAAGCGCAGGCTCAGATTGAAAAACTTGAATACGTGTAGAAGGCAAGCTGATGGCTTTATTACAAATTTCCGAGCCCGGTCTAGCGCCCGCGCCTCACGAGCGACGGCTTGCAGTGGGCATCGATCTTGGCACAACCCATTCTTTAGTGGCTGCAGTACGCAATAGCCTACCCGAAGTATTGCCAGATAGAGCAGGGGATGCCTTACTCCCCTCGGTGGTGCGTTATCTCCCAAGCGGTGAGCGACAGTTGGGCCGCCTGGCAAAAGAACACGCGGCACTCGACCCCAAAAATACGATTGTCTCGGTCAAACGCTTAATGGGGCGCGGCAAGGAAGAAATCGAGCAAGCCGCCCATGCCCCCTATAATTTGGTCGCAGCGCCGGGCATGGTGCAAATCAAAACCGCAGCCGGTATCAAAAACCCGGTCGAAGTTTCGGCTGAAATCCTGGCAGCATTGCAGCAGCGCGCGCAAGCTGCGCTGGGCGGCGAACTATTTGGCGCAGTGATCACGGTACCGGCTTATTTTGATGATGCGCAACGGCAAGCCACAAAAGATGCCGCTCAGCTTGCCGGTCTTAATGTACTGCGCTTACTCAACGAGCCTACTGCGGCGGCGATTGCCTATGGGCTTGAAAGCGGTGCGCAAGGAATCTACGCGGTCTATGACCTAGGGGGCGGCACGTTTGATTTGTCGATTCTTAAACTGACGCAAGGGGTGTTTGAAGTGCTCGCGGCTGGCGGCGACTCAAGGCTAGGCGGAGATGATTTTGATCAAGCCTTGCTAGACTATGTGCTTGCCAAAGCAGGCTTAGAGATGCACTTGCTGAGCGTTGGTGAGCAGCGGCTATTACTGGATGCTGCGCGGAGCGCGAAGGAAGCTTTATCGACGGCTCAGCAAGCCAGCGTGAATGTTTTGTTGGCAAGTGGCGAACAGATTGCCGTGCACATCAGTGAAGTTGAATTTGCTGAGCAGGTTCAACCGCTGGTGCAGCGGACGTTGACGCCGATGCGTAAAATTTTACGCGATGCGCAGATTACCGTAAAAGAGGTGCAAGGCGTTGTATTAGTCGGCGGTGCAACGCGCATGCCCGTGATTCGCCGTGCGGTTGAAGGGTTTTTTGAGCAACCCGCACTGACTGGCATTGATCCAGATCAAGTGGTCGCACTGGGGGCCGCAATCCAAGCCGATCTGTTAGCCGGTAACCGGCGCGCGGATGACGATTGGCTCTTGCTGGATGTCATTCCGCTCTCGTTGGGAGTTGAAACCATGGGTGGGCTGGTGGAAAAAATTATTCCGCGTAATTCAGCCATTCCGGTTGCACGTGCACAAGAATTTACGACCTTTAAAGATGGGCAGACCGCCATGTCGATTCATGTCGTGCAAGGTGAACGCGAGCTTGTTGCAGATTGTCGTTCGCTGGCGCGTTTTGAGTTGCGCGGGATTCCGCCTATGGTGGCAGGTGCGGCACGCATTCAGGTCAGTTATCAGGTGGATGCGGATGGGTTATTATCCGTATTTGCGCGTGAAACGCACTCCGGCGTTGCCGCTTCAGTCGCAGTCAAACCGGCCTATGGTTTAAACGATGAAGATATTTCTCGTATGCTAAATGACAGTTTTCAGGCGGCTAACCTCGATAAAGATACGCGCGCATTGCGTGAACTCCAAGTCGATGCGCAGCGCTTGTTAGCCGCCACAGAAAGCGCTTTAGCCAGCGATGCGGCGTTGCTCAGCGAAGCCGAGCGAGCCGCGATTGACACCGCCCTAGATACGCTGCAGAAACTCAAAGAGAGTCCGCAACACGATGCTTTGGAACAAGCGATTAAAACATTAGCGACCGTAACCGATGAATTCGCGGCCCGGCGCATGAATCAGAATATTCGTGCGGCGCTAGCTGGCCGCAAAGTTAAAGAGCTGACTGAACAATAACATTATTTTTAAGAAATAACGGGAACCTTAGATGCCTCAGGTCATTGTATTACCTCATCTCGAATTATGCCCAGAAGGCGCTGTGATCGATGCGACGCCAGGCAAAAGTATCTGCGATACATTACTTGAAAATGGGGTAGAGATCGAGCATGCCTGTGAGAAATCGTGTGCCTGCACAACCTGCCATGTGATTGTAAGAGAAGGCTTTAAGCAACTCGGCCATCCTGGTGAAATGGAAGAAGATTTGCTTGATATGGCCTGGGGGTTGGAAGCCACTTCTCGCTTATCATGCCAAGCGCTGATCCCAGCCCAAGCCGAGGGCGCTATCGTGGTTGAAATTCCACGGTATACAATTAATCATGCAAAAGAAAAGCATTAAGAATAGCGCTCGCTATTTGCTGTGTTAAAATTATTCGTATAGATCGCCTCAGTCAGTGGTTTGATTGAGGCGCTATCTGAATTCCCTCCTTCCTGTGCGCTAATTGCGATCCGCTAAACGGTCAGGCCGTGCTGCGGGAGGTCTGGTTAACCCGCTATTTCTCGACAAACTTGAGGAAAAGGTGAGCGTCAAATGATGCAACAATTTCGATCAAACTCATATTTATTTGGCGGTAATGCGCCGTATGTTGAAGAGCTTTATGAAGCCTATCTCAACAATCCTGCTTCCGTGTCAGATCATTGGCGCGACTATTTCGATGCGCTCCAAAATGTGCCTGCGGTTGATGGCTCTAACGCGAGCGATGTGGCACATGGTCC
Source organism: Mycoavidus sp. B2-EB (assembly GCF_014218255.1). Classification (NCBI taxonomy): domain Bacteria; kingdom Pseudomonadati; phylum Pseudomonadota; class Betaproteobacteria; order Burkholderiales; family Burkholderiaceae; genus Mycoavidus; species Mycoavidus sp. B2-EB. The sequence continues at coordinate 972,650 of NZ_AP021872.1, forward strand.
AATTATTGAGTCCTTTGCGCAACGTGCTAAAGCAAATACATTGCAGCAGCAAACAGGCAGCATGGATTTGGGGATTGCGCGTAAACAAGTTTACGTTCAAGCGTTAATTGATGCCTATCGCTTTATGGGTTCGCGCTGGGCTAATCTAGATCCGCTTAAGCGCCAAGAGCGCCCACACATCCCTGAGCTTGAACCCGCTTTCTATGATTTCACTGAAGCCGACATGGATCAAGTATTCCATGCCGGGAATTTATATTTTGGTTTTGAGCAAGCCACTCTAAGAGAAATCGTCAAAGCGCTGCGCGATACTTACTGCGGCACAATCGGCGTTGAGTTCATGTACATCAGTGACCCTGAACAAAAACGCTGGTGGAAAGAGCGCCTGGAATCGACTCGCGCCACGCCAGATTTTTCGGCTGAAAAGAAAAAGCATATTTTTGAGCGCCTCACTGCAGCCGAAGGGCTTGAGCGTTACCTGCATACTAAGTTTGTCGGCCAAAAACGCTTTTCCCTCGAAGGGGGTGAAAGTTTTATCGCATCGATGGACGAGCTGGTGCGCCATTCCGGCGGGCTAGGCGTGCAAGAAATCGTGATTGGGATGGCGCATCGCGGTCGCTTGAATATCTTAGTCAATACCCTGGGCAAAATGCCGGCGGATCTTTTTGCTGAGTTTGAAGGCAAGCACTTAGATGAGCTGCCGGCGGGCGATGTTAAATACCATAAAGGTTTTTCCAGCGATGTATCGACCCCAGGCGGTCCCGTGCATTTGTCGCTGGCGTTCAATCCGTCCCACCTTGAAATTGTCAACCCAGTAGTTGAAGGGTCAGCCAAAGCTCGGATGGAGCGCCGCGGCGATCCAGATGGCAGCCAAGTATTGCCCGTGCTAGTGCATGGCGATGCTGCGTTTGCCGGGCAGGGGGTTGTGATGGAAACGCTCAATCTGGCGCAAACCCGGGGCTATGGCACGTACGGTACCGTGCATGTCGTGATTAATAATCAAATTGGCTTTACGACTTCTGATCCGCGCGATGCGCGTTCAACTTTGTATTGCTCAGACGTTGTCAAGATGATCGAAGCGCCCGTTATTCATGTGAATGGCGACGATCCAGAAGCCGTGATCTTAGCGACTCAGCTCGCGGTCGATTTCCGGGCAAAATTTCATCAAGACGTGGTGCTGGATATTGTTTGCTTCCGCAAGCTAGGCCACAATGAGCAAGATACCCCTGCGGTCACGCAGCCATTGATGTATAAAAAGATTGCTCAGCATCCAGGCACTCGTGCACTCTATGCCGAGAAACTAGTGGCGCAAGGTGTTTTAACCAACGAAGAAGCCGATGGGTATGTGAAGCGCTACCGTCAAGCGATGGACGAAGGACAGCATACGGTTGATCCCGTCTTGTCGAATTACAAAAGTAAATATGCAGTCGATTGGGTACCATTTTTAAACCGTAAATGGACCGATGCGGCAGACACAGCCGTGCCGTTAGCTGAGCTAAAACGCTTAGCTGAGCGGATTACTACGGTACCAGAAACGCTCAAACTGCATTCATTAGTTGAGCGGGTGGTGAATGATCGCCGCGCCATGGGTAAAGGTGAGCAGCCGCTTGATTGGGGCATGGGCGAGCACCTGGCTTATGCTTCGTTAGTCGCTTCTGGCTATGCCGTACGTTTAACTGGGCAAGATAGCGGGCGCGGCACATTTACGCACCGTCACTCCGTGTTGCATGATCAAAACCGAGAAAGCTGGGATGGCGGCAGCTATATCCCATTAAAGAACGTCACCGAGAATCAAGCGACCTTTAATGTGATCGACTCCGTGCTGTCCGAAGAGGCCGTGCTAGGCTTTGAATATGGCTACTCGACAGCCGAGCCCAATACCCTTGTATTATGGGAAGCGCAATTCGGCGATTTTGCGAATGGCGCGCAGGTCGTGATTGACCAATTCATTTCATCGGGTGAAGTGAAATGGGGTCGGGTTTCAGGCTTGACGATGCTGTTGCCACATGGTTATGAGGGCCAAGGGCCAGAGCATTCATCCGCGCGGATTGAGCGTTTTTTACAACTCTGCGCAGATCACAATATGCAAGTGGTACAACCGACAACGCCAGCACAGGTCTTTCATCTATTGCGTCGGCAGATGATTCGTCTGTTCCGTAAGCCCTTAATCGTCGCTACGCCGAAATCGCTGCTGCGTCATAAAGAGGCCGTGAGCAGTTTATCTGAGCTCGCTAAAGGATCTTTCCGCACGATCATTGGTGAAACAGATACGACACTCGAGCCTAAAAAAATCAAGCGACTGGTAGTCTGCTCGGGCCGTGTCTACTATGATCTAGTAGCGCATCGCCGTGAAAACAAGATAAAGGATGCCGCCATCATTCGAGTGGAACAGCTCTATCCTTTCTCGCATAAAGCCTTTGAAGCAGAATTGAAGAAATACGAGCATGTTACCGAAATAGTCTGGGTCCAAGATGAGCCACAAAACCAAGGGCCTTGGTTCTATATCGAGCATCATCTGCTAGAAGGCATGAAAGAAGGGCAAAAACTTGCCTATAGTGGCCGTCCTGCTTCTGCTTCGCCAGCGGTGGGGTATTATGCGAAACATTATGAGCAGCAAAAGCAACTCATTGAAGGAGCATTTGGCCGCTTGAAAGGCGCAGTACGCGTAAAATAAAAGCGTTGGGCTTTTAAAGCCCAACGCCGTTATAGAATACAAGCATTTTTCGGCACGCTCGTGTGCCGAAAAATAAATATACTTCGGTTTGTTAGAGATCTATTCAGGAAAATCAATGGCTATTGTAGAAGTCAAGGTGCCGCAGCTATCCGAATCCGTCGCTGATGCGACCCTGCTGCAATGGAAAAAACGTCCCGGTGAGGCGGTCGCACAAGATGAAATCATCATTGAAGTTGAGACCGATAAAGTTGTGCTTGAAGTCCCTGCGCCAGCAGCCGGGGTCATGATGCAGATTGTCCGCGAAAATGGCGATACGGTGGTCGCGGATGAAGTGATTGCTAAAATCGATACGGCAGCTCAAGCCGGAGCCGTCTCCAGCGAAGCTAAACCAGCGCCAGCCGCAAGTGTACCTAATGCTGCCGCACCGGCTGAGCCAGCCAGTGCGAAAGCCATGCCTTCAGCAGCGAAACTCATGGCTGAAAAAGGCATGAGTGCAGCTCAAGTAGAAGGCAGTGGACGCGATGGGCGAATCACGAAGGGCGATGTGCTAGCTACACCTGCAGTGGCGCCCACGGCGGCTGCACCTGCTCGCGCTGCGGTTAAACCCGCACTGCCTGAGGTGAAAGCTGCGGTGAATTTAAGCCAGTCGCTTGAAGGCCGGTCAGAACAAAGAGTGCCGATGTCGCGTTTGCGCGCCCGTATTGCACAGCGCCTCCTTGAATCGCAACAAACCAACGCGATCTTGACGACGTTTAACGAAGTCAATATGCAGCCGGTTATGGAGCTGCGTAATAAATACAAAGATAAATTCGAAAAAGCCCATGGCGCGCGCTTAGGTTTTATGTCTTTCTTTGTTAAAGCAGCCGTGCATGCATTAAAGAAATACCCGATCGTAAACGCCTCAGTCGATGGCAACGATGTGGTGTATCACGGCTACTTTGATATTGGCATTGCCGTTGGTTCGCCACGCGGACTGGTGGTGCCCGTCTTGCGTGACGTAGATCAAATGAGCTTGGCTGAGATTGAAAACAAGATTGCAGAATATGGCCAAAAAGCGAAAGAGGGTAAGTTGTCGCTAGAAGAACTCACCGGCGGCACGTTCTCTATTTCCAACGGTGGCGTATTTGGCTCAATGCTATCCACACCTATTATTAATCCACCCCAATCCGCGATCCTTGGCGTGCATGCCACTAAAGAGCGCGCTGTAGTGGAAAATGGGCAAATTGTGGTGCGTCCAATGAACTACCTCGCCATGTCTTACGACCATCGCATTATCGATGGGCGGGAAGCCGTATTAGCGCTCGTTGCCATCAAAGAAGCGTTAGAAGACCCAGCGCGACTCTTGCTCGACCTGTAACCGTCTAACTTTTCTGTATCTGAATTATGTCTAATCAATTTGATGTCATTGTGATTGGCGGTGGCCCAGGCGGCTACATCGCAGCAATTCGCGCAGCGCAACTCGGTAAATCGGTGGCTTGCGTGGAAAAATGGAAAAACCCAAACGGCGAAACAGTTCTAGGCGGCACTTGCCTGAATGTCGGCTGTATCCCTTCCAAAGCACTCTTGGCGTCGTCTGAAACCTTCGAGCACACAGCGCATCACCTGGCCGAGCATGGGATTTCAGTAAACGGCGAAGTGCAGCTCGATTTAGCCAAAATGCTGGCTCGTAAAGATGGCATTGTGAGTAAAATGACCAAAGGCATTGAGTTTTTGTTGCGCAAAAACAAAGTGACTTGGCTCAAAGGCCATGCTCAATTTACCGCTCGCAATAGCGCGGGAAATTATCAAATCGAAGTCATCGGCGAGGGCGCAGCGCAAACCATTACCGGTCAACATATCATTATTGCGACCGGTTCAAAAGCCCGACATTTGCCAAACATTCCGATTGATAACCGTATCATCGCCGATAACGAAGGCGCGCTCTCGTTTGACTCTGTCCCTAAAAAACTCGCGGTGATTGGGGCCGGTGTGATCGGCCTAGAACTGGGTTCGGTATGGCGTCGTCTAGGCGCACAAGTTACCGTGCTAGAAGCCGCGCCGAGTTTTCTTGCGGCCGCGGATGATGGCGTTGCTAAAGAAGCCTGGAAACAATTGACCAAGCAAGGGCTAGCGATTCACCTTGGGGTCAAAATCGGCGACGTTAAAACCACCCAGCAGGGCGTTTCAATTGCCTATACTGACAAAGAAGGCGCCGCACACACGCTGGCCGCGGATCGTTTAATCGTCTCCGTCGGGCGTGTGCCGAACACAGATGGTTTAGGCTTAGAAAAGATTGGGCTAGCGGTGAACGAGCGCGGCATGATTGAAGTCGATGAGCAGTGCCGGACTCAATTGCCTAATGTATATGCAATTGGCGATGTCGTCAGAGGCCCAATGTTGGCCCATAAAGCGGAAGACGAAGGGGTCATGGTAGCCGAAGTCATTGATGGTCAAAAACCGCATATCGACTACAATTGCGTGCCTTGGGTGATCTATACCGCACCTGAAATTGCCTGGGTAGGCAAGACCGAGCAGCAACTTAAGCAAGAAGGGCGTGCCTACAAAGCGGGGCAATTCCCATTCGCAGCGAATGGCCGCGCGCTTGGCATGGCAAAGGCGGAAGGTTTTATCAAAATGCTAGCAGATGCGAAAACCGATGAAATTCTCGGCGTACATATTGTCTCGTCTGCGGCTTCTGATTTAATTGCTGAAGCGGTCGCTGCCATGGAATTCAAAGCAGCGTCTGAAGATATTGGCCGGATCTGCCATCCCCACCCATCCTTATCTGAAGTCATGCGCGAGGCCGCTTTGGCCGTGGAAAAGCGCGCGCTGAATATGTAAGACGTGGATCAACAGAAAGCACAATAGAGGTGAATAAAAAAGGCGAGGTGACTCGTCTTTTTTATTGGCTGCGCAATGAATGTCATACAATATTATGAGCGTGAGCTCGAAACCCGCGGCTATCGGGTAGATTCCGCTCAACATGCAGCGGTGGCGAGCTTGCAGCGTTGCTATGAGCAATGGGTCAAATACCAAGCGCGGCACGCCAATGTGTTTATGAAATTGCTAAGCCCTGGCGAAACGCCCAAAGGCGTTTATATGTGGGGGGGCGTAGGACGCGGCAAGAGCTTCTTGATGGATAGTTTTTACGCTTGCGTGCCACTGCCGAACAAAATTCGGTTGCATTTTCATGAATTTATGCGTGAAGTGCACCGGCAACTTGATGAGCTTAAAAAAACCGCTAATCCATTGGATGTGTTAGCACGCGATATTGCACAACGTTATCGCTTAATCTGCTTTGATGAATTCCATGTGTCGGATATTGCCGATGCCATGATCCTGCATCGTTTGCTTGAACGTTTATTTAAAAGCGGCGTGCAATTTGTAACGACCTCAAATTACCACCCTGCAACGCTCTATCCAGAAGGTTTGCACCGTGACCGCATTTTACCGGCCATCGATCTACTCAGTAGCAAGCTTGAAATCATCAATGTGGATGGCGGTGTTGATTACCGTCAACGGACTTTCGCGCAAGCGAATGTTTACTATACGCCGCTTAGCCCAACCGCCGATGAAGCCTTGCGGCAAACTTTTGCGGCGCTAGCCGCCGGGCCTGACGAAAGCCCGTTATTGCGTATTGAACAGCGTAAATTACTTGCATTACGCCGCGCTGGCCGGGTGGTCTGGTTTGATTTCGCGACTCTCTGTGGAGGACCGCGCTCGCAGAATGACTATCTTGAACTGGCCAATCGCTTTCATACGATTATTCTGTCAGGTGTGCCGCAAATGACGCCGCGCATGGCTTCTGAGGCACGCCGTTTTACCTGGTTAATCGATGTTTTATATGACCATAAAGTTAAGCTGTTAATTTCAGCCGAAGTCACACCCACCGAGCTTTATTTTGGTGGCCCGCTGGCGAATGAATTTGCGCGCACGGTGTCGCGCATTATTGAAATGCAGTCAAAAACTTACTTAGAAGCGCCGAATCGAAGCACCGTGGACACTTCGTTGACATAAGCTGTGGCGCGCGCTATGTGCATGGCCCTTAGAACGTTTGGGCTTTTGTATCTTGTTATTGTGCTTATTTCGGGCTTAGCGATCAGCCGCTCGGTTTTTTCTATTTCTCTCTAAATTTAAAAAAATGGTTTATTTAGCACCGACTACTTATCCACAAACGCAGTGGATAAGTCTGTTGAAAAGCCTGTATTACTCTTCCATTTGAAAGATAAAATCAGGCCTCTGGAGACCTTGTGCTATGCAATGCACATTTGTTGAGCGCTCTGCTGGGGTAATATGCACATACGTGTCAAAAGCGCCCTCTAATCCTATTTTCTGAGTATCAGATGAATGGCTGGTTAGGTTGAAAGCCAAGCATTGGGTAACCGCAGTCGAAGTCGTCTATTCAATACATTTATTTTATGTCAGGTTTAAATTTTTCTCGTGCGGTATGGGCCGTGCTCATTCTGGGTACTTTAAGTTTTATGGGCTTTCGTATCGCTCAGTTGTTAAGCTATGGCGACCCAAGCTTGCTTGGACAGCAGTACAAAGAGTTGGCCCGAGCCTTTTGGATGGGCGCACGTTTTGATTTCAAAATGTTGGCGACCGGATTGCTCATATTCTTTGTATCTGCGAGTCTCATCGCCGTGCCAAAATTTTCGCACAAGATAGGGAGGTGTTTGCAGCGGGCGATGGTGGCCACATTGTTTTTCGCTGCCAATTTTGCCGCAATTTGCCAATATTTTTATTATGGTTTTTATAAGACACCCTTTACGCCTATTCTCTTCGGCTTGTATGAGGACGATACGCATGGTGTGATAGCGGCGATTTGGAGTGATTATCCAGTTGTTTGGGCCGTGCTGATCGTGCTTGCATTAAGCTGGCTGCAAATGCGCCTAACCTTTTGGTGGGCGAGGGGATCCCACTTAACCCAGTTCCGCTGGTGGGCACCGGCTGCGGTGCTGGTGACGCTACTGGCGCTGGTATTTTTTGCGCGTGGGCAATTGGGTAAATTTCCATTGCGCGATCAAGATGCTGTTGTCAGCGCCAACCCTTTCGTGAATGATTTAGTCCGCAATGCCTGGCAGGCACTCTACGATGCAGTTAAAGATCGGCGTCAGCAAATTAATCTCACCAGTGACGATCCAACTCGACAATTGGCAGCATATGGGTTCCATTCACTCGAAGAGGTAGCCCATACGCTCGGGGCAAAGTCAGGCCATCAAGATGATTTAGAGGCTTTTATTTTTCATCGTACACCCCCTAATCAATTTGTTAAGGCACACCCGCCGCATGTGGTATTCGCATTGATGGAATCATGGGGCGCGCATCAGCTTAAATTTGATACGGCACAAAACGATTTAACGGGCGCATTAAGAAAGCATTTAGAGCGCGATACACTCTTTCATAATTTTTTCTCTGCCCAACTAGGCACTCACCCAACGCTAGAAGCACTTCTGCTCAATTCACCCTTAACGCCATTGACGCAAGGCAGCTATGGCTTTATCAGCTATCCAGCGGCGGCCGCAAAACCCTTTAAAGAGCAGGGCTATCGTACCTTATTTCTATATGGCGGCAGCAATGCATGGCGCTCGATTGGCCGCGTGATGAAGCATCAGTACTTTGATGAAGTCTACGATATGGGTAACATTATTGAGCGTTACCCTGATGCGCAACGTAATGTATGGGGTATCTATGATGAATATTTATTCCGCTTTGCTTATGACATTTTGCAAGAGAGCGAAGCGCGCGGAGAGAAAGTTTTTCTTTTTTTATTAACGACAACCAATCATCCCCCTCATCAAACCCCGGATCATTATAAGCCGTTACCACTCGAGCTCTCTAAGATGGCTCCCCATTTTTCTGCCGATGCGCAGAGCGCTCAGAAAATGGTTGAGACTTACCAATATGCAAATCATCAGTTGGGTTTATTTCTTGACCGTATAGACCATTCAACCTTAAGTGAGAAAACTTTGGTGGCGGCAACCGGGGATCATAATCTGCGTGCTTTGTTGCGTTATCGCCAACCCACCGATAGTAAAGACTTGTATCGCGTTCCTGCCTACTTTCGGGTGCCGCCAGCGTATCGGCCCCACTATAAACCCGATCCTAACCGCTATGCCGGCCACCGAGATATTTTTCCGAGTCTTTATCATCTAGCCTTATCGGACGCAGTGTATCCGCATTTTGGAGACAACCTGTTTGCTGAAGCACCGCCACAAAACCAGTATGCGATCGTAGCTTTTGAGTCGTTATTCAGTCGAGAAGGTGCTTTATTGCCCTTTGTTGGCCGGCATTTGTCGGCTTTTGACTGGGATGTTTCTCAGACCGCGCTAACCGCAAGCGCAGAAGCGGCGCCTCTACTACAAGAGCAAGGCCGGCAAGCGCGCGCATGGTTGGCATTGGCTGATTGGTATACGCGTTATCAAGTGATCCAAGGATTGCAGCGCGCCAATGTGCAAAATAGAGGAGCAAAAGTCAATGAATAACTTTGATCAAAAGCCCCGAGGGTTAGCTTGTCTCTGGCATGCGCTACGCTATTCTTTGTGCGGTATGCGCGATGCGCTGATGCAGGAAAGGGCCTTCCGCCAAGAAATGATGCTGGCCCTCATCCTGATTCCACTTGCGGTGGTTTTACCGGTGACGATGGTTGAAAGGTTGATGTTGATTGCCTCGATACTTTGGGTATTAAGTCTTGAACTGCTTAACTCTGCGGTTGAAGCTGCGATTGACCGGATTTCGCTAGAGCCACACCCACTGGCCAAACAAGCGAAAGATTTTGCGAGTGCAGCGGTTTTTATCGCACTGTGTTTGTGTGGATTAATCTGGCTAACGTTGGCTGGCCCACTGGTATGGGCGTGGTTACGTGCCGGGTTAGTCTAATTTCGTAGCGTTTATTTTTTCTCTACTATAAAAATGATACAAGTTATCAGATAAGGCGACGGACTTATTTTTTACATCGTGAAATATTCGGAGGGAGAAAATGGCCGAGCCAGACGTTGAGCGTCGGCGTTTCACCACATTCCACAAAAGTGGGTTGTAGGACAATCTTGCTTTGCTAAAATCGCGCTACGAATAAAAAATTGGTGCGGAATGCACACCTTAAGTAAAACAGGCTAAAGGAAGAAAAATGGAGATAGGGCCAGTATCAAACTCTAATTTTGGGATAACGCGTGGTGCCCCTCAATCAGCGGCAGATTTTCACAAAAAAGCGCTGGAGTATGAAAAACAAGGTGAAGTAGATAAGGCCCAAACGTGCTATCAACAGGCCCTTCGCGTAGCGGAAAAATTAAATTCAACTGAACCCGCAGTGTCTCAAACCCTTGCTCGGATCCATTTGGATTATGCAGGTTTGTTAAAAAATCAACGTAATATCATGGCAGGAAATGCCTATCGACAAGCTCAAAGATACGCACTAGAGGCATACCGATTAGGGCCGAATCAAGCCGATGTCCAGGTTCTGCTGCAAAGCATTGGCCTTTGTCATAGCCAGTATTTATCGGCTCAAGGACAGAGCGCCCAATCCGAGCAAGTGTTTCAAGAAACAGTACAATGGGTTAAAGAAAATCTGTCTGAACACAAAGCCAGTTCAGACAGATTTTTACCACCCACAAACGATTCAGCGTCTGCCGCGCATCGGTCCAATCTTTCGCCCGACGCTTTACCCTTTTCTATTCAAGCGGGTCATCCCGCTGGAAAGACTGTCTTTCAATACTGCCAAGGTACGGTTAATGCGCCAGTCCAGGGCAGAGATAACACAGTCAACATATACTATAATTCACAATCGAATACAGTTCCGTTAGAGGGCTTGCGCAATGCACTCTATAAATATTATGAATTATCGAGTCTGTCGATTCGGCGTGTATCGGGTGAGACTGCTTCACTAAAAGACTGTTATATCAATCTGGCGATTGTAGAAAGTCAGGCGCAACGCGAAAAAGACAAACAAGAGCTGGAAAAGCAAGTAGTGACTTTCAACCGCCTGCCCAGCAGTGAACGGCAGCGGCTTGAGGCGACGAATCCCAACAAGTTGATTGAGTTAGATAAGCTTTTTGAGAAGCAAAAATTACGCGATGGTTCAGAAGGCATTCCCAAACGGATCTTAATTCAAGGTCGAGCGGGGATTGGCAAAACCACCTTGTGTAAAAAATTGGTCTATGACTATCAAAACGGCGGGCTTTGGCAAGATCAGTTTGATTGCGTATTGTGGATACCCCTCCGACAACTGAAGACGCATGCGCCAAAACGTTTAGAAGATTTGCTCTGCACTCAGTATTTTGCGGGCTATGAAATGAGCCAAGCGCAGGCCTTATCTAAAGCTTTTTATACACATCAGGCCAAAACGCTCTTTATTTTAGATGGCTTGGATGAAGTGATCGAGGAACTCAACGAAGGTGCGCCTTTAAAGGATCTTTTACAGACCTTGCTCGATCAAGCGCATGTGGTAATTACCTCCCGACCGGCCGGGGTCGATGTCAGATTGTTGGGGCAGCTAGATTTGGAGTTGGAGACAGTCGGCTTTAGTCCGGCCAATGTACAGGCCTATATAGAAAAATTTGTGCCTGAATCAAATCAAGCCTCGATTCAGCAGTTTATCCACCAGACTCTGTTGATTCAGGGACTAGTGAATATCCCGATTCAGCTCGATGCGCTGTGTTATAGCTGGGATAAACTCCCGCCGCAGCAAGAGATCACTATGTCGATGCTGTATGAGGCGATGGTGGATAAATTATGGCGCAAAGACGGCGTTCGATTGGCGAAGGAAGATCAAAAAAGTAAGGTATTAAAAGCTAACGTCATTCAAATTTCCTCAAAGGAAAAGTTAGAAGAACTGATGAAAGATGAAATTGATTATTTAGGGTACTTAGCTTTTAAAGGACTCGAAGAAGGCAAAATAGAATTTAATTTGAAAGAACTGGATCAGTGCCAAGCAGAACTTGAGAATGAATTTCTAGGAAAAAAATTACTTTTCAGCTTTACAGACAATTTGAAAAAGACTTCGTATCTACATACAGCGGAAGGGTATCGTCCTGAATCAGAGCGCCAATATCATTTCCTCCATTTAACGTTTCAGGAGTTTTTTGCAGCGAAGTTTCTGGTGAGGCATCTTGAGGCGTATTCGGGAAATGGGGGCGCTTCGACTTTAGGGCAATCCGAGCGTACCAATGAATCCTTGATGTTAAGTGAGGACGCGCTTCATACATTTATGGCTGGCCATAAATATAACCCGCGTTATGAAATAGTCTGGTGGATGGTAGCGGGGCTGCTAAAGGGTGTTCCGTTAGAGGAATTTTTTACTGGCTTAGAACAGTCGCCGCGAGACCTGATCGGAGGACGTCACCAGCAGGTGTTGATGGGCTGTTTAAACGAAGCGCGGAGTCGATTGAACCCAGAAGTCGTGCGTGGGTTAGAAAAAGAGCTTATGAAGTGGTTGGATTTTGGGGTGAGATTAGGGAATAGTGGCGCGCTGGGTCAGCAGAGGGCTTTTCCGGAGCATCTACTGCTCACGTTGTTAGATCAGCCAGATAATAGAAAGAGCAAGGTAATTGAAACGTTAGGCGCACGTCCCACGCTGTCCGAAGCCGCTGTACAGTCCTTGATCCGCGCTTTACAGGATGAAGATGCGTATATCAGGTTTGAGGCAGCGAGAGCGTTAGAAGGCCAGAGCGCGCTGTCAGAAGCCGCCGAGCAAGCCTTGATCCGTGCTTTGCAGAATCAAGATAAGAGTATCCTATCTGCGGTAGTGAGTGCGTTAGGAGGCCAGAGCACGCTGTCTGATGCCGTTGTACAGGCCTTGATCCGTGCTTTGCAGAATCAAGATAAAGATGTCAGAGATGCGGCAGCTAGAGCGTTAGGAGGCCAGAGCACGCTATCTTATACTGCTGTGCAAGCCTTGATCGACACTTTACAGCATCAAGAGTGGGATATCAGGTTTGCAGCAGCAATGGCGTTAAGAGGCAAGAGCACGCTGTCTGAGGCCGCTATGCAGGCCTTAATCGGCGCTTTGCAGCATCAAAATGGGAATGTCAGGTTTGCAGCAGCGATGGCGTTAAGAGGCAAGGGCAAGCTGTCTGAAGCTGCCGTGCAGGCCTTGATCGGCGCTTTGCAGGATCAAAAGCGGGATGTCAGGTTTGCGGCAGCGGGCGCGTTAGAAGGACAAAGTACGCTGTCTGATGCCACCGAGCAGGCCTTGATCTGCGCTTTACAGGATCAGGATCAAGATGAGAGCCTCCGGTCTGCAGCAGCGATGGCGTTAAGAGGCCAGAGTACGCTATCTGAAGCTGCCGTGCAAGCCTTGATTGGCGCTTTGCAGGGTCAAGATAAGGACGTCAGGTTTGCGGCAGCGGGCGCGTTAGAAGGACAAAGTACGCTGTCTGATGCCACCGAGCAGGCCTTGATCTGCGCTTTGCAGGATCAGGATCAAGATGAGAGCCTCCGGTCTGCAGCAGCGATGGCGTTAAGAGGCAAGAGCACGCTATCTGAAGCTGCCGTGCAAGCCTTGATTGGCGCTTTGCAGGGTCAAGATAAGGACGTCAGGTCTGCGGCAGCGAGCGCGTTAGGAGGCCAGAGTACGCTGTTTGAAGCCGCCGAGCAGGCCTTGATCCACGCTTTGCAGCATCAAGATATGGATGTCATGGATGCAGCAGCGAGTGCGTTAGGAGGTCAGAGTACGCTGTCTGATGCCGCCGAGCAGGCCTTGATCTGCGCTTTGCAGGGTCAAGATAAGAGCATCCGATCTGCGGCAGCGTGGGCGCTAAGAAACCGGAGCACGCTTTCTGAAGCTGCCGTGCAGGCCTTGATCTGCGCTTTGCAGGATCAAAATAAGGATATCAGGTTTGTGGCAGAAAAAGCGTTAGACCGCCAAAACACTTTGTCTGAAGCTGCCGTGCGGGCCTTGATCAGCACTTTGCAGCATCAAGAGTGGAATGTCAGGTCTGCGGCAGCGAATGCGTTAAGAGGCAAGAGCACGCTATCTGAAGCTGCTGTGCAAGCCTTGATCAGCGCTTTACAGAATGAAAGTGAGACTGTTAGGTCTGCAGCAGCGTGGGCGTTAGAAGGCCAGAGTACGCTGTCCGAAGCTACTGTGCAGGCCTTGATCGGCGCTTTGCAGCATCAAGATGGATATAGAGGGGCAGCAAGGGCGTTAGTTCAGCATATTGATGTTATTTATGCTGTGTTGCCAGGTTTATCGCGTTGCCAGATTGAGCGCCTTTATACGGAATGTTTGTTTAATTACAGCTGTGAACACATAGCGCCACTATATGTTCAAGGGGATCGGCTTCATTTTTATACAGAAAAGGGGCCAGGCCAGACGGCCCGGATAGAGCAAGCTAAGCTAGAAAAGATAATTCAAGCTTTTGAAGCGGTGCAAATAAAAGAGGGAATGATCCCGATGCCATCTGTGTCGCGCCATATTTCCTATTGGGTAAAAAGGAACTTTTCCCTGTACTAAAGATGGGTTAAGCAGGCGTGGCATAAGGCTTTTCAAGGATTTTGTGCCATGAAATTCAGGCTAAACTTAACATAATGCACATTCTTGCTATTTCAAAATAGCCACTACATTCAAATAGCTTTGACATGTAAAACGTCAACGCACCCTAGCACCGGCCCATGTGAAAAAATTCCTCGGTAAGCTCGGAGCTCACATAAAAGAAATCTAGTCTGCACTAGCAAACTCTATTTTTCTGATGCAAGCCCCAAGATTTTATTTCTTTAAATTAACTTTTGAATACGGGCTAAGAATTTGCGCCATCTGTGCGTACAATTTAGCGTTGCCCGCCATAATTTCATTATGCTCGGTAAAATTTGAGTCGCCAGTATAATTCCCCACTAATCCACCGGCTTCAGTCACCATCAGGCTGCCCGCAGCAATATCCCATAGGTTAAGTCCTTGCTCAAAGAAGCCATCAAGTCGGCCTGCGGCAACGTTGGCTAGATCAAGTGCAGCTGCGCCCGGGCGGCGCAAACCAGCACACGCTTGGGTCATTTTCCCAAAAAGTTCCAAATAGGCTTCCAAACCTTGTTGATCTCGGAACGGAAAGCCAGTACCTAGCAGTGCATCGGCTAACCGATCGCACGGGGCAACACGTAGACGACGGTCATTTAAAAATGCGCCGCTGCCGCGCGAGGCAGTGTAAAGATCATTGCGAATCGGATCATAAATCACCGCCTGCGTAATCACTTCTTTGTGCGCGAGTGCAATAGATACGCAATAATACGGAAACCCATGAATGAAATTGGTGGTGCCATCAAGTGGATCAATAATCCATCGATACTCTGAGGAGTGTTCAGAATGGCCTGATTCTTCGGCCAGAATGGCATGCTTCGGGTAAGTTGTGAGCAGAATTTCGATAATCGCGGCTTCAGCAGCCTTATCGACTTCAGTCACAAAATCGTTATGTTGTTTTTTACTGACCTGAATCCGATCCAGATCAATTGAAGCACGACTAATAATCTGCCCGGCCCGGCGCGCGGCCTTGACTGCAGTATTGAGCATAGGGTGCATGAGTAAAATCCTTTGTGCTAGCTTTATACTAATTTATAAAAGCCGTTATTTTAACGGACTTACTGACTTGCGAGGTGTCGATATGCATCTTGAATTTTTCTATACGTGAATATGCAACAGCAAAACCATCAACCCACCGATCCAATCGAGCCCACTTCGGACTCAGTGTGCGCTTTAACCTCGACCCGCTTTGTCTTGGTTGAGCCGAGCCATCCCGGTAACGTTGGCGCGGCGGCGCGAGCGCTGAAAACCATGGGCTTGCGTCGTCTCATCCTGGTTAAGCCGCAACACCCAAATGTATTGACGCACCCTGATGCACTGGCCCTAGCCAGTGGCGCGCAGGATGTGCTTGCTGCAGCCCAAATTACCGATTCCCTTGAAACTGCACTAAGCGGCGTGCAATGGTCGGTTGC
This sequence comes from Mycoavidus sp. B2-EB, assembly GCF_014218255.1. Lineage (NCBI taxonomy): Bacteria > Pseudomonadati > Pseudomonadota > Betaproteobacteria > Burkholderiales > Burkholderiaceae > Mycoavidus > Mycoavidus sp. B2-EB. The sequence goes on from NZ_AP021872.1 coordinate 988,215, forward strand.
GCTGTCGGCTCGACCGCGTGGCTATAGCCCACCTATCTTGACTCCGCGCAGTGCGGCGCAGCAAGCGCGCCTAGTCGCAGCACAGGGAGAAGTTGCCTATATATTTGGCAATGAACGCGCGGGTTTATCCAATGCGGATGTTGAACGTTGCAATGCACTGGTGCATATTCCAGCCAATCCAGTTTACAGTTCGCTCAATCTTGCACAGGCCGTGCAAGTGCTGGCCTATGAATTAAGAATGACTCTACTGAACGAAGGCGATGGCCCACCACATACGCCTACCTTGGCGCACGGTTTATCCGTCAGTGCGCTCGCTACAAGCGATGAAGTTGAGCGCATGTTTGCGCATCTGCAAAGCGCATTCATTGCCTTGGATTTTTTGCATCCGGCCCAACCGAAAAAACTTATGTCTAGGCTGCGGCGGCTGTTTGCGCGGACCGCTCTTGAGCGCGAAGAAGTGAATATTATGCGGGGCATCGCAAAACGCATTATCTGGCAGGCAAAATCACGAGACCTGGAGTAGGGCACGGGAACTGATGATCAAAATACGACATCAGCAACCCCGCTTGTTTGCTCACTGGACGCTGGCGCAAGATGGAAAGCTTTAGCATAAAAGTAGAACATAGCCTTCTGAGTAGCTTCGTATAAGCAAGACGCATTTCGTTAAATTGGCATCGGATGGCGCTATAAACAGTAAAGTAAGATCTGCACCGTTTATTTTTGCGCCTGATGATTTTTTTATGCGTCAGACAAGATATAAGCATTTTTTCAGAGAACGCAATCTTGAGGTTTATCATGAATGGGGTAGATAAAAGACGGAGAAATGATAACCAAATTCAAAATCAAGGACCCGTACCAAGGCAAGAAAAACGTGCTCGTCCCGGGCCTCCGTTTCTAAATAACAGCTCACTCCCAAATAATAGGCCGCAACTAAGTCCTGAAGCCCTTAAAGCTCAACAGGATGCTCAAACAAAAATAATTAATCTAAGTAAGCAAAGATTAAATCTATGGAAAAACAAAAATGACAACTCATATCAAATTAATAGTAAATCTGTAAATATTGACACAACAGATACTTTGATTAACGATGGTGTTGGCAGTGATTTAACAAGCCATATAGATAATGCCGCTCAATTTACCAATCCAGAATCCATTAAGAGTCCAAATAATAATTCACATCCATCTGATAGCGAAATACTAGACACTGACCAAACAGGAATTTTGACTAACATCGGCATCAATAACGATCTTTCATATAGTACGGATAATCTATTTGACCTTGACCCTTTTTTAAATGATGTCCAACGCGAAATCCATGTGCATACTGTGCCAATAAGCGACAGACAAGGAATTTCCTCTGAAGCAGAAATTCCTGAATTCACTGAAGATTGGATATCTGAATCTCTTTTTGCACAAAATTCATCTGCTCAGCAATTAGGGGATAATAAAATTACAGACCCTTTTAAAAATCCTCCAGAGGATAGTTATATCTATCAAACACCATCTACGTTTCATGCAGAGGAGATATCTCAGCCAGAAAATGAAGAGAATCAAGTATTTTTTCGAAATAAATTGAAAGAATTTATTTCTTTAAAGGAATTTTATCTTAATAATAAAATTGATGTCCATCAGCTTAATAGAAATCAAAAGTTGTTCCTAGCTCAAAACATGACTAAAGAGGAAAAACAAAAATCTTTATATATAGCAGCAGAACAACAAGATGAGGAGATGATTCGATTTTTACTTAATCGGGGGGTCGATGTAAATGAGAAAGATATCTCTGGCAATTGCGCAATACATATTGCTGCATCAAAAAATGACATTGATATACTAGGTCGTTTATATAGGAAACAAGCTGATTTTTCGGTTTTGAATAAAGAAAATAAAACGGTTTTGCAAATTGCATCAGATTCAAAAAGCACAAAGGCTATTCAATTTTTAAAGCAGCTTTATTTCAGCGGCACATTTATTCCGAACACAGATTTGGATATGGAAACACTGATCAAAGCAATGGATCTCCCTGAGCGTATAGAGGCAACTTATCAAGCGGTTAAGCAGGACAATAAAAACATGATTGTTAATTTACTTAAGTCGGGCGGATATAATTTAACCTAAGTTCGGGATAAAAGCAGAGGCGTAGGATGGCTGTGATCATGAGCCTCACAGAGGCGGGACTACGGCTATTCCGAATAGCCACCTAAAGGAGCTAATTCCGACGGCCAGGCTTGAATCCCGTTTCGATCTAGCTTTAAATACCCACCCCGCGGCTCGCTATGATCGTAATCCCAATCGGGGAGTACCCAGCGCGTAGCCGCGCCATGCCTATGTTGCGCAGGTCGGTGAGTATGGCCATGAATCATTGTCGTGACGCCATATTGCGCCAAAAGGCCCAACACTGCGGCTTCGGTTACCTCTCCGAGTATCCGTTCGCGTGGCCGTTTTTGCGCACCACTGCGCGCCCGGATGCGCGCTGCGAGCGCTAACCGCCAACACAATGGCCAATTCAGAAAAAACCACTGCACGGCACGGCAGCGTACAATCTTTCTATACCCTTGATAAAAACCATCGGCCGTGCAAAGCGCATCACCATGCGCGAGAACCATGCGCAGATCAAAAGCCTCGAGTAGGCATGGATCATCTAATATCTTCGCCCCAGCCACTTGAGCGAAATGCGCGCCAAGCAAAAAATCTCGATTGCCAGGCATAATATAAAGTTGAATGCTGCGCTCAGTTAGCGTATGGAGCTGCGCTGCGATTTTTTGGGCAAACGGCGTGACCAGCATATCGTCGCCGATCCAATATTCAAATAAATCGCCAAGAATATAAACCGCTTGCGCATCGTGGGCAGTGTTCTCGACAAAATGCTTAAACGCAGCTACTGTATAGGGAATAGCCGGGCTTAGATGCAAGTCTGAAATAAAATAAACCGGCCGCGCATCAGCTGGCTGAAGGCTTTGCAGCTGATCCGATGCGCCACCGGTTTTAGACATTGCTGAGCCCTCTTTAGGCAACAACAAGCGCTTTTTCGATGATAACGGTTTCAAGCGGGACATCTTGATGACCGTTTTTCGAGCCGGTTTTAACGGCCTTGATGGCATCGATAACCTCTAAACCTGCCACGACTTCGCCAAACACGCAATATCCCCAACCTTGTGGGGTTGGCTTGGAAAAATCGAGGAATGCATTATCCGTTACATTAATAAAAAACTGTGCTGTTGCTGAATGCGGATCGCTGGTGCGAGCCATCGCAATCGTGCCACGCGTATTTTTTAAACCGTTATCGGCTTCATTCGTAATCGGAGCTGCGGTGGTTTTTTGTTGCATCTCAGGGTCGAAACCCCCGCCTTGAATCATAAAATTTGAAATCACGCGGTGGAAAATCGTATTGTCGTAATGTCCCTTTTTGACATACTGAATAAAATTCTCAACCGTCTTAGGCGCTTTGTCCGCATTCAGTTCAAGTTTAATCACGCCGTGATTAGTGTGCAGCTCGATCATCAAAAATATCCTTACAAATAGAAGTAAAAAAAGCCAATCGGCGAAAAAAATTAATCTCTAATCCTTGATTTTTCTTATTTGAAGCCAGCAGGAGCCGGTGCCATTGTAAGAGGATGAGCAGGGGTGTTGTACAGAATAGAAGATATCTGTTGTTGGCGCTGCGCAGAAAGCGTATCACGCCGATCTAGCGTGAGGGCGCGTTGGTAGGCTTGAGCGGCAAGCTGTAGATAAAGCGCACCGAGATTTTGTTGCGTCAGCGGATAACTAGGGTTAGCGCTCAACGCGGTTTCCAGCGCACCGCGTGCCGCTTCATAAGCACCATGCCGGCTATGAAGATAGGCTAAATTATTATAAGGCTCAGGCAGTTCCGGGTATTGTTTAATCAGGGCCTGAAAAGCGGCCATCGCTTCGCGCTCGCGGCCAAGCTGAATCAGCGTGGTCGCACGTTTAAAGCGCGCCTGCACGTCTTTAGGGTGGCTTTTAATGCGTTGCTCCAGCTTTTGCAATTGCGCAACAAGTGCAGAAGATGCACTATCCGCGAGCGGGCTTAGGCGTGCACTATCTTCTACGGTCACTATAGGTTGCCCATAGGCGCTGCTTAAAAAGCTGCTCGCGCATAAGAGGGCGGCCCCAAGCTGCGCCGCATAGCCCCAAGTGGAGGTCTTCATAGCTTTAAATCCATCAATGTTATAATCTCGGCCATTTTAACAAAACGTCACCTATTATCCAAAATTCTGGCAAGTAAGCCTTACTTTCATAGGTGAAGCATTGACGGCCAGCCCCCTGTTTTCTATGAATTCACTGCGTATTTATAACACGCTTACGCGCGACAAGCAGATTTTTGTACCCCTTGTGGCTGGCGAAGTCCGCATGTATGTCTGTGGCGTTACTGTGTACGATTATTGCCATCTCGGCCATGCGCGTGTCATGGTGGTGTTTGATATGGTTAAGCGTTGGTTGCGTGCGCTTGATTACCGGGTCACCTATGTGCGCAATATCACGGATATTGACGACAAAATCATTCGCCGCGCTTCAGAAAATGGCGAAACCATTGCCGCGCTGACCGAACGCTTCACGCACGCCATGCATGAAGATGCCGACGCGCTGGGCGTGGAGCGGCCAGATTTTGAGCCGCGCGCAACCGCTTTTGTGCCACACATGCTCGCCCTGATTGAAACCTTAGAACAAAACGGCTATGCCTATCAGGCCGCCGATGGCGATGTCAATTACGCGGTGCGCAAATTCGCCGCATATGGCCAACTCGCCGGCTTCACGCCGGATGATTTGCGCGCTGGCGAGCGGGTTGCCGCCAATACAGCTAAGCAAGATCCGCTAGATTTTGTGCTGTGGAAGCGCGCTAAGCCAGATGAACCGACGACAGCCCGCTGGGATTCTAAATGGGGCAGTGGGCGGCCTGGTTGGCATATTGAATGCTCAGCGATGAGTAGCGCCTTGCTCGGCGACCGCTTCGACATTCACGGCGGCGGACAGGATTTGCAGTTCCCGCACCATGAAAACGAAATTGCGCAAAGCGAGGGCGCGCATGGGCATCCATTTGTGAATTACTGGATGCATAATGCCTATGTGCAAATTGATGATGAAAAAATGTCAAAATCGCTGGGTAATTTTTCCACTATTCGCGACGTGTTGGCTAGCTTCGATGCCGAAGTGATCCGTTTTTTTATTTTGCGCACGCATTATCGCAGCCCGATTCACTATAGCGACGCACACCTTGAAGATGCGCGGAGTGGACTCATACGGTTGTATACAGCGCTTAAAGAAACCGTGCCAGATACCCTGCCGCTGGATTGGAATGAAGCGCATGCGCTGCGATTTCACGCCGCCATGAACGATGACTTCAATACACCGATTGCCGTGGCTATTTTGTTTGACCTAGCGCTTGCAGTCAATAAACACCGTGATCAGGCGCTGGCGCGACAGTTAAAAGGATTAGCTGACGTTCTCGGCTTACTAGCGCGCGCGCCGCAGTTATTTTTACAAAAAAGCGCACCGATCAACGCCGTTTTAAATCCAACCACGATTGCCGCCCGGATTGCCGAGCGGCAAGCCGCCAAGCGAGCTAAAAACTATCATCTGGCGGACCAAATTCGCGCCGAGCTTTTGGCGGCCGGCATCGTGCTTGAAGATAAATCAGATGAATTGACTGAATGGCGGCGCGCTTAATCAGTATGGCCGACACATCATTTCATAACGGTTGAGCAATTAAGTCAGTGAGTCAATTAGAGGGCACCATGGCAATAGCCAGTAAGACAGTACGTAAGGCGGCCTTGCACCTGGGCACTACCCCTGCCAAAAAGCCGCCATTAAAGGCCGTGGCGACAACGGCCAGCAACCCAGTCAAAGTTGCAGCAACTGAAGCCACCGCCCAGGTGGCGGCCATCACTAAGGGAGTGACCGCTCAAGCTACGCCCAAAGCAAAAACCAGCAACACCATACAACGCGCACTGCAAGAAACCGCGGTGGCCGTACCCGTCGATACCTTAGAGCCCAGTGCTATACGGCCAACCTATTGGGATAAAGCGTGTGCGGATTTGGTGAAGCGCGATCGGATCCTAAAAAAGGTCATTCCAAAGTTCGGGCCGGTACATTTGGTAGGCCGGGGCGAGCCCTTTGTCACACTAGCACGTTCGATTGTGGGGCAGCAAATTTCAGTTAAAGCAGCCCAAACGGTTTGGCAGCGAGTACAAAAAACCTGTCCCAAATTAACCCCCAAACAGTTCTTAAAATTGGATTGCGACACCCTGGCCCAGTGTGGGCTGTCAAAAAGAAAAGCCGAATATATTCTTGACCTCGCACAACATTTTGTTTCGGGGGCGTTGCACGTCGATAAGTGGGCAACCATGGACGATGAAGCGGTGATTATCGAACTGACGCAAATTCGTGGCATTGGCCGTTGGACGGCTGAAATGTTTCTGATTTTTAACCTGCTTAGACCGAATGTGCTACCGCTAGACGATGTTGGCTTAATCCGCGCGATTAGCTTAAATTACTTTAGCGGTGAGCCGGTGACGCGTAGCGAGGCGCGCGAGGTGGCCGCCAATTGGGAGCCTTGGCGTACAGTTGCGACTTGGTATATGTGGCGTAGCCTTGATCCCTTGCCGGTTGATTACTAAATCCAGTGTAGTCGCGCCAAACCAGCGCGAGATAAAAGCCATACATTAAATGTTAAAGTCCATGCTCTGCATGGAGAACGAGGGATGTGAATAAAATGAAGACCATTTTTTTGGATTTCGAGCAGCCAATTGCTGAACTTGAGACAAAAATCGACGAATTGCGCTTTGTACAAGATGATTCAGCTGTCGATATTTCGGAGGAAATTGAGCGCTTGTCCAAGAAAAGCCAACAGCTCACAAAAGATCTCTATGCGCGGCTAAGCCCTTGGCAAGTTGCGCAAATTGCGCGGCATGCACAACGCCCCTATACATTTGATTACGTTCGAGAAATCTTCACGGACTTTCATGAGCTGCATGGCGATCGTTCATATGCTGACGATTTATCTGTGGTAGGTGGCCTAGCGCGCTTTAATGGACAACCCTGCATGGTGATTGGCCATCAAAAAGGGCGCGATACTAAAGAGCGCGCTTTGCGTAATTTCGGCATGCCTCGTCCCGAAGGCTATCGCAAAGCAGAACGCTTGATGCGGTTGGCTGAAAAATTCAGGATTCCGATTTTTACTTTTGTCGACACGCCCGGCGCTTACCCTGGAATCGGTGCTGAAGAGCGCGGGCAGTCAGAGGCCATTGGCCGCAATCTCTATGTGATGGCGGAATTAAAAACACCGCTCATCGTGACCATCATTGGCGAAGGTGGCTCAGGCGGCGCACTCGCAATTGCCGTGGCAGATAGTGTATTAATGCTGCAATTTTCGACTTATTCGGTGATTTCGCCAGAAGGTTGCGCATCCATTCTCTGGAAAAGCGCGAGCAAAGCCCCCGAAGCTGCCGAAGCACTTGGCCTCACCGCTCACCGACTCAAAGCCTTGGGCTTAATCGATAAAATTGTCAATGAACCCTTGGGCGGCGCACATCGAGATCCGAAAGCCATGTTCGCATTATTACGGCGCGCTTTGGTCGATACGTTACGCCAATTACAGAGCATGAGCCCAGCGGATTTGCATGAGCGGCGCTTTGAGCGTTTAATGAGCTATGGCAAATTCAAGGAAACCACCACGCTTGGCTCCACCTAGCATTCAGGCCACTGAGGTTAAGCGGGTAGCAGAAGCACTGCACGCGGCGCTGCAGCCGCTGTATGTGCAGCAGACGTTGGCGATTGCACTGAGCGGCGGACTCGATTCGACGGTATTGCTGCACGCAGCGATGGCATCTGTAGGCGCTGAACACTGTATTGCCCTACACATTCATCATGGCTTAAGCCCGCACGCCGATGCTTGGTTAGCCCATTGTCAGGCCTACGCTGCTCAGCTGGGCGTGCGTTTTGCCGCACGCCAAATCACCATCGAGATGAAGTCTGGCCATGGCCTTGAGGCTGCGGCGCGGGATGCGCGCTATGCCGCGTTAAACCAACTTTGCCAAGCACAAGCGGCGCAACTTTTGCTGCTTGGACATCATGCTGACGATCAAGCTGAGACCGTCTTGCTACAATTATTGCGCGGCACAGGGATCGCCGGACTGGCGGCAATGCCCACGCTTAAAAAAGCTAAAAAAATTACTCAGACGGAGCCGCTTGCATCGGCTTCAAACCTGACCTCAAATGAGCTGACCTATCTGCGGCCATTACTGGGCATACCCCGCCAAGCGCTGCAAACGTACGCCAAGGAATATAATTTGCGTTGGCTTGAGGATGAATCAAATACGGATTTGCGTTATACGCGCAATGCCTTACGGCATACTCTATTGCCGCAGATTGGCGCGCATTTTCCAGCTTACCGCACCACCTTGGCGCGCGCAGCACAACACGCAGCCGATGCGCAAACCTTATTAGATGAATTGGCAAAGCTCGATTTACAGCGCGTCGCCGTGCCGCCCAACGCCTCTGTCTTATCCCGCGCCGCTCTTATTACGCTCAATACAGAGCAGGCATTGCGTGCCATCAATTTAATCCGCTACTGGTTGCGAAGGCTCAATTTGCCAGCCCCCTCAAACGCGCGACTCGAGAATATACTCAAACAATTGTGCACGGCGCGCGCAGACGCTACGCTCCAGATCGATCATGCTGGCCACCGACTACGCATGTATCGTGACAAAATTTGGTGGGACCGAGTTGAGCGCCCACATGATCCACTGTGCGCAGCGGATGCCTCAGCGTCTCATGCCGCTTTACGCTCAGATGCGCCAGAACCCAGCTTATGTTGGTCAGGGCCAACCGCCTGGGGTCTTCCACAGTGGCGCGGCACGTTACTTTTTACCGCCACACATAACTGTGATCCGGCTGGCGTGCCCACCTCATTACTCCGGTTAGCGCCGCTCCGCGCCGCTCCGCGCCAGGGCGGTGAGCGCATGCGCAAAGCGCCGCAGGGTCCACGTCGCACGCTAAAAAATCTCTTCCAAGAAGCGGGCATTCCCGCCTGGCAACGTAATACACCCTGTATTTATGTTGGCGATAGATTGCTCTTTGTTCCTTATCTCGGTTTAAATTACGAGCTTTCTCAACTGATTGACCCCGCTGTAACAGAACGCGTGCGGCTTGAGTGGCGTGTGTCTGAATAGCTAGTCGCAATCAACTCTTCCATTTAGCATACAGACGACTCACCAGCCCAGTAGACAAAAGTACGCCGATTAAAATCACCGAGCCACTCGCAAGCATATCGGGCGATACTTCTTCTTGCAAAAAAAGTACGCCCCACAAGACCCCAAAAATCGGAACTAAAAACATGACTGAAATGGCGTAAGCGGGTTCTGTCGTGGCGATTAAATGGAAATACACAATAAAGGCAATCGCTGTACAGGCAATCCCCAATGCGGTAACCACCGCCCACGCCTGCCAAGGCACCGGTACACTTGGCCATTGCAAAATAGCGAACGGAAGCAGCACCACAGCAGAACTGAGCATACTGCCCGTGGCAATCTGCATAGAGTTTAATTGACTTAAATAGCGACTTGTATAATTCACGCTAACTCCATACATTAGCGCCGCCACCAACGAGGCCAATATGGCCAGTAAGATAGGCAAGGGGTTTGGCGCCTCTTCAAGTTTACCCACGGAAATGGACACTTGATGCCAAACCAACAAGAGTACCCCGGCAAAACCAATCAGTAAACCGATGGTACGAGACAAGCCTAAATGTTCTTTAAACCATACCCGTCCAATCAGCGCCCCCCAAAGCGGCGCTGTGGCCGCAATCACTGAGGTCAGCCCAGCGGCGATCGTGAGTTCTGCATAAGCAAATAAAATAAATGGCAAAGCAGCATTGAGCATGCCGACTACGCATAACGGCCCAAGATAAATGTATAAATTGCGTAGTCCAGGTATGCCATGCTGATATAAAAGTGCCGCTAATAAAAAACTCGCGGCAATCGCTACGCGCACCGCCATCAATGGAATCGGGCCGAACGCAGAAACGCCCATACAAATAAAGAGAAACGACCCACCCCAAAGCGCAGCCAGTAAAAATAAAAGAAAAAATGATTTGCCGTTCACGTGTGATCCCCCGCACGATTCCATATACTGTACAAATATACAGTACTTGAATTGTGTAAGCAAGCCGTCGATCGGCATATAGACAGGAAGCGCCGCCGCGCACTTGCGCTCTCCGGGATTCGCATTGGCATCAGTGGCTTCGTGAATCCGGCGCGAAATTTAATTCAGCTACACGATATTCTAAGCAATAAACTTGTTTTTTTAGCGTGCTTCATGTAGTTTTCAACGCTTGCCTGCATCAGCCTTGCACGCGATGCGCTGAAATCTGTTATTCCTTTGTTTCATCAAACCACTATGGCTTTAATCGTACATAAATATGGCGGTACTTCGATGGGCTCGATTGAGCGCATTAAAAACGTTGCGTTACGCGTTGCCAAATGGCATAAGGCTGGCTACCAGATTGTGGTGGTCCCGTCAGCCATGTCTGGCGAAACCAACCGTTTGCTTGAATTAGTGCATGCCATTTCTCCCCAACCCGACCCGCGTGAATTGGATATGGTTGCCGCCACTGGAGAGCAGGTCAGCGTAGGTTTACTTGCGATCGCGCTCAAAGAACTCGGGCTAGATGCACGCAGCTACACCGGTTGGCAAGTGCCAATTAAAACCGATAACACCCACACTAAGGCGCGGATTGCTGAGATTGATGGGGCCCGCGTGCAACAAGACCTGGCGGCAGGCCGGATTGTCGTCATTGCGGGTTTCCAAGGTGTGGATAGCGAACACAATATCACGACCCTAGGACGCGGCGGCACCGACACCTCGGCCGTAGCAGTCGCGGCGGCGCTTAACGCGGATGAGTGTTTAATTTATACCGACGTGGATGGCGTTTACACGACAGATCCGCGCGTCGTCGAAGAAGCGCGCCGCCTTGAGCGCATCACATTTGAAGAAATGCTGGAAATGGCGAGTCTGGGCTCGAAAGTATTGCAAATCCGTTCGGTCGAATTTGCCGGAAAATATCAAGTTAAAACACGGGTCTTGTCCAGCCTCACAGACCCTTTGATACCGCTTGACGAAGAAATGCACTCAGGCACACTCATCACCTTTGAAGAAGACAAAACTATGGAACAAGCTGTTATTTCCGGAATCGCTTTTCAGCGCAATGAAGGTCGCATTATCGTAGTTGGCGTACCGGATACACCAGGCATTGCCTATCAAATCCTAGGCCCGATTGCTGCGGCGAACATTGATGTCGATATGATTATACAAAACCAGAGCGTAGCAGGCAAAACCGATTTTACCTTCACGGTTGGCCGCAATGACTACGCGCGAGCCATGGATATTTTAAATCAACACATCAAAAGCCAAGTCAGCGCTCAACAAGTGCTAGGCGATGCGAAAGTATCTAAAGTATCCGTGGTTGGGGTGGGCATGCGCTCGCACGTTGGCATTGCCAGCAAGATGTTCCGCACCCTTTCGGAAGAAGGAATCAATATTCAAATGATCTCCACCTCCGAAATCAAAATTTCAGTGCTCATCGATGAGAAATATATGGAACTCGCAGTACGCGCACTCCATAAAGCATTTGAATTAGAGCAGGGCAGGCCCGCCTAAACACAGTAAAAATTTGACCTCGAAAGCCGAACCCGCTATCATCCGGTTTTCGTCGTTTTTACCTTAGACGCAAAAGAAGTTCGGAGACGTGGCCGAGAGGTCGAAGGCACTCCCCTGCTAAGGGAGCATGCGGACAAAATCTGCATCGAGGGTTCGAATCCCTCCGTCTCCGCCAGTTGCCCAAAACTGGCCCCAACACCTTCCCCTTTAAATAAACCGAAAAGCCTTGTAAAATAAAGGCTTAACGGGGTATTTATTCCCTTAAGTCTAATCGAAAACAACGCAATCGGATCCAAATACATAGATGTTTTGTAGGCATCTATGTAGGCATCCGAAGAGAGAGGTACTCAAGATGCCTACAAATAGACTATCTGACGCTAAATGCAAAGCTGCGAGACCTGCTAAAAAAGACTACAAACTATTTGATGGAGGTGGGCTTTTTTTATGGGTATCGTCTAAAGGCGGCAAGATATGGCGTATCGACTTGCTGGAAAGCCGCAGACGATTAGTTTTGGTCCTTATCCTAGCGTATCTTTAGCGGATGTTAGGGCTAGACGGGATGAACTGAAAACCCAGTTACGGGACGGCGCTGATCCTATGGCACCGCGTAAGGCAAACCGCGCCACGTTAAGTTGGTGTTGACTCATTTTTGAACTGCCCCCCAAAAGTTGGAAGGTAAATTAGTTAAGAATAAAAAGGCTGTGACCGTAGTCGAAATTGTACAGGGCTCAGCCCATCCAATTTGAGTTTAATCCGCTCGTGGTTATAGTAATAAATGTAATCACTTAAACCTGTTTGCAATTCGTCAATATTGCGAAATTTATTTAGATAAAAGAACTCAGATTTTATTGTAGCGAAGAAACTCTCCATGGCCGCGTTAAGGGGGGGCCTGTCAGAAATTTTGTGTTTTCGGAAGTCACCCTAAAAAATTACAGTTTCACTCCAGAGAAACGTAAGCGCGAAATTAACCTTGCAATTACCCACAATTATGAGCGAGTTCAAAACCGATCTGTATATCAATAAGTTTTCGTAACCCACGCCAGATAACGGTGTTACCAGGAGGAGGATCACCGGTTCGAGCTAGATAGCCCCCTAGTTGAGCTAGCTTAATGATGTACCGTGTAAGAGGATTGGCATTTACATTTTTCGGCTTATCTTTGACCAATTGATCAAGCCGCTGCATTTCAGAAGGCGTCAGCGCGATTTCAGCCGATATATCTGGCGCAGCTCGATGTAGCATAGTCATCCAGAAGATACGCCAACTCACGACACAGAATATAGAAATGAGATTGACTAGCCGCTCAGCTGTACGCAGCTTGGACTCTTCAGCCTTACAGCCTGATTTGAGGACTTTGTGGAATACCTCTATTTTCCAGCGTAGTGCATACCAGTCCAATTTTTCAATAGCTTGCTTGCGAGAAGTCACGGATAAATTGGTGATCAACTTCCATTCAATAGGCTCTCTGCTTGCAGGTGCGTCCCGTTCAAATGCATGAATCACCGTCAGATGCAAAGGCGGGTAACGACGCTGTTTGCCGATGGGAGGCAACACCTTTATGCGATGATATCGAAGCTCCAGCACAGCTCGATGCTCCTTACCCTTAGAGTCTCGAACCGTAATTCGATGTATTCCATTAACGCGAACCTCTTCCATTTCTTGCGAGATCGTATGCTTCCCATCTGTTGCGAGCCGATCCACACAGGTCCGAACCAAGAAATTTGTTTGGAGCTCTTGCGCTAAACAGAAGAGTTCGTAAATGTCGCTTTCGCGATCACCTACATGGACACACCGCTGGGGATCGCTAAGCAATGCGGTGGATTGCCGCAAATTCTCGAGCCACCGATAACTTTCCTTCTCTTCGATCGGAATGCGTGTTGGATTAATTTTACACTTGAGGGCCCTGGTCCCCTTGAACTTCTTGCGCGTCCAGAATTTGATTGCTGCCAACCCCAGTGGAACACCTTGTGTGGTAACCAGCAGACTCGAATGCATCAAAATCCCACACACCGTATATTTGATGTTCTTCCCCATCTGGTCTTTGCGACCTGCAACTTCACGCGTCGCGCCTATCCACTCCGGATGCTCTCGTTTATATGAGAATTCGGTCGTATCCTGCAATACTAATATGGGGCCTCTTGAGGCTTCAAACCGCTTTTGAGTTGCTTCGTAATGCCCACTTAGGATTTCCTGTTCGCTCACTTTAGCATTCGAAAAAAACCGGTAGGCTGCTTTCGTGTTACTCCAGTCCTGAAAGGCCATCGGAATACTCTGACCAACGTAAGACCACAAACGCTCTAGGACCAGCCTAAATCTCTTCGTAAGGCGTTCATCGCGGAACTTATTCTGTCCTATCTCCTCTTCAAACCATTTCTGATCTTCACTCTTTCCTACCCTGCTATCTTTGCCACGCTTTCTTTTTAACATCCATAGGTCTCATCATCTGTACGAGCAATGACGTTAACAGAACTCGATCATTGTTAACAGGCTTTAAACGCGTTAAATCTGTGGGTAATTGAAAGGAAATTAACCCCACCTTGCACTTGAAGAAAGCGGGCAAGAGAATGATCGTTCAAAAGATCTGCTGCGGTAATGGGCGTTTTGGTTGTGTAAAGCTTAGCCGCCGCCCACTTCGAGTAGGTATCCACGAAGGTTTGCTGGTAGATTCGGCCTACACCCTTGATCGTGCCAACATAAAAGGTATCCTGGCTGCCAAGATAACCCGGATGAGCTGTTTCAGTTTCGCCGTGTGCTACATCATCTTCCTGCTTCTTCTCGAGCGCAACGACCTGTGCTTCCGTCAAAACCACACCGGTTGCGGCAACGTGCTTCTCCAGCGCCGAAAGGAGCTGTTTAAATGACTCTAAATCGCGCCGTAGCCAAACTGACCGCACTCCCGATGGGGAAACAAAAATACCCCGCTTACGCAGTTCGTTGGAGACTCGGACTTGACCAAAAGCTGGCTGTTCCAAAGCAAATTCAGTTACCGCTATTTCGGTGGCTTCTTCAACACGATTTCTAAGATTCGGCTTTCTTCGATTGGCATCGATCAGCGCATCCACTCCGCCGGTTTCTACCGCCGTTTGATACTGATAAAATGTGTCGCGGGAAAATCCCATCACCTTACAGGCGCGAGACACGTTACCAAGTTCTGCTGCCAAATTGAGCAGGCCGACCTTGTGTTTAATTATATTTTGATGAACACTATACATGGTGTTATTCCTTGGCGCTTACGCGCTGGTTTAATAAAGATTCACACCTCTATCAAACCGGATAACCCCACCAATTGGCAAGGCCTTACTGTACGATCAAATCTGAACTAATACAAATAAATTAGTAATGTTTAGGTTCAGGTAGCCAGTTTTCTTTTTATGGCGTTTGCAATTTCTGGCAAACCTTTTCCTTCATCCCAAGTTAAGTAACGATAGACTTTCATCATTGAATCAATTTTTTCTGGGTCTACACCTGCGTTCACCATGAGCACCTTTTTGTTGCACTTCATTAACCCCATGAAAAAAGTCGAAAATTCGGTAATTGGCCAACCGCTGGAATTATCGAAGAAGTTTTCTGTTAGTACAAACACCCCAACTTTTGCAGTTTCAATGCCTTCGTTTATTTTTAGATATATGTTCTCGCCGTAGTCAATCTCGTAACTGTCCAGCCAAGTACCAATGCTTTGCGCCTGTAAGTACGCGTTTAACGGATTGACGATTAGTTCCTTATCTTTTGAGGAATGGCTAATGAATACCTTCGACATATTTCGTTTCATGCGTTTGTACTGCGGATATAGAGATTCAAGAAATTCTTGCTCTGGCCAATGAAATAAAAATCCCTGGCCTTCACGCACGAAGGCCAGGTCGACCATAAATTCGTCTATGAATGTTAGCACATTGAACGACAACGTATCCTTCAGAAACACATTATGTCGTTTTATTTTTTCTGGATAATTGCCTCGTAGCCATCGTTCAAATTTCACAGGATCACCTTCGAGATTTACGACAATAAAGAATTCTAGGCAATATGGATTATTGTTAACGACAGCCCCAACCATTGTTGCGTAGTTCTTATCGAAAGTCCTGAGGATTTCTTTTACGAACTGGCGTTCCTTAACTCTCGATCCGTAATCGCACTCAAAAATATATATATAGTCTTGGATCATGTGCTCGCCTTAATAGTACTATAAATCTTAAATATCACTTTTAAGCTTGAAAGACGATTCATTGGGAAATTATATAGAGATTATCCAAATTCTAAAAGGAAGTTACAAATTCGCACCGCTTAGTTAGCTGCGCCCGATAATCAGTTGAGCACATTGTCAATCGCAATGGCCGCCCTTTTATTAACTCAAAAGCCAATGATTATAGCGCTCAAGAACTGTACTGTGCCTACTAGCCCAATATCCTCCATCGCTTGGCATCCCTTTTTTCAAATTATCTGGATAAGTGGCGAGTAGCCTTACATATTTTGGATCAATCCGGTTTCTTTGTAGAACTTCTTGGGTCAAAGCACTAGGTTGGGTCGGAGCTATCCCATAGGGGATAAGGCGTGCCTGTTGCTCAGGGTCTGTGGCAAACTGGATAAATTGACGGCAGGCATCTGCATTAGGCGTACCTTTTAATAGACGCTGCCCTACAGGGTCTTCGATCCTCTCCAAGCGATCAAGGAAGCGGCGGACGACAAGACACTTGAGGTACGGGCACAAGCCGCTTCTGACAAGGCAGCCATGAAAAAAATGCATCGGCCGCCTTCGCATCATCCTTGGAAAAAGTGGAACACCGCATCCCATCCCCAGGTTGCTGAACAGGCTCAATGGATTAACGATAAAAGCGGCTCATCCTTATGCCTTTGAGACAGGCACAATCTTTAGATCTCTTTGCTCTTAAACTTTCAATGTGGGGACATTTCTACTTGGGTCAAAAGGGGACATTATTATTTTGGTTTGACAATATGATGCGGTTAACGAATTACCCTAGCTGTTTCGGATGGAAGAAATGTTTCGAAACAGAAATGCAAAATAAAACACATTAGCCCTTGTCATACCAGGCTTGTTTCGATGTTTCGGATAAAAATGGATAAGCGGGAGAGTATGGCAATACCTTAGATATATTAAAGCTCAATTTGAACAATTACAGTGGTGGCAACGTTATTTATATAAAATTGCATATGTACGAGCTTGCGGCGCTAGAACATTAGGAAAGTGACAGGTTGAGTAGCGTGCGGCTCTATGTTCAGCGGCAGGATAACAATTTGCAGCCTTGGTGGTCAGGTAGTTATGGTATGACCTAACTGCGGCTTATCACCCTTCGTAAGACTTGACCCGTGGGTAAGCGCGCTTACTTTTTCAAGCACTATATTTTTAGTTCTCGCATTCAGAACAAGAGATAACAACAGCTAGCCGTTCAAGAAACACAATTGTAGTTTTGGATTCCTTCGAACTGGTAAATAGTGGGGAGTCGTTAGGCTGCTCCTATAAACGTAGAAAAATAGGCGGTATCAAAAGGAAGCATTAATAAGATATGGGTAACTTTGAGGGTAACTATTAATTTTCATATATAAAATACATTGTAAATATTGAGTTGTATCTAATTTTATGAATCCCTCCGTCGCGTTAAGGTTTAAGGATGCTGTGTTGCAGTATTGGGCGGGGCGATATAACACCATCGTACCGGTCAAATGTATTACGGGGCATTGAAATGCATTTATTTCCATCATTGGAAGATAAACCAATCCATCGACGATACTTGATTTAGGCCAAAGCTAAATACGGTCGTACAGATTATCAACCACGCTCAGAACTTTACACCATAAGCTAACGCCTGCAAGTGTAAAGATTTGTTTAATCTAGAGGAGCTGAAAAAAACGAAAAGATGCCAACGCAAAAGCTACTTCCGCCGGACCCAGCGAATAAAAAACCAGATCCCAACTAATGCATTACAGAACACTAGCATCCATTCTGTTGGCCTAATACTGACTGCATTGACGCTGTAGCGCTCAGGTTCTACAACGATCGAAGAAAAAGCGGCCAAAGCAATTCCCGATAAGCCCAAAGTGCCGATGATCTGGGTCGGAACACGCGGATTCAGCACCGCCCAAGTGGTAATCAGAAAAATCACCCCATAGCCAATCGCAATTAAGATATTCATGGTCTTTTCAACAAATAACGTTTAATTGCACCTATAAAATCCGCGGATTGGATTTCTTTGAAAATTTCGCTGATGACGGCTAGGGCAAATAAGCCTACTAAAAAGTTAATGCACATTTCTATTTTAGGGGCTGTAATTGCCAATATCTCAACCAGAGCGGGTGCAATAAATACAGCACAACTCACGCCTATCAGAAAAGTATAAAGCTTCTGCCACTTCTCTAAAGACGCCTCTAAACATTTTAGCGAGCATGCTGACCCGGCAGCACTGGGTAGCAGCAACTGCAACCAGGCGACAAAATCAGACTCCCAAGCCGCCGCTAGATTGATGATTGATTCAAGCATAGTTCTCACTTTCTAGGCAAAAGCTGAATACTGTCTCTTACAGCATTATAATCATCCACTGGGATAGTGTAAGAAAAATTGAAACTAACCCACTGCAAATGGCGACTAAAAGCTCACATACTGCACACAGATTCGTTGTTTAAGACTCTAACTGCTCTAGGCTTGCTTGTTCATTCAACCAGGCGCTTTCAGTTTCTGCGAGCTGGGCGGCGACTTCAGCCTGACGTTTTAGCGTATCGCTCAACAGCACTTTATTTGCGCTTTCATAGCTTGCAGGATCCGCCAACTGGGTATCGATTGCGTTTTTCTCTGTGCCCAAGCGCTGCAACACTTTTTCCAATTGCGTAATGCGCTGCTGGATCGGCTTTTTCAAGTGTATAGCCTGTTGCCGTGGATCCGCTTGCGCGCGCCGCCTAGCTTTTCGGTCAACCGCATGGTTGCTGGTTGAGACACTGGCAGCACAACCGTTGCTGAGACTCCGTTTATTTGCTGCGTCACGCAAAAGCCAAGCGCGATAATCCTCAAGGTCGCCATCAAAAGGTTGCAAATAATGGTTTGCAACCAACATAAATTGATCACATACGGCGCGTAACAAATGCCGGTCATGTGAAACCACAATCAAAGTTCCATCGAATTGCGCTAATGCCAAAGTGAGCGCCTCGCGGGTTTCGAGATCAAGATGGTTGGTTGGCTCGTCCAGCAATAACAGATTAGGCTTAAGCCAAATCATCAAAGCCAGCGCAAGACGCGCTTTTTCGCCACCGGAAAACGGGGCGATGGGTGAGGTGGCGGTCGCGCCACTAAAGTTAAAACTCCCCAGAAAATTACGTAGCTCTTGCTCGCGTGTCTCTGGTGCAAGGCGTATTAAGTGCTGCAACGGCGAATCTGCGTCGCGCAGCGTTTCCAATTGATGCTGTGCGAAATAGCCAATCCTTAGTCCTTTGCCAACATGCATGTTGCCAGTCAATGGCGGCAATACGCCAGCCAGGGTTTTAACTAAGGTGGATTTACCTTGACCATTTGCGCCCAACAAACCAATGCGCTGACCATTTTGAATCGATAACGTTATCTCGTTAATGATCGTGGCATCACGCTTTTCCAAGCGATAGCCACACTGCACCTCATCCAGCGTCAACATTGGATTGGGGGCTGTGCCAGCGGTACGAAAACTAAAACTGAAAGGGGAGTCTGCCTGGACACTGGCGATTTGCTCCATTCTTTCAAGCGCCTTAACCCGACTCTGTGCTTGGCGAGCTTTGCTGGCCTTGGCTTTAAAACGATTAATGAAGCTTTGCAAATGTGCAACCTGGCGCTGCTGTTTGTCATAAGCGCTTTGCTGTAAGTTAAGTTGCTGCGCGCGTAAGCGCTCAAATTGACTGTAATTGCCGCCGTAACGGTTCACTTGCTGCTGGTCAATATGCAGCGTTATGGCACAGACTGCATCTAGAAATTCACGGTCATGCGAAATCACCACCAAGGTACCCGGGTAGCGGTTGAGCCAATCTTCCAGCCACACAATTGCATCGAGATCGAGATGGTTGGTCGGTTCGTCTAAGAGCAGCAAATCAGAGCGGCACATCAGCGCCTGCGCAAGGTTAAGCCGCATGCGCCAGCCCCCGGAGAAGTGCGCAACCGGTTGCTCAGTTTGCTCAAGCGTAAAGCCTAAGCCAAGTAGAAGCGCTTGCGCTCTGGCTGGCGCGGTATACCCATCGGCATCAGCAAAGGCCGCATGGGCATTGGCTTCAGCCAAGCCATCATGAGCCGCATGGGCGCTCGCAATCTGCGCTTCAATCTCACGCAGCACAGTATCGCCATCTAGCGTATAGTCAAGTGCGCTGCGCTCCGTCGCCGGGGTTTCTTGGGCAACATGTGCAATGCGCCAGGATAACGGCCAAGATGCTTCTCCAGCATCCGCTTGCAAGGCCCCGCGCAAAACCGCAAAGAGCGTTGATTTGCCCGCTCCATTGGCCCCCACAAGGCCGGCTTTTTCGCCAGGATTCAGAGTAAATGAAGTTTTTTCAAAAAGAGATTTAACCCCACGGGCCAACGTAAATTGATCAAAACGAATCATGCTTATGCACTATAAAATCGGTGAAAAAAGGCGCGCCACATGCATCACTGTACGCCGCCAGGGGGGAATTTTTATATATTCAGTTAACTCTACTGCATCGGCCAGGGCAAAATCGGCCTCTAGCATTTTACTGACTTCGGCCGCAAAGGAAGCGTCAAGGGTTAATACCATCAGCTCAAAGTTGAGCCGGAAAGAGCGATTATCTAGATTCGCGCTCCCGATCGCGGCAGCAGCTTCGTCAATCAGCACCACTTTCTGATGCAAAAAACCAGGCCGGTAGCGTAATAATTTGACTCCGGCCCGCACTGCATCATAGGCATAAAGCGTAGAGGCTTCGAAAACCACCGTATGATCACTGCGCGCAGGTATCAAAATACGTACATCAAGACCACGCATGACTGCCAGGCGGAGCGCGACAAACAAAGCCTCATCCGGCACAAAGTAGGGGGTGCTAATCCAGATACGTTGGCGCGCTGCATTAATCAGCTCAATAAAAAACAATAAACAGGTTTCATAAGGATCCGCTGGACCACTTGGGATAACCAAGCAATGCATCTCCGCCTTAAGCGGTGCGCAGGGTTGGGGCGGTTCAAGCACCGGAAAGCGCTGCGTGGCCCAATACCAATCTTCGATAAAGACCGCTTGCAGATCTTGTACCGCAGGACCTAGAACTTCAATATGCGTATCCCGCCAGGGCGCTAGCGGCGGCTCTTCGCCAAGATATTCGATGCCGACATTATGCCCCCCCACAAACGCCCATTCACCATCGATCACGACGAGTTTACGATGGTTACGGAAATTAAGCTGAAAACGATTGACAAAACGCCGTGCAGCGAATTGATAGACTTCGACGCCACCCGCTCTTAAGCTATCCGTGTAGTGCCGTGGCAATTCATAGCTGCCGATGCCATCGTATAAAAAATAAACCCGTACCCCCGCTGCCGCTTTGTCTAATAAAATGTCTTTTAACTGCCGTCCGAGATGATCATCGCGCACCACAAAAAACTGCACCATCACATATTGAGTTGCGCGTTCAAGCGCTGCAAAAATCGCGGCAAAGGTCGCGGCGCCATTGATCAGCACACGAACTTGATTCCCTTCTGAGAAAGGGTTTTGCGCTAATTGGGTCAGAGCGGCAAGCGCATATTGATTTAAATAGTCAGTCCGTGTACCGTGTCCAGGTTCTAAATCAAGCGCCTGCGTCAGGATTTTTTGCCGGGCGCGGCGGCGCATAAGCTGGTTACACAGCCGCCGCGCTCTAACATAACCAGTAAACCGGCTATGACCTAAAAAAAGATAAGGAATCAATGTGACATAAGGCACTGCAACCAATGACACGGCCCAGGCCACTGCGCCTTGCGAAGTACGCGCATGCCGAATCGCATGAAACGCAGCCAGCACCCCCAACAACTGGATGAGGGCAATGAGCGTGCCAATGCCTAATAAATCGAGAAACATTAGGAATTCAAATCAGCCGCATTCAGCATAAAAACAAAATCATCCCCCGCGCTGGTCGTCAGCCAATTGAGGTTAAGCTTGCCAAACGCCGCTTGCGCGTATTCCCGCTCATGCCCAATCTCAACGACCAACGTGCCATGTGGTGCTAGCCAGCGCCGCGCCCCGGCAACAATCTGGCGCACAATATCCATACCATCGCTGCCGCCGGCTAACGCAAGCCGCGGCTCGTGCTGATATTCAGCCGGCAACTCATGCATAGAAGCCTCATTCACATAAGGGGGATTCGCGATAATTAAATTATAGCGGCGCGTGGCAGGTAGCGGAGCATACAAATCACCTTCATATAAAGTAATTCGTTCCTCCAAATCATACGTGGCGACATTGCGTTGAGCCACTGCTAGCGCATCCGCTGACACATCGACTGCATCGACTCTAGCCTGGGGAAAATTTTCAGCTGCGAGGATCGCCAAGCAGCCCGAACCTGTGCATAAATCTAGCACCGTCTGGACCGGGTGAGTTTCATTCAGCCAGGGAGCCAGCTTTTCTTGCAATAACTCACCAATGAGCGAGCGCGGCACAATCACGCGCTCATCAACATAAAATGGATAGCCATGCAGCCAAGCTTCATGCGTAATATAGGCGGCAGGCGCACGTTCCTGCACGCGTCGCTCAATGACTTGCAAAAGCTTGCTCATTTCAGCCTCAAGCAAGCGCGCATCCAAAAAAGGCTCTAGCATATCAAGCGGCAAATGCAGCGTATGTAAAATCAAATAAGCGGCTTCATCATAAGCATTGGCAATACCATGCCCAAACGATAATTGAGCTTCGTTAAAGCGCGACACAGCATAACGCAATAGATCGCGCACAGTCAGAAATGGAGGTGTCATAAAAAAAGATTTTTCCTAAGCGATAAGTTGCTCAATCACCCTAAAATAAATATTTTTTAGGGGCTCAATATCATTCAGACAGATCGACTCATTGACTTGATGAATACTTTCATTAGTCGGCCCAAATTCGATCACCTGATCGCAAATAGCGGCAATAAAACGGCCATCCGAAGTACCGCCGGTGGTGGAAAGCTGGGCTTGCACGCCGGTTTCATTTTTAATCGCTTGCATCAGAGCATTGGATAAAGTGCCTGGCTGCGTCAAAAAAGGCGCGCCGCTCAGTTTCCAGTCAAGCGTATATTCTTTGCCTGGGTTAAGTCCATGTGCCGCCAGCATAGCGTGGACACGCTGTTTAAGCGTATCCGCAGTGCTTGCAGTTGAAAAACGGAAGTTGAAATCAACCACAATCTCACCTGGCGTTACATTGGTTGCGCCCATTCCGGCATGAATATTTGAAACTTGCCAGCTCGTGGGTGGAAAGTATTCATTACCACGATCCCATTCTGCCGCTACCAGCTGCGCGAGCGCTGGCGCCAATAGATGAATCGGATTACGCTGTGGATAAGCAATATGTCCCTGGCGGCCATGTACCGTTAACTTGCCAGATAATGAACCGCGCCGGCCGTTTTTAAGCGTATCGCCCAGCTGTTTATGACTGGTTGGTTCACCCACAATACAATAATCGAGCTGTTCACCGCGTGCCTGTAAACGCTCTACCACTTTAATGGTGCCGTCTGTTGCCGGACCTTCCTCGTCACTCGTCAACAAAAATGCCAGCGAGCCAGTATGAGTAGGGTGTGCCGCCACGAATTCTTCAACCGCAACCACACAAGCCGCCAGCGAGGTTTTCATATCGGCCACCCCTCGACCGTACAGCCTACCGTTGTGTTGAGTGGGCGTAAAAGGGGGGAAATTCCATGCCTCAAGCGGACCTGGCGGCACCACATCCGTATGGCCCGCAAAAGCCAGCAATTTACCCGTGCCCGCTGCAGTGCCGTGACGCACCGCCCAAAGGTTAGTGGTTTCACCCTCAGCGATAGTTTCGCAAGCGAAACCTATCTGCTTTAAGCGTTTGGCAATCAGGGTTTGACATCCTGCGTCAGCCGGCGTGATTGAGGCGAGGGCAATTAATTCTTCAACAAGAGAAAGCGTAGTAGACATGCAGTTTAGATTGAATAGATCAAGCAAAAGAGCACAACTCTCTTCTGCCACAAGATCAAATTAAAAGGTAATATTTATATAAATCAAACACTTATCGATATTTTATCAAGCAATAAATAGGATTAACTTTGGGCAAAAAAAGCGGCGTAAGCAGCCGCTGAAAAACCGACTGCCTGAACTCGACCATCAACTACCAGCACTGGGCGTTTAATGACCGAAGGACTGTTAATCATTAACTTTAACATGCACTCTTCACCCATGGCCTCAGCTTTAACCTCATCCGGGAGCATACGCCAGGTTGTGCCGCGCCGATTTAACAAAAGATCTAGCGCAACATCCTGGAGCCAACTACATAATAGGGCTCGCTCAACCCCCGCTTTTTTAAAATCATGGAATTGATACGAAATAGCATGCTCGGCCAGCCAAAGACGGGCTTTTTTCACCGTCTCGCAATTTGGAATGCCATACACAAAAACCTTCATGCATCTTCTCTTAACAGTTCGTTAAGCGCTGTTTTAGCACGTGTTTTTGCGTCAACCTTCTTGACAATGATCGCGGCATATAAGCTATAGAGGCCATCTGGCGAAGGTAAATTCCCCGCCACCACAACCGAGCCAGGCGGCACTCGGCCATATAAAGTTTCTCCAGTTTCACGATCATAAATCTTGGTGCTTTGCCCAATAAATACGCCCATCGAAATGACAGAGTTTTCGCCCACAATAACGCCTTCTACAATTTCCGAGCGCGCCCCGATAAAGCAATTATCTTCAATAATCACCGGATTAGCTTGCAAAGGCTCAAGCACGCCGCCAATCCCCGCGCCGCCCGATATATGTACATTTTTGCCAATTTGCGCGCACGAACCCACCGTCGCCCAAGTATCAATCATACTGTTTTCACCGACATAGGCGCCGATATTCACGTAAGATGGCATTAACACCACGTTTTTTGCAATAAACGCGCCGCGCCGCACAAACGCAGGCGGCACGACCCGAAAACCGCCCGCCGCAAAATCATCTGCTGAATATTGAGCGAACTTGCTGGGTACCTTGTCATAAAATTGGGTGTATCCACCTGCTGCAGGCGTATTGTCGCTCAACCGAAATGAGAGCAAGACGGCTTTTTTTAACCATTGATGAACTTCCCATCCACTGTCAGCAGGTGCCGTAGAGTGTGGGCTGGCAATTCTTAAAGCGCCGCTATCCAGTTTATCCAGCACATGTGCGACAGCCTCGCGCACTTCAGCGCAGGCTGATGCAGGTGAAAGTTCAGCACGGTTGTCCCATGCGCGGTTGATAATAGCTTGCAGTTGTTCTGACATAAAAATAAAAAAAGAAAGTTTAGATGCTTTAAATCCGTTTAAGCCCTTGGCAAAATGCAACCATGCGCTGTGCTCCAGCCACACATTCATCTAATTCAGCCACCAGCGCAATCCGCACGTAATTGCGGCCTGGATTAACCGCACCTACATCACGCGCTAAATAGCTACCTGGCAGCACTGTTACATTGTATTCAGCAAAAAGGCGCTGCGCGAATTCTGTGTCATCCATCCCCAATCCGTCAACGCGCGCCCATAGATAAAACCCCGCATCCGGCATACGCACATCCAACACCTCAGCCAACAAGGGCGTCACAGCTTCAAATTTGCGGCGGTATTGAGTGCGGTTTGCGCGCACATGCGCTTCATCGCTCCACGCAGCAATACTGGCCGCTTGCACCACTGGGCTTAAGGCGCTGCCATGATACGTGCGGTATTGTATAAATTGCTTCAGTAACGCCGCATCACCCGCGGCAAACCCCGCGCGCAAACCCGGCGCATTCGAGCGCTTAGAAAGACTCGACAGCACCAACAACCGCTCAAAGCCACGGCCAAGGAGATGCGCCGCTTGCAGGCCACCTAACGGTGGCTTGGCCTCATCAAAATAAATCTCTGAATAACATTCATCGGAAGCAATCACAAAGCCATAACGCTCCGATAATGCAAACAACTGCCGCCAATCTTCCAGGCGCAACACCGCGCCCGTTGGGTTTCCGGGGGTACACACGTAGAGTAATTGCACGCGTGCCCAAACCTCAGAAGGTACGGTATTATAGTCGCAGGCAAAATTCTGAGCCTGCGCAGAAACGAAATAGGGTCGTGCACCGGCTAACAGCGCTGCGCCTTCATAAATCTGGTAAAACGGGTTAGGACATACCACCAGCGCACCTGGGCGGCTGCTGTTAACAACGGTTTGCGCAAGCGCAAAAAGCGCTTCGCGCGAACCCGCCACAGGCAACACCTGAGTTGCTTCATCCACTGTTGGCAGTTGATAACGTGCTTGCAACCAAGCTGCCAGCGCTTGCCTAAGCTCGGCTGAACCCACCGTAGATGGATAGTGCGCCAACCCGCTTACCGCATTAATGAATGCATCCTTGATAAACTGTGGTGTAGGATGCTTGGGTTCACCCATGCCAAAACTGATGGGGCGCAGCAATGCTGGCATAATATGCGCGAACAACCTGCGCAGCTTTTCGAACGGATAAGGCTGTAATTGATTCAGAAGAGGATTCACGTCAATGATCTTGCATAAGAAATGAAAAAAGTGGGCGCAATTTAAGCTCAAGATTGTAGGGCAAAAATGCTAAAACAGCTGAACCGAGCGTAGCCTAAGCACGGTTTACAGAATGCCAGACAATAGAGTCCGTTCAGAATTTTTAATACAAACAACCTAAAAAAAGCAATATGAATTTAAATCTACTTGGCAAAGAGTGCTCAACTCTATGCTCTTATAGCAAACAAAGTTTGCCAACGCTGGCTATTTTACTCGGCGCATCCGTTTGGGGTGTAATTTGGTATCCGCTACGCTTATTAGCTGCGCTTGGCATCTCTGGCACGCTGGCCAGTACGCTGGTTGGCTTTTCTACCTGTCTATTTTTGTGGGTTGTATTTTGGCGTTCGCTATCCACAGCGCTCCGCTCAATAGTATCGAATGCACTCCCTATTTCTAGATACGATGCCTGTCTACTGCTCGCTGCGCTTGCGCTCGCTGGAGGCATAACCAATGTTGGCTTCACCTGGGGCGCGATTCATGGGCAGGTCATGCGGGTCATGTTGTTATTTTACTTATCGCCGGCTTGGACAGTTTTTTTAGCGCACTGGTTATTGCACGAACGTTTAAATGCGGCGGATATCGCGATTGCATGCTTATCATTAGCGGGCGCCATGCTCATGCTTTGGTCCCCCGAGCTTGGTCTCCCGTTACCCGCGGACCTGGCAGAATGGGCCGGGCTCATTGCAGGCATCAGCTTTGCTCTGCAAAACATACTCTCCCGCAAAGTGAGCCGCGCGTTACCTAGCTTGCCCCCCCAGTTACGCACCGCCATAATCTTTGGTGGTGGCGCTTTAGTGGGCTTGGTGTTCATTCCACTTGAGCCGATTTCACTCGCCAGCTTACCGCTCACATCGCCCGCATTAAGTCATGCGCTGCTTCTGACAATTTGCCTAGGTGCAGTACTCGCGTTAAATAATATGCTCGTGCAATACGGGATCCAGCGCATATCAGCAAACCGCGCGGCGCTGATTATGCTCTTTGAAATTGTAATCACCGCACTCTCCGTCTGGTGGCTCACCGGTGAAATGCCCTCGCCACGTGAATGGAGCGGGGCGAGCTGTATTATTGTAGCTACGCTTTTATCCAGTTGGGTACATCGGCAGCGTTAACCCCCGTTTTTTCATCAGGCAATCAAGGCGCGCAAACGGAGAGAGGGCTCCGCATCTGCTGCGCCGTTTTACTTCAATTAAGCGCCGTGTTTGCATCTTACTATTTATATAGATCAACCTACCTAAACGTTTTTCGCAGTGCAACATGCTTTTCAAGAAATTTTATAATGAAATCAGAATCCATATGAACTTATTATAATTTTGCAACGCATCAATTTATTTTTAGAAAGATATAAAATAATTCATATTCTTTGTATCGTTGCTAATTTAATCTTGACAAAGATTTTTTATCGTTTATCTTAGAAAACCCTAAATTAATTTATCTTAGAAAACCCTAAATTAATTTATCTTAGAAAACCCTAAATTAATTTTAGCTGATTCAATCTCGCCTAATAAGGCGGAGAAAAGTCGCTTCATTGTTAGGTTATCACTTGATCGCAGTTTTAGGCCTTATATTTTCTTATACTTTATATTTTTAAACCGAATTATTTATTGGCAACTCAATCGGGGGTAAATATGGTGGATTTTTCGCGCTTAGGCGCTAAAATACTTAAAGTATTGCAAAATGAGTGGCGTATCGCCCGTACTCGTTCAGCGCTGAGCATACTGGACGATGAGGCGTTAAAAGATGTTGGACTAACCCGAGCTCAAATATGGCTATTAGAAGAAACCCCGCGCATTAAATCTTGCTCAAAAAATTATCCTTATCATCACCGTAGAGCCAACCAAGGTTAATCATTGATAATCAGCCTAGTGAGAGAAGGGCGGGCATCATTTTTAGAAGCAGCCCATTTCACTCAATTCAAGCATTAATTATCACCCAGATAGGAAAAACATTACCAAAATTAGATATCCACAACCCTCAGAGCATTTCTTTCTTTATTACTGCACAAATTGAGTGATTAAAGCCTGACGAGTGATTCAAATGCAATTTGAATCTGGCTGTTAAGATATCCAACCGTTAAGTAGAACACTTAAAAATGTAAGCAAGCAGTGGTATGATCTCGGTTTAGCACCGACGCCTCAACCTTGGGCTATTCTCTCTGGCGCAAGGCAATACAGTATCAGGCGCCTTACATTTTTTCGTTAAGCTCTTTTAGATCAGCGGTTGCTTCGTGCGTTTAATCTCGATCAAACTGGCAGGCTTTAAGTCATTTGTTGACCCGACTTCTTTTGCGGTACCGGGTCAACGGGTTGGTGTGGTTGGACCGAATGGCTGCGGAAAATCCAATATCATTGACGCCGTGCGTTGGGTGCTAGGCGAATCGCGCGCTTCTGAATTACGCGGCGAATCAATGCAAGATGTGATTTTTAATGGCTCAACACAGCGCAAGCCAGCTAGCCGCGCCAGTGTAGAACTCATTTTTGATAATACCGCCGGCCGCGCCGCTGGGCAGTGGAGCCAATACGCTGAAATTGCTGTTAAGCGCATTCTCACGCGCGACGGCACTTCGAGCTATTACATCAATAACCTTAGCGTGCGCCGCCGCGATATTCAAGGCATTTTTCTCGGCACTGGCTTAGGTCCTCGGGCGTATGCCATCATCGGACAGGGCATGATTGCGCGCATCATCGAGGCCAAACCTGATGAATTGCGGGTTTTTCTTGAAGAGGCAGCCGGTGTCTCAAAATATAAAGAACGGCGGCGGGAAACCGCCAATCGCTTGCATGACACGCGCGAACATCTAACGCGGGTTGAAGACATTCTCCGCGAACTCAACTGTCAGCTCGATAAACTCGAAGCTCAAGCGACTATCGCCCAACGTTACCAGATACTCAAGGCCGAAAACGAAGAAAAGCAACTTCTATTATGGCTACTGCGCAAAAATGAAGCGCAAGCAGAAAAAGCGCTGCAACAAAGCGCACTGGCTAACGCTCAAGTCGAGCTTGAAGAGCAAACCGCTAAGCTACGTGAAATTGAAGCCCAGCTTGAAATTTTAAAAGAAGCCTACGCCACCGCCAGCGACACGTTGCAAGCCGAGCAGGGCGCAATGTATGAAATCAATGCGCAAATCAACCAACTGGAAACGCAAATACGTTTCATCACAGAAACGCGTCATCGCATACAAACCCAAATTAGCAACCTGAATACGCAGCGTGAGCAATGGCTAGCGCAGGCCGCCCAGGCTCGTGCTGAATATGTCAATGCAGAGCAAACCTTAGCGATCGCCACCGAAAAAAGTGCGCAAGCAGAGCATGCTGCGCGGTCCCAAAACACGGTGCTACCCGCCCTCGAAACGCGCTGGCGCGAGGCGCAAGCTCAATTAACGCATGGGCATAGCCAAATCGCCCAGCTTGAACAAGCTTGCAAACTTGAAACCGCCCAGCAACATAATGCGCAACAGCAGCTACAGCAATGGCAACAACGGCGCGAACGGCTGCACCATGAAATCCGCTCACTGGCTATGCCCGATCCAGCACAGCTTGAAGCAGCGCGCCTCCAACGCGCTGAACAAGATGAGAATCTACAGCATCAGCAACAACATTTAAACCAAGCCCAGCAAGCCGCCCTACAAAGCGAGCAAGTGCTGCGTTTAGCCCAGCAACAGTGGCAAGCTGAAAGCACGGTCCTACAGCAGCTCGAAGCGCAACTCAACGCATTAAAGCAACTCCAACACAGTATCCAAGCCAACGATGCCCTGCAGCCCTGGCTTGAGCAGCACGATTTCGCCGCAGCACCGCACTTATGGCAAAAACTTCATATCGAACCAGGCTGGGAAACTGCACTCGAGGCCGTGCTGCGTGAACGCTTGGCGGCCCTTGAAATTTCAGATCTGGCCCAAACTGCTACGCTGGTAGCCGAAGCTCCGCCCGCAAAACTCGCCTTTTTTGCGCCACCGCCAGCGAGTTACGCGGTCATGCCAGCCACCGGTTTACGCCCACTCCTCGCTTTTTTGCGCATTAACGACCCCAGTTTGCGTGCTGTATTAGCAGACTGGCTAGCAGGCGTATTTATTGCCAATAATCTGGCGCAAGCGCTCGCCGAACGCGCACAATTGCCAGTTGGCTCAGTCTTTGTCGTGCCGGCGGGTCATCAAATTAGCCGCGTCGGCGTGCAATTCTATGCCGCAGACTCGGAGCAAGCTGGCTTGCTTGCGCGCGCGCAAGAAATTGAAAACTTAGACAAACAAGTGCGCGCACAAAGCCTGCTCACGGAAGACTTCAAAACCACGGCAACGCGCACTGCAGCCGCCTGGCATCAAGCCAATCAAACGCTTACCGAAGCACGCGCGCAGATCGAACACATCATCCAACGTGGCCATGCCTTACAACTCGAAGCACTTAAACTGACTCAAGCTGAAGAGCGCTATACCGCACGCAGTACGCAAATCAATGAAGAGTTATCCGAAGTCATTGCGCACATCGAGACGCAACACGAACACCTCGCTCAAGCCGAAGATAATTTTAAACAAGCCCACCAAGCGCTACTAGCGGCCCAGGCGAATCTCAGCGATGATCAACACCGCTTCAGCACACTTGAGCAAGAACTGACCCAAGCGCGTCAGCAAGCCCGCGAACATGAGCGTAATGCACAAGAAGCACACTACGCGGTGCGTGCCGCAACCACTCGCATCGATGAGCTAAAGCGCCTTATCCAAGCCGCCCAGGAGCAAGCCGAACAGCACCTTAAGACACTACATCAAACCCAGGCTGAACTCGAAGCAACCCATAGCCAAACCCTACAAGAAAGCCTTGAAGAGGCGCTCAATGCGCGCGTTGCAAAAGAACACTCATTATCAGCAGCGCGCACCGAGCTTGACATGCTTGGTGTGCAACTACGCATGACCGACGAGGCGCGTTTAACCGCTGAGCGCACGTTACAGCCATTACGCGAACAAATCACTGGATTGCAGCTTAAAGTACAAGCAGCGCAGATGAATCAAACGCAATTCGACGAACAACTGGTTAGCGCCGACGCTAACCAAGCTGAACTTGCCACTAAACTTCCCGCACAGCTTAAGCCATCCGCTTTGCAAAGTGAACTCACCCGCTTAAATCAAGCCATTCAAGCCCTCGGTCCGGTCAATATGGCGGCGCTTGACGAATGCGCCACCGCCCGTGAACGTAAGCAATTCTTAGATGCGCAATCCACCGATTTAAATAGCGCAATCGATACGCTTGAAACCGCCATTCGCAAAATCGACCAAGAAACACGTCAACTCTTACAAAACACTTTTGATGAAGTGAACCGTCATTTTGGCGAACTCTTTCCACGCCTTTTTGGGGGAGGGCAAGCCAAACTCCTGATGACTGGCGACGAAATTCTTGATGCCGGCGTGCAAGTCATGGCACAGCCACCGGGCAAGAAAAATTCAACCATTCATTTACTTTCCGGCGGTGAAAAAGCTCTGACTGCTACCGCACTGGTCTTTGCCTTATTCCAACTTAATCCAGCGCCATTTTGTCTGCTAGATGAAGTAGATGCCCCGCTGGACGATGCAAACACAGAACGTTTTGTCAATTTAGTGCGCACGATGTCTGACCACACGCAATTTTTGTTTATCTCACACAACAAAATTGCGATGGAAATGGCACAGCAGCTAATTGGCGTTACCATGCAAGAGCAGGGCGTTTCGCGGATTGTCGCAGTCGATATGGAGGCGGCAGAGAATTTTGTAGCCGCGGCCTGATGCACGGAGCAGACTAGAGAAAGGGCATGGGTGAACTACAATTCGCTTTAATCGGCGCGGGGGTATCAGTTTTACTGGGCGTGATCATTTACAACGCATGGCAACGTATTAAGGTTCGGCGTGCTTTGCCCCGTTCATTGTCAACGGAGTTACAACAAAGCAGCGGACAAATTCAAAGCGCACCCGCGGAACCTACACTGCTGAAGCCAACATCTGCGGATCCTGAAACTCAGTTGGAATCCATTAATACACAGCCTTCTCAAGCTGAAGAACCAACTGTAAATCTTTCCCCAGCCGCTCATCCTAAGAGCGATCTAACCAGCATAATCGATCCCCGTATCGATTGCATTGTGCCATTGCGGTTTACCACGCCGATTGCAGCTGAAAAACTCATTCCTCTCGCGCAACGGTTACGCCGCGCTGGCAATAAACCCATCTTAATTGCAGGAGAACCGAGCAGCAACACGGCTATCTGGCAAAATTTGCAAGCTGGCGAACGCTATCAGGCCTTGCATATTGCTGTACAGCT
Source organism: Mycoavidus sp. B2-EB (assembly GCF_014218255.1). Taxonomy (NCBI): domain Bacteria; kingdom Pseudomonadati; phylum Pseudomonadota; class Betaproteobacteria; order Burkholderiales; family Burkholderiaceae; genus Mycoavidus; species Mycoavidus sp. B2-EB. Next base: position 1,020,807 of record NZ_AP021872.1, read on the forward strand.
AGCCAATCGTTCCGGCCCGCTCAACGAGTTAGAGTTTTCAGAATTTATCGCGGGCATGCAAATTCTAGCAGATACGCTAGACGCGGAATTGGATTGCCCAGACATGCATACAACCGTTGCCAGCGCGCGTGAACTTGACGCATTCGCTGCTCAATGCGACGTGCAACTCTTAATCAACGTTACCTCAGATAGTGCTCCATGGTCTGCTCATTATGTACAAGCCATTGCAGCACAAGATGGCCTGCTCTTATCACGCGATGGCACTCGCTTCATCAAACTGGATGCAAAGCAAAATCCTGTCTTTGTGTTGCAATTTAACAACACCAATTTCTTACGAGATGACTTAACGTATAAAGGAGGTAGAAGCATTACTTTTTTACTTGATGTGCCGACTGTTGGCGAAGAAAACGTACCGTTTAGGTTGATGTATAACTACGCAACATCTCTCTCGCAACGCATTGGCGCCCATTTAACGGATGATCGGCAAAACCCTTTGCCAATAACTGCTCTGGCTGCAATTGAGCAGCAATTAATGACTCTCTACACTAAGCTTGAAGAAGCAAGCATACCCGCCGGTTCACCGCTAGCGCGGCGATTATTTATTTAATTCCAATTAAAATATTTAGAATCAAAAATCTATTTTTCATTCTGAAAAATAAAAAATTATTTATTTAAAAATAAGTAATATCCTTTTTACTTTGAATTTTTAAGACTATTCTTATATGGCTGAGTTTTTGTTCAGCCAAATTTGAAATATACTTTCGTTCTTTTCTTTTTATTTAGAGGCATTTAATGCAATATCGTTGCAAATCATATCACAGAATCCTAGGAAATCAAAAGTATACAGAAGAAAATCACTCTTTCTGCTGGTGGATACATAAAGCTATAATTTTTCTTATGGTAATCAGTTTAGTGCTTATTAACAGCAAATTAGTTTATGCTGTGGAAGGCTCAGAATCAGCTGAAGACCCACTGAATTTTCATATAGATTCAGAAAAACCTAATTTTTTTGAAAACTCTACTGATGATGCAAAAATTTCAGATAAAAAAAGATGGATTTTAAAACGAAATTCATCAAGTAGTAAAATATTAGATCAAATAATAAATAATGCAGATAAAGCAGTCGTAGAGGCAGAATCTAAGACAAGAAGCATAAGAGATAGCATGTCCTCGTCATCTTCTCTCTCTTTTATGTTAGAAGGAATGGATGTGACTTCTTCCACACCAGAAGTCAATCATAACCCGGCACAAAATGATAGATTATTCACAATAGGTGATAGTTTAATTAAAGATAGCCAGGAACTTCTTGATCATATAAAAACATTTGAACAAGAAAAAGAAGATTTAGAAACTGAAAGTAAAAAAGTGCATTATGGTTCGCATGCACAGGTAGATGCAAAGATAGGAACCGCGCTTGGATTTCAAGCCTTAGTGCATGAATCTGCAGTTAACTCAACTGCGCTTGGAGATTATAGTGAAGCTGATAAAAAAAATGTAGTATCAATTGGAAGTTCAACGTCCAGACGAAAAATTATCCATGTGGAAAATGGCAGGAGAAATAGCGATGCCGCAACGGTAGGTCAAGTAAAAAGTATGGCAGTTTTGTATGATGAAATTTCTGATGATCCTGAATTCAACAAAATTACGCTCGCAAAAAAACCTGATGAAAATAAGCTCGTGAGAATTTCCGGCTTAGCGCCGGCTAAAAGCGAAAATGATGCAGTTAATCAAGGGCAAATCAATAATCTTATTATGCACATTACCCAAGAGCAAATACCTTTTTATATTAATAGAAATATGGAAAATGCCCCTAGCTATCCACCAATTTATATTGCACCTGAAATTCCAGGAACACATGAAATGCCAAAAACTCCAGCGTCAATTTTAATGAGCGGACGTCGAATTAGTGGCGTAGAAGATGGAGAGAAAGACAGTGACGTCGTAGTGGTAGGTCAACTGAGTAGAGTTTTTACGGGGATTATTGAAACGATAAATTCTGCGCAAAAGGCCACTAAAAATTTAATTGAGGAAAAGATACAAAATGAAAAAATTATTAAATTTGACAAAAATCAAAAGTCAGTTAGTTTTGTTTCAGAGGGTCAAAATCCGGTAATATTAAAAGGGATTGCAAAAAGTGAAATAAATAGTGATGCCGTTAATCGTGAGGAATTACATGATAAATTTAACTCATTGGATGGCATTATTATTGAAAACACAAAATCTATCCGCACATTGGATAGTAGACTAGGACAATCATTAGAAGCACACACAACTCTACGTGAAGAATTACCAGCCATAATTCAAGACGAAACTAAACAATATAAAACTGATTTAAATAGAAATGCCGATTTATTCAAATTAGCAATAGATAAACTGAGTGAAATAAATAAATCTCAAGGTGAAATTAAGGACGAATTGAAAGAAAAAATCAGCAAAAATAATTTTTATACATTTAAAAATTCATTAGAAGAAAATGTAATCACCATTTTAAATAAAATATTACCCCAAGATATTATCGATTTACCCAAAGAGGTGGAAATCATTAAAAGAAATCTAATAAGCCCCATCAATAATAAAAAAACTCAAGAGAACTTAACCCCAGATAACTTAACTTCATTATATGAAGGTTTAGAAAGATCTTTATCAGATAAAGTTAAATCTGACATTGATAATTTATCTGGAAAATTAAATTCTTCTATAGAAACAATCCGTAGTGGAGAAAATTCTAATAGAGAATCAATTAGCCAATTATTTTTAACCATGTCGACAAGTCATAGCCCTACACTATCTCTTAGCCAAGAGCTATCAGACGTAGAAAGTCAACCTTCAGATAATGAAGACCCAAGAAAGATGCACCGTAGCAGTACCTTTCTCAAGACTGATCATAAAAAGGCTTTCAGCCCCTATCCTACTTTTTCAGCTATGATGTTGGGAAAAAGTGATATCTCTACAGACAGTTTTACGACAGATGATTTACAGCCTGAGGATAGCTCATTCCCCTTTCTTTCTATTGAACCAGTTTTAGCAAATTCTAATTTTCAAACCACCACTTTTTCTGGAAAAGATACGGTTGCAGAAACTACGCAAGCCGTCCTTGCTGACAAAGATACAGTTGCAGATGCTAAGCAAGCCGTCCTTGATGACGAAGTTACGGTTGCAGAAACTACGCAAGCCGTCCTTGCTGACAAAGTTACGGTTGCAGAAACTAAGCAAGCCGTCCTTGCTGACAAAGATACGGTTGCAGATGCTAAGCAAGCCGTCCTTGATGACGAAGTTACGGTTGCAGAAACTACGCAAGCCGTCCTTGCTGACAAAGTTACGGTTGCAGAAACTAAGCAAGCCGTCCTTGCTGACAAAGATACGGTTGCAGATGCTAAGCAAGCCGTCCTTGATGACGAAGTTACGGTTGCAGAAACTACGCAAGCCGTCCTTGCTGACAAAGTTACGGTTGCAGAAACTAAGCAAGCCGTCCTTGCTGACAAAGATACGGTTGCAGATGCTAAGCAAGCCGTCCTTGCTGACGAAGTTACGGTTGCAGAAACTACGCAAGCCGTCCTTGCTGACAAAGTTACGGTTGCAGAAACTAAGCAAGCCGTCCTTGCTGACAAAGATACGGTTGCAGATGCTAAGCAAGCCGTCCTTGATGACGAAGTTACGGTTGCAGAAACTACGCAAGCCGTCCTTGCTGACAAAGTTACGGTTGCAGAAACTAAGCAAGCCGTCCTTGCTGACAAAGATACGGTTGCAGATGCTAAGCAAACCGTCCTTGCTGACAAAGATACGGTTGCAGATGCTAAGCAAACCATCCTTGCTGACAAAGATACGGTTGCAGAAACTAAGCAAGCCGTCCTTGCTGACGAAGCTACGGTTGCACACGTTAAGCAACAAATGACTCTTGCATTTGAGGGACTTACAAAAAATATGGCTATCTCTGCCTTTCCTTCAGGCAACCCTGACAGCACCGTGATTTATGACACTGATAAACGTGATAGCCTAACTTTAGGCGGTATCAATAAAACTCCCGTCCAAGTACACAACGTAGCTCCTGGCGATGTATCGCCAAACAGCACCGATGCAGTCAATGGAGCTCAACTTTTCCAATATACAAATTTTTCGATTAATCAATCAATGCAATACACCGATCAGCGTTTTTCTGAAATACAGCAAGACATGAATGAAATGGGGCAGAACATAAATGAAATGCGCCAAAGCATCAACAGCGTAGCAAGCCACGCCTATTCAGGCGTAGCTGCCGCCATGGCTATGCCCAGCATGGGGCCAGTTAGCCCAGGTCGCACCATGGTAAGCGTAGGCACTGCAAGCTTTAAAGGACGCAAAGCAACCGGTGTGGGCGTCACTTACCGTTCACGCGGAGGGCAAGTGGTGATTAATGCTGCTGCTTCAAAAGCAGGCTCAGACACAGGTATGCGTGTACAGCTTGGCTACGAATTTTAAGTTAGCGGGTAGAGCTGACCGTTACAGGCTTCACGTAAAGCCTGTAACGCTTTGTCTAGCCGGGCTCGATCCGTGCTGCGCGAGCGGGCGGAGGTCTCGAGTTGGTCTGCTGTATCAGCAATAGAAGAAAACTTAAACATTAAAGCTGAGCCTTTAATCCGGTGCGCATAGCGGGCAACGCCTTCCATGTCGCACTGGTTTAAAGCAGCATCAAGCTGATGAATATCTTGCACTGTAGTTTGTTGAAAACGTGTAATGAGATGGCGCGAATCTTCGCTTAAGGTCTGGGCCGTTTCACCTATATTTTCCGAATCATTTGCTCTAGAAAAAGCCGTGGCCTGATGCGCCAGGTTTGCAAGATTATTCGCAGGAGTAGGCAAGGGCACCCAAATAGCCAACATACGTTGTAGTACTTCACTCTCTAGCGGTTTGCTGAGCACTCCATCCATGCCACTGGCCAAACACTGCATTTGATGCGCGTCATCGGTAGCTGCAGAAAGAGCGAAGAGGGCAGTGTGCGGATAAAGCGGACCTCGTTCACGCTCGATACGTCGAATTTCACGCGCTATGGTGTAACCATCCAGATCAGGCAATGAACAATCCATCAATACAATTGGAAACAGTTGCTCTTGCCACATTTTTAACCCTTGCGCGCCATGCGTAGCAAGTACTGCATGATAGCCAAGTAAGGTAATCTGCTCCAGTACAACAGATTGAATGGCAATATGATCTTCAATCAAAAGCACCCTAGGTACAGCAGGTGGCTCGGCCACCGAATGCGCGACGCTCAGTAATGAAGATTGCTTCACATTCTGTTGAATTTGTGTTTGAGCACACTGCTTTTCATCTTGATTAGCATCCGCCTTAGAATGCCATTTCAGCACTTGTATCGGAACCCGTACGCTCACTGTCGTGCCTTGATTCGGCGCGCTGTTAATCGTAATATAGCCCCCCATGCGTTTCGCTAGCTTATTTGAAATCGCTAGCCCCAAGCCAGAGCCGCCATAGTGGCGTGCAATTAAATGATTAGCTTGCGAGAAAGGGCGGAACAAACGGGTTTGTTGTTGTGGGCAAATCCCGATCCCAGTGTCACACACAGATAAAACAAGTTCAGCGGTGTTTTCAACAAAATCAGGTTTATCTATTGCAAGCCTTAAAGTTACTGAACCGGTATCAGTAAATTTAACTGCATTAGCAAGTAAATTGACACAAATTTGTTTAAATCGTAAAACATCTAAGCAAACTCGTTCCGGCAAATTCTCGCTGATCTGAATAAAAATAGGCAGATGCTTATTTGCAGCGGGCGCAGCCACAACATCTACCACTTCTTTGGCCAGCGCGGCGGGCCGTACGGGAGTTTTTTTAAACGATATATCTCCGGCGTTATTGAGTGTATCGTTCAATAATAATAAGAGTGATTGGGCTGTGGATTCAGTCACAGCAATCAAGCGCGATTGCCGCCTTGCGTCGCCAGAAAACCGTTTAAGCATTTCAACCGCGCTGATAATAGCGCTAATCGGGGTACGTAATTCATGGCTGAAAACAGCCAATAACATGGATTTTTCTTTAACTGTTTCAGAGGCTTTTTTATGCGTTTGCCACAGATGAAGCACCAGACAAATAAAAATAATTGAGCTAATCCCAAGCACTAACGCTTCATTATATATGCTATAAAATGACGCTTGCTGCACCACGGTTTGAGGCGTAGATTGCATCTTAGTAAGCTGAGGAGAAAAATATATCCAGCGTTGTTCAATCTCACCTTTTTGCGCGGCTGAAAGCATAGCGAGAGATTTATCTAAAATATCTCGCAATAAAACAAGATCGCCTCGCACCCCCATGCGGCCAACAATAGGTAGATTAGGGACTTTACTTGAATAAAAAAGCACGCCGCGGTACTTTGTATTCATTAAACCATGAAAATTCATACCAAAACCTAAAGCAGCATAAGCCTTACCTTTGGCTACAGCGGAGAGCGCAGCCTCCGGCGAGGTTACCTGTAATATTTTAATATCGGGGTGATATTGACGTAACCAGTATGCATAAAATGCACTATTACTAATGGCCACTACATGGCCGGCGAGTTGCCGCAAATCGCCGGTTACCGGCGTCTCCCCCTTAGTAATAACAACGCTTGAGCCGCTAAAATAAGGACGCGTGCAACGCACATAGCCTAGCGCCTCATCGACCTCAGAAAAACCATAAGCAACCGGCAATAGATCAACCTGCCCGGCCCTTAATTTTTTGAGCGATGCCTGCAAAGAGCGAGTAGGGACGAGCTGAAATTGCAAGCCGCTGATTTGTGTAATAGCCTGTAAATATCCAGCGGTTAAACCTCGATGTTGGCCATGTTCAATAAATTCAATCGGCCCCCAATCCGGCGCCACCGCTATTCGCACCACTGGGCGCAGCTCAAGCCAAGCCCGCTCTTCAGCAGAAAAGCAAATTTTTTTCTCGGCGCCATGCACGTTAGGCGAAATTATCAAAGTAACCGCTAACCACAACGAGTAGCAAAGTTTGCGATCCAAATATATGCTCATTCGAGGTGTTTGGGGACAGATTTGCGTAGGAGCCAAAACGCTAGAATCTATAAGCAAAGGGCAGGATCATACCGGAGAGAAGGCCAATGCAGTATGCATTAATTGCTATATAACAACAATCTTTTGTTTGAAATTGAGGTAATGGCTAAGCTAGGCGTGAGCGGATTGATGCTTGTTTAAAGAAATTTATGATTAAAATTCTTTCCAAAAAAATAAATTATAGCCTTTCCATTATTGGAAAGGCTATAGCTGAAAAAGTTAAATTTAATTATTATAAATATAGTCTTGACGTAGTTTTAGATGTACTAGACATATCTATAGCCTCGACGTAGTGGTTGTACTTCTAGAATTACTTCTTGATATACGGTGAGTTTGTGACAGTTCATCATCTGGCTCGAGAATTTCTAAACCAAATGAGTCTCGATAAGAATTTCTGACAGAAAGATTTAAGCCTCTTAAATCATGCCAGAGACCTTTCTGATTAAAATATAAAAGATCTTTATCTTCTGTATTAAATAGGTCATCTTTCCCAGGGTCATCTTCCCCAAAAGAAACTGAGCGACCATCACTATATCTCAAACATTCTACTTTTGGAAGATACGCCAAAATATTATTCAAATCCTGATTTTTAAATTCATTTTCAACAGCTGCTCTCTGATTAGTCGAGATATATTTTTCAATTCTTTTAACAATATTATCGGCATTTATATAATTAAGATTATTTGTCATTGCTATTTTAAGCTCTTCCTCAATTGCTCTACGGAGTATTTTTTGAGGAGATGGAGGTATTTTTTCTATCCAATTTCTTATGCCGCTCTCAAAATCCCTCTTGTTTTTAGATGGAAACATCTTTAACTTATATTTCCTCTTAAGCAAACGGAGCTGGGTTTCGGATTCGATTTTAATTTTATTTAAATTACTTTTTCTTAAATAATCCTTAATAAAGCAATTATCTCCAGCATAAATAACTTGCCTTCTGAAATTTTTAAAATTGTGCTCAGCTTTAGACAAAGCTTCTTCAGCTTTATTTTTAATGTTAGTATAAGATAAGTGTTTACTAGCTTGATTTCTAAAATTATCTAAACCAGTTTTAAGATTGGTTAAATCTACTTCAGGTAAACTTGGTTTAATGGAAGAAAAAAATGTGCCAATGCGGCTTCTAGCATTGGTTAAATCTACTTTTTGTTTAAGGGAAGAAAGACCTCTACTAAAAACACTGCTAAAATTTGCTTTATCATTTGCGCCAAGATCATAGCTATAATTATTGAAATACCCTTCTGTAAGATTTGAGCGTCGGGGTGATCCTTGAGCCTTTACATCAGCTGCTACATTAGTGCCTTCTGTAAGATTTGAGCGCCGGGATAATCCTTGAACCTTTACATCAGCTGCGGCACCAGTACCTTCTGTAAAACTTGAGCGCCGGGATAATCCTTGAACCTTTACATCAGCTGCTACACCAGTGCCTTCTGTAAAACTTGAGCGCCGGGATGATCCGTCAACATTTGCTGATAACATCAATATACTCCTATAAAAATAGCAACTTTATATAAATAAAAGAAGAAATTCTCAAAATCATGCGAAGCAAAGTCGTATAAAACGAATTACTACATAGATGTTTCTTAAAAATCATAAATGAAAGTATCTCATTCACACTTTGATGGAAAAATAGAACTACATATAAAATACAGAGTAAAGATGCTTATTAGAGGCGGTATAAGCATTCTAGTTAGTTTACGAAATTAAAGATTTTTTGCTGATTCGCCAGCTCCGCATCTTGGCACCTAAGGTTACCTGATACCTCATTGGTTAAAGACAGTGCCTCTAATTTATCGTTTTTCTGACTGTATTCAAAATGAATGAATCATCTTTGTTTGCTTGAGGAAAGAATCCGCCAAAGAAGGTAGTTGCATCAAAAAGGCCTCGCGTGACCGTACTCCAGCCGTGCCTAGCTCTTTTTTATCGTCCTGAATGAGCTGCGCAAACACTAAGGTGTGATCGCCTTTTATAGCCCAGCCAACAAACCAGCCCCAAGGGTGTTCCTCATCAAAATCCCCATTAGCTTGCCGCGGATATGCCATACCCGTTTTGCCCTGTACATCCCAACCGCTTGGAGTGCAATTTTTTCAACGATGCGGCTCGTCATGTTGAAAGCATTCGCACTCACAGGAAGCTACCGATTAACAAGTTTCCGAAGAAATTATAGATCCTTATCCTTTTGTTTCATTCCGACTCTCCCACTTGATATCACGTAGGATATATCTAATGATAGAGTTTCCTTGAATGAGTAATTATTCATGCTTGCGGGTGAGATTGGCAATGTAGTATTCTAACCTCTTACAGCTGATGCCATTTGCGCAAATGACAACTCGTTTGGGCGATGCCCTTACAATTACGGTGGCCGTTATTCTGCCCGGCGCCCTCACCTGAAAACGGCATTCCTGCGCAGATTACAATATGTTGCACTATACTCATAAGTGCAATCTTTTTCTTTAAGGAGATAGTTATATGGGTTTTCTAAAAGGTCTCGAAAGAGCGTTCATCAGACCTGCTGGAGAAATAGCGCGTGATTTCGAAAGAGCGGTCATCAGGCCTGCTGGAGAAGTTGCACGTGACTTCGAAAGAGCGGTTATCAGGCCTGCTGGAGAAGTTGCACGTGACTTCGAAAGAGCAGTCATTAGACCGTTGGGGGAAATTTTACGTAACGAGCGGCAAAATGTGCCAATAACAACAAAAAGTGATGCGGAAATAATTTTTGATCGGGTTTTTCAAGAAGCGAGACAGACCCTAGAATCGATGCAGGGTACTGCAACTACGAATGCACAGGATGCAGCTATTGTTCTCTTAATGAAATTACGGCTTATAGTAGATAATTTCTTAAATTCGCTTAAATCAGATGAAAACGCGCCGTCTGATATAGATACTCAACCCGCTAGGCAAGAAATTACGCGGACCATCGGAGATATAAATGAGTTAAATTTGCAAATACCATCAGATGATATTGACTCTTTACATTTGATAAATAATTTTAATAACGTCTTCAATCAGGTCAATATTCTAATTAATAGCACGAAAGATACTTCTGAAGTACGCGCCCCTCACTCTCAACGTGAGGAAGCGATGGCATCCATTAAAAATAGTTTGCGCGAAATATGTGAAAAACTTAATATTGAATTTAAAGAAAATAATCCTGCGCTTATGATGAGTTCGATTCAAGAGAGCTTGAATACACCTCAAGATAACTTCAAAGAGCTTGGAGGTTATTTCAATGAAATATGCGAAGAACTTAAGATTCATTTTGAAGACCCAAGGTTGATGGAGAGTACATAATTTGTAGTGGTCTCGATCGATATGCATTTTGAAACGAATCGACACGCCACTTGCATTGGCCGCCTTAAAAGCAGCATACTTGGCAAGGAAACCAACCCCTGGAAGTTGCATTACTGACAGGAGTTGTCAATATGCCAGCGCGTTGTATCATCGCGCCTTGGAGCACATTTATAACGACAAGCGCATGCACTCGGCGCTTGTCCATCAATCACCCAGCTTTTTAAAAGTGGCTTGATTCTTCAAACAACCTTGGTCCATAGCCCAAGAGGGCACGCCAAGTAAAGTCGAGTCCAATGACTGGCTCGGCGACGATGCCCACGCAGATGTTTGTATTTTCGAGTAGTCCACAATGCTAGTTTACGGTCGATCTGCGCAAGGGTCGGGTACAGTGCCGATTTGTAGAAAGCACTGTAGTAATTGACCCATCCTCGGATCTTCGCATTAAACACATGCGCGCCAGGCCATCCAGCGCGTGGCACTCATGGGATAAACAGCTATTTTTTATGCTGCGATGGGCCACATGATTTTGCTGCAGCCCGTTATATAGCAAGAAAACATCGTACAAAATTTATAATACGTGGCAAATTGTGGCGATCTTATATTTCCCGTTCGGCGCTGCTCGAATTGACAGAAAAATTCGATATATTTTCAACTGTAGATATTGACTACCATCCTTGGTTCATGAATGAAATGCTACGATTTGAAATCCCATTTTTCTGGTGTCCAGGACCAAACAAAAGGCAGCTAGCTAATTCTTTGGTTTTCTTTCCTAAGAGAATAACCGTTCTAGAAAGATAGCCTCGATATTGCGTGAATATAACGTTTTTGATGTTGGCCAATATTTATTGGTCAGTTTCTACCATAGATTAAGCCTATCAAAGAATATTGTAGCCCAAGTAGCCATTCCTATTAACCTCGTTACGCCGAATCAGCGTATGCAGGTAGCGTGGTTTTGTTTTTGGTATATTATTACATCAGGCATCTATCAGAATGGAGAAATGATATGTTCAGGATTTTCTCATATAGCCGTCCAATTTCTTGTATACCTGCTTCTGCTACTGAGAGACCATACGAGCGCAATAAATCACAACCAACAGAAGTCATTCTCAATGACTCTGGAGTGAATTTGCAAGAACATTTATCTCACCATGGAGACGCTAGCACCTTTTGCTTAGGACTTATCTGAGGCCAGCTCGCCTATCTGACCCTGGTTTTCATACCTTATTATTTACAAGCAAAGACTGCCTTCTTACAATTTCAGACAAAGTAGCATGCCGATGGATGATCAAAGAGCCAGGTGCGGGCGAGGTGGTTTGGCGCCCATATATAGGACACGATAATTTCAAGGGCGGCCTTAAGTTTGGATCAAGCTCTTTTAGCTGTATAAAAACCTCGCCTAATAATTGCTATATGCTTGTTCGATTGGAGAACGAGAAAATAGGATTAATAGGGAATGGTAATGTTCTGGGCAAAGGATTCTGGGCACGCCTTCTGGAGGAAAGAACAGAACCTTATATTTTGCAGAAATCTACAATGCGTCCTGAGCCTATTTTTCTATACGATAGCAGAGCGGTTGTTTCGGTCAATGATTCTAATACTATTTGTTATACCTCAGTAGGGATAATCCACGATACAAAACGAAAGGATTATTCGGAATCGCTGAAGCAAATCACAGCACTAGCATGCTCTTTAAATGGAAAATGGCTTGCTGTTGGAGGAGAAAGCAAAAAACCCGGTAAATATGCTGTTGCGCTGCAATGGATAAGTAATAGCTTTACTTATATCCTCGAAGGTTCAGGTTCTGAAGTAACTAAATTATCTTTTTCCAAAGATGGCCAACTCCTTGCTGTAGCCACTAATCATAAATATATTGAAATATGGTCTACTGAAAAAGATCCAGGGGAAGAACAAAAGGCTCAAATGATTATAGACGCTAGCAAACAAGAGGAGATATCTGATCTAAGTTGGCGCCAAACAGATCAAGTAATTGATTTAATGATTCGTTGCAAGAGTACTATATTTAGAGAACCTGTCGCTATTAGAAAAAATACGCCCTATAGTCTCATCAGCAGTGAACATGCAGAGAAACTGAAATTGGAGCGGCAGCACTTTGAAGAAAGGTTAAGGAAAGAAAACGAGGAATTAGAAAATCTATTGTCTCAAATGCAACCAAGCCTGAAATTTGCAAGAGAAATGGTGTTCAAGATGTCGTCACCGGAAGATAAGGCAGAGGCAACTAATGCATCGAGGGTTCTCTCGGAGCACGAACAACAAGTCAAAAAAATATTAGAGAGCAAAAAGGACAAACTCTCTAAAGATGCTTATTAGAGGCGGTATATATCTTTCTCGTCGAATACTCAGGGGGAAAGGTATCTCGGAGATTAATATGTTCAATTTAACATAATCCACATTCTAGTTAGTTTACGAAATTAAAGATTTTTTGCTGATTCGCCAGCTCCGCATCTTGGCACCTAAGGTTACCTGATACCTCATTGGTTAAAGACAGTGCCTCTAATTTATCGTTTTTCTGACTGTATTCAAAATGAATGAATCATCTTTGTTTGCTTGAGGAAAGAATCCGCCAAAGAAGGTAGTTGCATCAAAAAGGCCTCGCGTGACCGTACTCCAGCCGTGCCTAGCTCTTTTTTATCGTCCTGAATGAGCTGCGCAAACACTAAGGTGTAATCGCCTTTTGATATCACGTAGGATATATCTAATGATAGAGTTTCCGATTGAATGAGTAATTATTCATGCTTGCGGGCGAGATTGGCAATGTAGTATTCTAACCTCTTACAGCTGATGCCATTTGCGCAAATGACAACTCGTTTGGGCGATGCCCTTACAATTACGGTGGCCGTTATTCTGCCCGGCGCCCCCACCTGAAAACGGCATTCCTGCGCAGATTACAATATGTTGCACAGTGCAATCTTTTTCTTTAAGGAGATAGTTATGGGTTTTCTAAAAGGTCTCGAAAGAGCGTTCATCAGACCTGCTGGAGAAATAGCGCGTGATTTCGAAAGAGCGGTCATCAGGCCTGCTGGAGAAGTTGCACGTGACTTCGAAAGAGCGGTCATCAGGCCTGCTGGAGAAGTTGCACGTGACTTCGAAAGAGCAGTCATTAGACCGTTGGGGGAAATTTTACGTAACGAGCGGCAAAATGTCCCAATAACAACAAAAAGTGATGCGGAAATAATTTTTGATCGGGTTTTTCAAGAAGCGAGACAGACCTTAGAATCGATGCAGGGTACTGCAACTACGAATGCACAGGATGCAGCTATTGTTCTCTTAATGAAATTACGGCTTATAGTAGATAATTTCTTAAATTCGCTTAAATCAGATGAAAACACGCCGTCTGATATAGATACTCAACCCGCTAGGCAAGAAATTACGCGGACCATCGGAGATATAAATGAGTTAAATTTACAAATACCATCAGATGATATTGACTCTTTACATTTGATAAATAATTTTAATAACGTCTTCAATCAGGTCAATATTCTAATTAATAGCACGAAAGATACTTCTGAAGTACGCACCCCTCACTCTCAACGTGAGGAAGCGATGGCATCCATTAAAAATAGTTTGCGCGAAATATGTGAAAAACTTAATATTGAATTTAAAGAAAATAATCCTGCGCTTATGATGAGTTCGATTCAAGAGAGCTTGAATACACCTCAAGATAACTTCAAAGAGCTTGGAGGTTATTTCAATGAAATATGCGAAGAACTTAAGATTCATTTTGAAGACCCAAGGTTGATGGAGAGTACATAATTTGTAGTGGTCTCGATCGATATGCATTTTGAAACGAATCGACACGCCACTTGCATTGGCCGCCTTAAAAGCAGCATACTTGGCAAGGAAACCAACTCCTGGAAGTTGCAAGTTGTCAATATGCCAATGCGTTGTATCATCTGTATTAGTTCTTACTTGATCGTACAGTAAGGCCTTGCCAACTGGTGGGGTTCTCCGGTTTGATAGAGGTACGAAACTTTATTAAACCAGCGCGTAAGCGCTAAGGAGTAACCCCATGCGTAGTGTTCATCAAAATATGGCTTGCATTAGACTTATTGACTATTTTTCATCCTCTGCATTTCAAGCAAGTCTACGCACCGTTAGGGAAGCCATTTGTGAAGTGAGGTCAAGTACTTCATCGGACTCACTAATCGCTAAATTCGATATCGCCTCACTTAAATAATCTTCCGGCTCAACAGCAGTTACTTTTTTAGTCATTTGAAATGTAGCTTTTTGTAGGAGGTCAGCGGCATTCCTGCTTTTTACATAAGCCTTACTCAATGCGGCTTTCTTAATCTCATTAACAGCCTGAACCCGCATTCCATATGCCCATCCTGCTTGGGCAAAATACAAAATTAGTTTATGGTGAAAGCCCATCGTATCTTTTGTTGTTCTATTTGCAGTGGATTTTCCTTTTTCTGGAATTTCATAAGCTTCCGGATGCCACTGCACTCCCATAGTGGGAGCACCATACCGCGTCTCAAAAGCTTCAGCAGGATATTCAGGGTATTCTTTAGATAAAGTACTTGCTTTAGTTTTAGGCGATTCTTGTACATAACAGTTCGAGTGCTTTTGAGCACGGACTGTCACAACTAAGTTGGCCAGCCGAGAAACTTGGGTACCTTCGGCTCTTGCATCTTTTTCGGAATGAATTTTATATCGGCGCAATTCAAATTCTGGTACTGGAGAGAAGCTTGATTCTACAGAAACCCCATTTTTTTCAGCCGCCACGCTCCAATGCATGCTATTTACTTTATCTGGCAGGCTTATATGATTTTTATTCTTTTTCCAGCCCCCTCTTACGGGCGGAGTGGCTGGCGTTCTTTCCCAAAGAACCATCCTCTTCAGCAGAGAGTGTTTTGACTTAATAAACTTTATATCATGCTGATCACAGACATTAGCGACCGAGCCATCTTTGCACAGGTAAAGCATTTGACGTGACTGGTGCGTCTTCGGCTTCACACAGCGTGTAACTCCGCCAAAGACCTCCAAGAGCCTTGCTGACCCATGACAAATAGCTAGTATTGGTCGCCCTCTTCTTATTGCATCGCGTAATAACTCATGCTCAAATGCTTCACGCGCATCGTAACGCCTTTGCGCCTCAGAATCATTTTTTTTAGGCATATGCGCTGTAGCTGGTTCAGGAAGCTCTCCCCTTAATGACCAGTTCCCCCCGGGAACAATAAGAAGTCCCCAGCCTTGTCGACTCTGTTTTGGCATTCCTTTTGGTAGGCGATTTTCGCAATAATGACCTTTATGGTTTACGTTATCTGTTGTATAGCTTGCCTGAATCTCTATTGGGGAGGTATTTGCACTTGGTTCTGGGGTCGCAGCAATAGTCCGCCCACCAGTGATAGACTGAATTCTGTGGTGATCCCAAAACGCCCCGGTTCCTCTCGAGCAGTCGCGATAGGCAATCGTTGCTGTTATTTTGTTGTCCATAATCAGCTCTATTTGAAGTTCAGAAATATGCCAATTAGACAGGATGGATGGCATCCTGCATAGTTTACATTGGCATTGGTCCATACGGCCCGACGGTGGTCACCTGTGCGTGAATGAACAGGATAGATTATAGCTAAAGTTAGCACGAATACATTCGGTAGCTATTGAGTGCTCGTACCACACCCAAGATGGGTCCGGAATCGATTATGGTGTAGGGGGCAACAGCGATTTAAAATTGATACGTTTGCGTTGGAAGTTGGCCATCCGATTGGCGACAACTTAGTCTGATGTCAAGTCGTCAGGAATAAGGCCTTGTTTAGTAATCGGCTCGATCCTGTCCGTGCTACTGAACTGAGGGGCCAGACATTGGCCGCTGGTTGGACCATTTAATTTCGGTGTTGCATGAAACTGATGAAGTGAATCAATCGTTGCGCGAACAACCCTCACTTTGTTTGCTTGACGAAAGAATCCGCCAACAAGGAAGGCAGTTGCATCAAAAAAGCCTCGCGTGACCGTACTCCAGCTGTGCCTAGCTCTTTTTTATCGTCCTGAATGAGCCGCGCAAACACTAAAGTGTGGTCGCCTTTTGTAGCCCAGCCAACAAACCAGCCCCAAGGGTGTTCCTCATCAAAATCACCATTAGCTTGCCGCGGATATGCCATACCTGTTTTGCCTTGTACATCCCAACCGCTTGGCAGTGCGATTTTTTCAACGATGCGGCTCGTCATGTCGAAAGCATTCGCACTCACAGGAAGCTGCCGATTAACAAGTTTCCGAAGAAATGCAAGTTGCTCTAATGGCGATATTTTTAATGAAGAGCTGATCCAAGCTCGCTCAAGGCCGTTATTCTTACCGGGATCCCCACCGAAATCGGCATTTCCATAGCCGAATTGGGTTGCATATTGCTGTAAACGATCCTGCCCGAGAAATTGCGTAACCTGCTGTGAGAACCAAACCACCGAATATTTCATCCACCTGGTTGCATCTGTGGGCTGACGCCAGTTATCCCCTCCCCATTCCACGTAACCTTTCTTGAATGGAAGCGTTGGCGAATGTGTATCTTTGAGAAAACCACAATCGTATCCCATCACACTTAAGGCGATTTTGAATGTCGATGCAGGCGTGAATCGAGCACTGCAGTTCCCTTCTTCCAGGACTATCTTACCCGTTTTAGCATCGGCAATAGCCGTACAAATTGTTTTGGCTTGAACCGTTGAAATAAAAAAATTGACTGCCAGAAAGCCAGCCACAGCGCATTGTAAATACATTTATAGTTATAGATCCTTATCCATCCGCCAAAGAAATGTGGGGGTGGAGAAAAAGAAGAAAGGATGAATTGTGACATATTAAACCAACACAATATCATGTAGGAGGTAATCCCCCCACAAATTGAAAGAGATTGAAAGTAGAATTTTCTCCAAACAAAAGAGAGGAAGTTTTACATGAAAAAATCGAAGTTTTCAGAAAGCCAGATGGTAACTCCCCTATCTGGGTTATCGGGCCGTTACAACTAATTATCGATCCAATTTCTCTACTCCGCATGACAGTTTCAGCCTAGGATTGGAAAATACTGTTAGTTAAAATGGAGCCCAAGAGCCTGGCTATCGTTGTTTGCAGGCGATTGCGTGAGCCGCAATTCTGAAGAATCGGCTCATAATATGAGCCGAATATGGTAGATTGTGGCTCATGAACACGAAATCCACCTGGATCTGGCGTCGGGCTGCATGGCCTGATCTCGCCTACAACGCGCAGATAACCGCACCTGACTTGGCGGAGGCCTACCGGATGCACGGTGTAGTCGAGGGCAAGGCTACGGCCATCAGCCTTGGAAGTACCAGTCAAGTCGCACTGGATGCGCTATCGGATGAGGTGCTGGCCACCGCCGCCATAGAAGGAGAGCGTTTGTCGCTCGATGTGGTCCGGTCATCCGTGATGCGGCGACTCGGGCTTTCAACGTCGGGAGCCTCCAACCGCCATGTTGATGGCCTGGTTGAGGTTATTAGCGATGCCACGACAGAGTTTGACATGCCTCTCGATGAGGGTCGCTTGTGCCGGTGGCAATCGGCGTTGTTTCCTGGTGGCACGTCCGGCATTCACCGCATCGTCGTCGGCCGATATCGCGATCATGACGACCCGATGCAGATCGTGAGCGGTCCGCTCGGCCGTGAAGTGGTGCATTACGAAGCACCGCCATCCAAGGACGTGCCGGCGCAAATGCAGCGCTTCCTCACGTGGTTTGCTGAGACATCGCCTTTGCAGCCAACGGGCAGCAAGACGATCGATGGCTTCGCCCGTGCCGCCATCGCACACCTGTGGTTCGAGAGCATCCACCCGTTTGAGGACGGTAACGGCCGCATTGGGAGAGCCATCGCTGACATAGCCATGGCACAGCATTTGCGACAACCGGTGCGCCTCTATAGCCTTTCGCGCCAGTTACTCACCTCGCGCTCGGCGTACTACGATGCCCTTAACCAAGCTCAGTGTGGCGACACCAATGTCACGGCGTGGGTACAGTGGTTTGCGCGCCAATGTACGGCCGCCTGTCATGCCGCGAGCCACACTATTGACCAGGCAATCGAGAAGAGGCGTTTTTGGGAGAAGCACGAGGGCAGCGGACTTCATGAGCGGCAGCGCAAGGTGCTACAGCGCTTGCTCGATGACGGGGACGGTGGCTTCTTGGGTGGCTTGAACGTCGACAAGTACATGAAGATGACCGGTATCTCAAAGGCCACAGCAACACGCGACCTTTCGGAGATGGTCGCGGGCGGGCAACTGTGGAGCCACGGCGTCGGCAAAGCAGTACGCTACTACATTAATGTGCCTGGGTGGTCGCATGGCCAGGATTGCAACGTTTTATCGAACTGATGTGGGGGAGCAATACCATTGCTCCCCGGACAGCTCGCAAGGCCACTCGCCGAAAAGCCACGTCACTCCAGCAGCAAGAGATCGTTCAACTGGTTAACAATGACTATGCTGCGAAAAGCTTCGAGAATGCTATATTGTTATGGTTTCCAACTTTTAGTGCAAGGAGGCGATGCAAAGTGAGTTTGCCTTCCGCATCAAGCTCAAGTTTTCCCTCTTTTTTATCTTCGTGTTTTCGTCCTAAGTAGTGCTGGTTAAAAGCTTGGATTGCATCCTCAAGCGGCGCTACTTGATAACCTAGTTTTTTCACTGCGATATGCCAGCATGCCAAGCTCGATATTTATCGGGAACTAAACATATCAGCGTGCCATCACGCTCGATCAAATAATGAGCGCTTACTTTTCAAGCTAATACTGCCCCGCGTTGGCTTAACAGACTCTCATTCATTTTGCTCAAACCTTGTACTCCTTTGATTAAAGCACCCCGCAGTGTAAGAACATCTTGCGTCGAACTCCAGCACAAAAGTGCCTTATATTCCTCCCCCTCTTTTACGATCCGCCACTGCCGGATGGACTTATTACTGCCGGTTACCAAATAATCGCCATTGAAAACCTCTTCCCAGGCGATACTTATCACTGGCCCGTTAAAATCTTGAATCACCATCTGGCACTGGCTGGTTTCCACGTCCCACAGCCGCACGGTATGGTCCTTACTACCAGAGGCAATTCGCTTACCGTCCGGCGAATACACAACGCTAGTAACACTATCGCTATGGCCGCATAAGATGTGACTGACCGCCCTGGCTTCAACGTTCCACAACTGCACTGTATTGTTTTCACAGAGAGCAATCTGATCACCTTTCGGTGAATATACCTCGCTATTAATTTTATCGCTATGATCGCTTAAGGCATAACTAGCACCTACTGTTTCGACATCCCATCGTCTCACTGTATTATCATCACCGCCAGAAGCGATCTGCTTACCGTCCGGCGAATACACGACGCTACTAATAAAACTGCTATGGCCGCTTAAGGTGTGACAGCAAACACCGGTTTCCACATCCCACAGCCGGACTACCTTGTCCGAACCACCAGAGGCGATCTGCTTACCGTCCGGCGAATATACAACACTATAAATAACATCGTTATGGCCGTGTAAAATGTAACCGACCGCTCCGGTTTCAACATCCCACAGTCGCACTGTATAGTCCTCACTGCCAGAGGCGACCTGCTTACCATCCGGCGAATATACGACGCTACTAATTCCATTGCTATGGCCACGTAAAATGCGTTGAACAGCGCCGGTTTCCACGTTCCACAGCCGCACTCTCTTGTCCCCACTGCCAGAGGCAATCTGCTTGCCATCCGGCGCATATGCGACGCTATAAACGTCACCTGTATGGCCGCGTAAGGTGTACCCGGCAGTACCGGTTTCCACGTTCCACAGCCGCACTCTCTTGTCCCCACTGCCAGAGGCAATCTGCTTACCATCCGGCGCATACGCCACGCTATGGACCGGACCGCGATGACCGCGTAAGAGATGGCCGACAGTACCCGTTTTTACGTCCCACAGCCGAACTGTATTACCCCAGCAGCCAGAAGCGATCTGATCGCTTTTTGGCGAATACGCAAGGCTAATATCCCAATCGCCATGATTGTTTAAAGTTTGGATTTTTTCCCAGCTCGAAGTCTCATACACGCTGATATTGCCATTATCAAGGGAAATAGCGCAGGTTTCCCCATCCGGTGAATACGCGCAGGAACTCACCCAGCTGTCTTCTTTGAGAAACGGCAGCTCACCAAACTGTACGCCTTTCATCTGTGCGCCGCTTAAATTCGCCCCACGCAGCCAACTATTACGAAGATTGACATTTCTCAGATCCGCCCCCTGCAGCTGAGCATGATCGAATACGCCATGTATTAGATCTGCCCCAGCAACCCGGATTCCCATTAAGTCCGCCCCGTTAAACTGGACACCGCTTTTTACCAAGATCGTTAGCGCATTGGCTGCTATAGCTTGCACGCTCTCTGTTTTAGAGCGTTCGACCCAGTCTCTTAGCTTTTGCTTTAACTCTGGCTTTTGTTGAATTTCTTTCTTTAAAAATTCAAATATTTTTGGATGATCAACAAGGTACAACAGCTCAAGGAATGCAGGCTCTTTCTCTACGACATGAACAAGTTTCTCCGATTCCCATAGCCTCTGCAATTGACTCCATGCAAAGGCTTGCAAGCTCACGTCCGAACGAGCCAAAGTGCGATGATATTTCAGTGGAACCATTTGCTGCAGTAGGTGTAATTTCAGAGTAGGTGAATCCACCGGGCTGCCATTGCAAGTCGCGATAGTCAGCGCTTCAAAGAAAGCACAACAATCTGAATGATCTAGATGATTCTCTATTTCTTTTTTTATTTCGGGCGGCAGTGAGAGTAATGACGGCGCTGAATCTTTTTGCACTGTCCGATAGCGTGGAACAGTAGAGCTCTGAATATAGATTGACATAAACCCAAAATGATTGCTGAAGTGTTTTGGGCGCTAAGCAAAATTTTAGCGACCCTACCTCGATTTAACATGTAGTTATTTTAATACAAATACAAAGCAGAATACTGTTCCCAACCCCGCTCCGATGGCCCAAAAACTCTCAATGCGCGCTCACGACTTTAATGGCGAGCTTAGCCACTACGATTAACACCGTGATAAAAAGCGATGCTCCGATCAAAGCCGCAATCAATACATGAAGCGGGTTGAGACGCTCAGCATCTTGCTTGGAGTCACGGCTTTTTCGGATGCCCATAAAAGACCAGAATATAGCTTTGCTAGTTGCACCAAACGATGTCTTGCGATCTAGCATTTTTTTCTCTGAAAAATTCATTCTCATCCCTATTTTCGATTCGCTACAGTTTTAAGCGGCTACGCGCTGCGCCCGGTTGTACAATGCCCTGGAAAGTCATAAGTATAGCGTTTGATAACCAAACCTGGCGCATGATTGAGAATTGTTTTGTATAAGTATGCACGTGCGCCAAAAGTAGAGCGATTTTTTCAATTTTTTTGGCGCATAAAATCTTAAAAGAACAGATTCGCTTTACATAACCGTTCATCGGCTTTCCAGCAAAAACTCTTTTCTTAAGGACCAAAATAATTTCTAATTTAATTTTAAGAGAGTATAGGAGTATATTTATGTCAACGCATAATCAAAATATTAAATTCCACCCCTCTTCCTATACCTCTACCCCAGCGCATCCAGAAGAATATAAAACTAAGCAAGAAAAATATAAAGGCTCGCTCTGGCCTTCCCTGCCTAAATTTTCTCTTCCCAATAAACTGACTAGTAATAGAGGTTTAGGAGCAACACTTAAACTCAAAAAATATAATATATTTTCTCAATTTAAGGAAAGCATTCTCAAAAGAAAAAAACCGGAGGCTGAAAAGTCGATTTCTATGCATGAACAGGCTTCCCTGCTTAAAGATTTTAATTTGCCAGAGATTCCGAGTGGAAATTTTTATCTATCTTTTTCAGAAGAGTTAGGAAAATTAAAAAATCAGGGGGGTTCTGTTTTTTCCGATGAATTTATGCAATCATTTATACAAGATGATGTTAATTATATACTTGATAAAATGAAGCCTATTGCAGAAGCAACCAGCATGTCATCGCTGAATGATGCACATAAAACCAATAACCGAAAAACTGCTGCATTACAGAATCCTAAAGTTTATAAACCAAAATCTATTAATAATATAGCTCGAGAACCAAATAAACGAATCACCGTCGAGTTATCTGCTCAAAAAGCTGTTTTTCAAACGGCACACCTATTAAAGCCAAATCCTGCCTTAAAGAAAAAGAGAGACGAGGCAATGAATAAGCACAGCATGACCGTCACGTCATTCGCTACTCGAGTTCCTCTTAAGTACGGATCCAAGCCCGCTCAACCCGCAACCGCAACATTAATTGAAATAGCCCCAAGCGCATAAAACTAAAAACGCTTAGCTTAATGCTTAACCAACCTGCGCATCGATTTTAAAAAGTCTAAAGAAATTGTCACTTGTTACGCGTGCCACTTGCGCTTCATTTTCACCCCGCAATTGCGCAACAAAACGGCCAACATGGCTAACAAAAGCCGGCTCATTAACCTGGCCACGGTGTGGTATTGGCGCTAAATAAGGAGCATCGGTCTCAAGTAGTAAGCGCTCTAATGGAACTTTCTGCGCCAGTTCTTGCACCTCGCGCGCGTTTTTAAAGGTCACAATCCCGGATAAGGAAATATAAAAATTCAACTCCATAGCAGCCTGCGCAACTTGCCAACTTTCGGTGAAGCAATGCATAACACCCCCTACTTTATCTGCACCTTCTGTGCGCATTAAGGTTAGGGTGTCTTGCGCGGCAGCGCGCGTATGGATAATGAGTGGCTTACCCACCGCGCATGCAGCCCGAATGTGCGTACGGAACCGCTCACGCTGCCATTCCATATCAGCCGGCTCGCGTCCTTCTAGCCGGTAATAGTCAAGCCCAGTTTCGCCAATGGCGACCACTTTGGGATGCGCTGCCAGCTCAATGAGCTGCGCCACGCTCGGCTCTTGCACGTTTTCATAGTCAGGATGCACGCCCACTGAAGCAAATAGATTGTCATGTGCTTGCGCTACAGCCAATACCTCGGGCAAGGTTTCGAGATCAACACTGACGCAAAGCGCATGGCTCACTGAATGAGTGCGCATGTTTTCAAGCAATTGTGGCAACCGCTCGATTAGGCCTTTAAAGTTGAGGTGGCAATGTGAATCAACAAACATAGGTATTCCGTTTATATTAAGCATTAAACTTTGCGGCCAACAATAATAAGATCGTGCTCCGTCTCATTCAGTTTAGCGACCCGCGGCAATCGTCCCCAATCAGAAAAGCCAAAGCTATAAAAAAGCTTAAGGCTTGGTGTATTGCGCGCAAACACAAAGCCTAGCACAGTGCTAATTCCAAGCGATGGCGCACATTCAAGGGCACAGGCCAACAGATGTTTGCCGAGCCCCTGTCCGCGCCAGCTTTCTTCAATATAAATACTCAGCTCTGCAGTCGCGCTATAGGCTGGTCGGCCATAAAAATCCGAAAAACTGAGCCAGCCTAAAACAGATTCATCCGCGCTTTCAGAAACGATTACCCAGACGGATCGGGTCTTTGTTTCACGCGCCTCGATCCAGGTCATCAGGCTTTCGACTGTGATCGGCTCTATGTCAGCCGACACTTGATACGATGGCACAGTTGAATTATAGATAGCCACTATGGCGGGTAGGTCATCAAGCGTGGCGTCTCTGATATAGAGGTTAACTGACTTAGACATAATGTACGCCTGTGTCAATGAGCTATAAAAATAGACCGATACTCTAAAAATAATTCTTCAAATACTAAGCGCGCATTCAACGGATGATTTTCAGCTACGCGGCGCAAGTTAACCGTACGAGCATAACGGACTAAGTGCAGCGGATTAAGGTGTTGGGCGCAGCGAGCTAAGGCGTGTTGATGCGCTGGGTGGTAACGGATCTGGTTCGCTAAGCGCAGTGTGGTGAGGTCATATAACCAAGCTTGCAACCAACCCAAGACCACCGGAATAGGTACTTTGTGCAAATTTGCGCCACAGGCGAAGGGATCGCATGCCGCGCCTGCGGCGAGCTGATCCAGTGCAAAACGCTTTAATGCGGCATTTTCGTCGCGAGCATCAGCGAGTGCCGTAAGGGGCGAACCCGCCGCATGCGCCAAAGCACTAGCAGCATTTTTTAAGCCTTGCTCGTGTAACCAATCTAACGCTTGAGCGGATTCCGGTAGATGCATTGGCCAACGACGACAACGGCTGACAATGGTCGGCAAAAGTTGCGTAATTTGGGTGCAAACGAGGAAAAAAACCACATTGGCCGGCGGTTCTTCTAGCGTTTTTAATAAAGCATTAGCGGCAGCAACATTAAGCGCCTCAACTGGATACAGTAAGACGACACGTCGACCGCTGCGATGCGAGCCCAACGCGCAAAAGTCCGAGAGCGCCCTAACCTGTTCAATTTTAATTTCTTTACTCGGGGCACGGGTTTTTTTCTCGGGTTCCTGCTCTTCACGGCTAGGCTGAGTGAGCGCCGTATCGCTGGCCGTGAGAGCCATATTTTCTGGGCAGAGTACCCGATAGTCGGGATGATTGCCTGCGACAAACCAATGACAAGCCGCGCATTGGTTACAGGGCTGGCCATCCGTTAGCGGCATTTCGCAGAGCAACCCTTGCGCAAGATAACGCGCAAAGTTAACTTTGCCAATCCCTGCCTGACCGTGCAAAAGGAGAGCCGATGGCCATTGGGCACGTAACGCGTAGAGGCGTTGCCAGTCTGTGCGTTGCCAAGGATAGAGAATTGGAGTCATAAGAGTACAATTATTTCATCTAGTTTTTGTTGGATCTCGGCGATACTTTGCGCCGCATTAATCAACACAAAACGAGCGGGCATTTCTGCGGCCCGGCGCAGATACTCGGCTCGTACGCGGGTAAAAAATGCCTCTGATTCACGCTCAAATTTATCCGGCACGCGCACCAAACCACGCCGTTGATTAGCCAGCTCAGGGGAGAGATCAAAAAGCACCGTGAGATCCGGCTGAAAACGACCTTGTACCCAAGTTTCTAACGCATTCAAACGAGGCAATGCAAGTCCTCGCCCACCGCCTTGATAAGCAAAGCTCGCATCCGTAAAGCGGTCAGATAAAACCCAGTCGCCACGCTCAAGCGCTGGTTCGATCACGGTTGCCAAATGCTCATAGCGCGCCGCAAACATTAATAATGCTTCCGTTTCTAGCTGCATAGGCTGATGCAACAACAGCTCGCGTAGTGCTTCGCCAAGCACCGTACCGCCTGGCTCACGCGTCGTTATAACGGCCGCTTGCACAGGCTTTAATTTGGCCTCAAGCTGCGCGCGAAACCAATTCAGATGAGTCGATTTGCCCGCTCCGTCGATCCCTTCAAAGGTAATAAATTTACCGCGTGTAATCACCTTACACCTCGAATAAATTTGTCGACCGCACGATTATGGTCGGTTAAATTATTCGAGAACTCACTCGTGCCATCGCCACGTGATACGAAATACAGTGCATCGGTCAGCCCTGGTCGAGTGGCAGCATCCAGTGCGGCTTGGCCGGGCAAGGCAATAGGGGTGGGCGGCAAACCCGGGCGGGTATAGGTGTTATAAGGTCCATCCATTTTTAAATCTTTTTTGCGCAGGCGGCCTGTATAGTCGTTGGCTAATCCATAAATAATGCTTGGATCAGTCTGCAATGCCATACCGATGCGTAACCGGTTAGCAAAAACTGCCGCAATAAAAGGCCGATCCGTTTGCCGGCCCGTTTCTTTTTCAATTAAAGAAGCCACAATCAATACTTGATAAGGTGTTTTATAGGGCAAACCTGCCGCCCGAGTCGTCCAAGCCAACCTTAAACGCTCTTGCGTCAGTTCATATGCGCGCCGATAAATACTGAGCTCGCTGGCGCCTTTTTCAAAGAAGTACGTATCTGGAAAGAAAAGACCTTCAGGCTGCGTTTCTTGTGCGCCAATAGCTCGCATTAATTGCGCATCGGTCAGATGAACCGCATCATGCGTTAAAGTAGGATGCTGCGCAAGAGCCGCGCGCATTTGCGCGAAAGTCCAGCCTTCAACCACGGTGGCAGCATATTGACTGACATCGCCTTGCGCAATCTTTTGCAGTACTTGATACGATGTAACGCCCTGCTTAAACTCATAGTTGCCCGCTTTCAATTGGGTGGTCAATTTAAGCAGGCGCGCCAAAATTTCAAATGGCATCGCCCGCACGGGTAAGCCCTCGCTTTGCAACTGTGCGACCACGCTTCTCACCCCACTGCTGGCCTTGATGGTGACATCAAGCGTAGGATGGGCGAGCCGTAATGGCAGGTTCGCCCAGATAAAAATCCCACTTGCTAGCAGCGCAACAAATGTCGTCACAACGCACAAAAATTTTACGGTATAAAGTCGCAATCGCCTTTTTATTTGCTGTTTAATCACAAGCCTCTCGTGCCTCATATTGAAAAGCCCATACAAAATGAAAAGCCCATACAAAAACCCATATAATAACGAAGTCTAGCGTAATCTTAAGGCAAAAAATGGAGCACATGATAACTTCTGCTAGTTGGAGCGAAACACCGTCTCTCTCCTTGAAAAATATTTCGGATCTTACCGCCAGCGCTTTTACCATACTCGATCAATTTTCTGTTTTGCAGGCTACAGGCCCCGATGCAGGCGTTTTTCTGCATGGCCAATTGACCAATAACATTGCACAACTCGCAACGGAAAAAACCCAATTTGCAGGGCTGTGCTCGATTAAAGGCCGCTTGCTTGCGACTTTTTTGGTTTGGCGCGCGGTTCAACCCACCTCTGAGACGGCTGCCGAAACGATTCAGCTCATGTTATCGCGTGATTTGCAGGCGGCAGTGCAAAAACGCTTATCTATGTTTATTTTGCGCAGCAAGGTCAAGCTGAATGATGTGAGTGATTGCATTACGCTGATTGGCTTAACTGGCGCTGCGGTACAGCTTTTAGCCCCGCTTTTTCCAAACCTGCCAGAGCAAGCGCACAGCAAAGTCGAAAGCGCAGCGGGTACACTCATACGTTTGTCGGATGTGCCGCTTGCAGCCCAGCCCTGCGCTTCTGAGAGCTCCGCTCAACCGACTCACTGTGCTCGTTATCTATGGGCTGCGCCGCAGCCCATCTATCATGCGCAGCGCGCTACTTTGAGCGCGAACCTAGCCTCGATTACGCCGGCTATTTGGGACTGGCTTGAGATACATGCGGGCGAGCCACGTATTACCGAAGCCACGCAGGATCAATTCGTCCCGCAGATGGTTAATTTTGAGGTGATTGGGGGAGTTGATTTTCGTAAGGGGTGCTATCCCGGTCAAGAAATTATCGCGCGTAGCCAGTATCGAGGGACCATTAAACGCCGTATGATGTTAGCGCATGCAGATCAAGCCGAGCCTGGCGCAGAGGTCTTTCACTTCGCCGATCCGCAGCAACCCTGTGGGATGGTGGTCAATGTAGCGCCCGCGCCTGGCGGTGGGGTAGATTGCTTAGTTGAGGTCAAACTCGCGATGCTTGAACCTGCAAACGGCGCCACAATTCATGTAGGAACACTGGCTGGGCCAGTACTTAAATGGCTTGCGCTACCTTATGCATTACCCGCTACTGGCTCGCTTTAAGCAACGGCCCAGCGGCCGTTCTCGCAAAAATTTGAAAGTGCCTAACGCTTTGGCTACAAAAGCGTCGTTACTATCGCGTACTTCACCTTCACAGTAGACCATTGTGCTGGATTTATGAAGGACGCGCCCGAACGCGCGCAAGCAACCTTGCCCAGGTTGCATAAAGTTGGTCTTCATTTCTACTGTCACTACGCCGGTATTGGCTGCAGCAACGCTACGCGCAGCTAAAGCCAATGCGCTATCCAAGAGCGTCATCGTGACGCCGCCATGTGCAATCTTCCAGGCATTCAGATGAAATGGCTCAAGTGGCAAAATCAGCTCACTCTCGCCATTTTCAGCGCGGATTTGCTGAATGCGCAGCAGATCGATAAATGGACTGGTAGGAGATTCAGCCGGTGATTTCATCCTGCTCTTTAGCCGCTCACCAAATATGGCCTTAGTTTCTCAGAACGGCTTGGGTGACGCGCTTTGCGCATACCTTTAGCTTCGATTTGGCGAATCCGCTCACGCGTTACGTCAAATTGCTTGCCGACTTCTTCAAGGGTGTAATCCGAACTCATATCAATCCCGAAACGCATCCGCAGCACTTTGGCTTCACGCGGCGTCAGAGTATCTAATAAATCCTTAACCGAGTCGCGTAGGCCGGAATACAAAGCCGCATTTTCTGGGGTGATGGTATTCGTGTCTTCAATGAAATCGCCCAGATGAGAATCGTCATCTTCACCAATGCGGGTTTCCATTGAGATAGGCTCTTTCGCAATTTTTAAGATTTTCCTGATTTTGTCTTCAGGCATCGCCATTTCTTTAGCTAAAATAGCCGGGTCAGGCTCGCGCCCAGTTTTTTGTAAAATTTGCCGCACAATCCGATTCAATTTGTTAATCGTTTCAATCATATGCACCGGAATCCGGATCGTGCGCGCTTGATCGGCAATCGAACGCGTAATGGCTTGGCGAATCCACCAAGTCGCATAAGTCGAAAATTTATAACCGCGACGGTATTCAAATTTATCTACCGCTTTCATCAAGCCGATATTGCCTTCTTGAATTAAATCAAGAAATTGCAAACCGCGATTGGTGTATTTCTTGGCAATCGAAATAACCAACCGTAAATTGGCTTCAGTCATCTCGCGTTTGGCCTGACGGGCGCTTAACTCCCCCCTTGCCATTTGCCGATTGGTTTCTTTAAGCTCTTTAAGAGGCAAGACGACACGCGCTTGCAAATCGATAAGCTTTTGTTGCAGTTCATGAACAGCGGGCAAATTACGCTCGAGCGTGGCGCTATACGAACGCCCTTTAGCGATAATATTTGGCGCCCATTCAAGATCCGTCTCATGCCCCGGAAAAACCGAAATAAACTCATCGCGTGGCATTCCGCACCGTTCCACCACAATCCGTAAAATTTGGCGCTCAACCACGCGCACTTCTTCTACTTGCGCGCGCAAGGTGCTGCATAAGCGCTCAACCGTGCGAGCCGTAAAGCGAATTGAAACGAGCTCAGCTTGCACCGCTTTTTGTGCTTTTAGATAAGCTTTTGATTGATACCCTTCTTTCTCAAAAGCACGCCGCATTTTGTCGAACCAATCGCCGATAACCACAAATTTTTCCAGCGACTTTTGTTTTAATTCAGCCAGCTGCGCAGCATTTGCCCGCTCAGCCGCCGCACCATCGTCGTCGTCCTCTTCGGCATCTGCTTCATCAGCTTCGCTAGCTTCAGTCTCAGTTGGATCAACCTCAGCTTCGACCAATTCATCCCCATCTGCAGCATCTTCATTGACCAAGCCATCCACCAGCTCATCGATCCGAATTTCATCGTTCGCCACGCGTTCGGCCATGGCGAGAATATCCGCAATCGTTGTCGGACATGCAGAGATGGCTTGGACCATGTGCTTCAAACCCTGCTCAATGCGTTTGGCGATTTCAATTTCACCTTCACGCGTAAGCAACTCAATCGTTCCCATTTCACGCATGTACATGCGAACTGGATCTGTCGTGCGGCCAAATTCAGAGTCGACACTGGATAAGGCCACTTCGGCCTCTTCTTCGGCCTCATCATCGCTGGCTACCGCTGGCGCGTTGTCACTTAGCAACAGAGTTTCTGCATCAGGGGCTTGCTCATAAACAGAAATACCCATATCGCCAAAAGTGCTGATAATATTATCTAGCGCTTCGGTTTCAACTAAATCGTCAGGTAAATGATCGTTAATTTCAGCGAAAGTCAGGAAGCCTCGTTCCTTGCCCAATTTGATCAGTGTGCGTAATTTCGCCCGCCGCTCTTCAAGCTCTTCAGTGGTGCCAGGCTGATGCGATGCAAAAGCATCTTTTAATAAAGCTTTCTCTCTGGCACGACGATCTCGAGCTTTTATTTTTTCACCTTTGCCAGAACCTTCTTCTTGCTGTGGCGCATCAGTTTCGACATCAGTAATCGGCCGGGCTTGCGCAGCCTCAGCCACGGTTTTGCTTGATTTAGCTTTACCGGCGACAGATTTCTTCCGCCCCCCGGTTACGTTACTGCCCGCTGTTTTTTCGCTTACCGTCTTTGCCATTACCATTCTACCTTTGCTTTTAAAAATAGCCAGCTAAAACCGACTATTTTAACATGTGAACTTATCTTAATTAAGACTTTATATCTTATCTACTCGCTAAACGCTGCTTGAGCTCTGCTGTTTGCTGTAACAATTTCGCAAATTCCACAGCTTCTTCAGTCGATAATTTCAATTGCTTGGCTAAATGTTCGCGGCGCTCACACAGCACGCTGTAACGTAACTTAATAATAGCCGCTCGCAATTCCACGCCAGCTAAGCGCTCTTGCTCTTGATAATGATCGCTATCCATATGCGACATATCCAACTTGCCATGCATCAAATCACGTACATTTTCATCATAGACAAGAATTTCTCTAAAAATCTCCTCAAAAGCTGGCGCATTGCGAGAATTTCTCAATAAATCCGAAAGCACGCTAAAATTTGCTGTGCTGCCTAGCGCTTGGGCGTGTGCTAACACCTCTGCAAAAAATATTTTATGGCGCGTAATATTCAGCAGTATGTGTCGCTCCTCTTCATCTAAAGTGTGCGCAATCCGTGGCCAGGCAATCAAATTACGTAGCGCACGTTGCTCGTTATCTGTCACGCGCCGCCGTTCGCCACGCACTGGCGCCGCGCGGCTGGCTTGAGGCGGTGCGTCTTTAAGCTGACATAAAGCCGTCACCTCAGCCAGCGGCAATTCAAGTTGCGTCGCTAACCGATGCAAGATTTGGGCGCGCAAAGCATTGGCCGGCAAACTTTGCAATAATGGTTTGGCATCAAATAAGGCTTGTGCGCGTCCTTCTGACTGTGCCAGAAGTTTGTTAGAAAGAATTTCATTCAATAAAAATTGCGACAACGGTAACGCACCTTCAATTTCGCGAGCTAATGCTGCGGCCCCGTATTCACGCAGGTAGCTATCTGGATCATGTTCCGCGGGTAAAAACAAAAAGCGGATAATCCGGTTATCTGTGGCATGGGGCAAAGATGCCTCAAGCGCGCGCCGCGCCGCGCGCCGGCCCGCAGCATCACCGTCAAAACTAAAGACGACTTGATCCGTTTGCCGCAGTAGCTTATGCACATGATTGGGCGTACAAGCCGTGCCAAGCGTAGCAACAACGTTAGGAAAACCAAGTTGTGCCAGCGCAACGACATCCATATAACCTTCCACGACCAGCACATAACCTTTATCGCGAATGGCCGCACGGGCCTCAAACAAGCCGTATAGCTCGCTCCCTTTATTAAATAAGGGCGTTTCCGGTGAATTCAAATACTTTGGCTCGCCATTTTCAATCACTCGCCCCCCAAAGCCAATCACCTGGCCCCGTGGATTCCGGATAGGAAACATAATACGATCGCGAAAACGATCATAACGGCGCGGCTGGCCTTGCACATCCGTTTTCTGACTATCAATCACCAAACCCGCCTGGCTCAGCTCAGGCGCTCGATACTCAGCAAATACTGCGTTTAAATTTTGCCAGTTAGCGGGAGCGTAACCGAGCCCAAAACGAGCTGCCACTTCGCCGCTTAAGCCACGCTTTTTCAAATAGTCAATGGCTTGCGCGGCACCGCGCAATTGTTTGCGATAGTAATCACAAGCTTGCCGCATGGTGTCTACCAAACTGTTTGCCGCATTGCGCAGGTTGGTGGCAACGCCATAAGAATTGGCATGAGCCCCATTAAATTGAGGCTCATGCGGGACCGTCAATCCAGCAGATTGGGCTAGCTCAGTCACCGCTTCTACAAACGCAAGCCCTGTATGCTCCATCAAAAAACCAATTGCACTGCCATGTGCACCACAGCCAAAACAATGGTAAAACTGCTTGGCTGGACTCACCGTAAAAGACGGGCTTTTTTCTGTATGAAATGGGCATAAGCCCATAAAATTCGCCCCCCCTTTCTTTAACTGCACATATTTACCCACCACTTCAACAATATCGATGCGGTTGAGTAAATCCTGCAAAAAAGTGTGGGGAATCATTATAGAACTGACTCCGATTGGATAAGATCGACTTTCTGGTTATCGGTAAGGGATTGATTAAGCGCTAATCGTGCACTTTGATAAGCACATGTAGGTCGTGTCGCCTAGAGAAATAAGCGCAGAACTTGTTAACGCGTAGATGCCGAAGCTGACAACGCCGCCTTAACTTGCATTGAGACTACAGTCATATCAGCTCGACCCGCCAAGCTGCTTTTCAGCAGCGCCATTACTTTACCCATAGCCTGAGGACCCGCAGCGCTGGTTTGCGTCAGGGCAGCTTGCACTTCGGCTGCGATCTCTTCATCCGTAAGCTGTTGCGGCAGATATACTTGCAAAATAGCAAGCTCAGCCTCTTCCTTAGCGACTAAATCGAATCGGCCAGCATTCTGGAATTGAACGATAGATTCTTTTCTTTGCTTAACCAACTTATCGATGATGCCAATAACTGCGGCATCATCTAGCTCGATACGCTCGTCAATTTCCCGTTGCTGAATAGCTGCCAGCAACAAACGCAACGCTCCTAGCCGACCTGCATCACGGGCTCGCATAGCAGCCTTGATGTCCTCGTTAATCCGATTTTTAAGAATCACGATTCGCTTTCCATCCACGGTTTATTTCATTTAGAAAAGCAGCAGACCGACAACGCCGAAAAGATTAATAGAGTTTTTTAGGCAACATCTGGCTGCGCAAACGCTTAAAATGGCGTTTGACTGCTGCGGCTTTTTTGCGTTTGCGCTTAGCCGTTGGCTTTTCGCGAAACTCGCGCGCGCGCAGCTCGGTTAAAAGCGCATTTTTTTCAATCGTGCGCTTAAAGCGCCGCATTGCTACTTCAAACGGTTCATTCTCTTTAACGCGAATAGTGGTCATGTGTTTAGCGTAGGTTTATAAATAGGGCCGTACAACAAAAACATCGATTATAGCATATTGAAAGTAAAACTCTTACATATCCTTCAGAGCGATTCTGGTAGGAGTAAAACGCTCAGTGTTGAGGCATGATTTTTATGATGTCCTCGTCAAAAAGACCCGTCACTTCCTTCACAAAGGAAGATTCTAATCCCTCGGCCAGCATTTTTTTAGCGATAGCGAGCGCTTTCTGGTACTCCCCTTCTTGTCGACCCTCTTGCCTACCTTCTTGCCGCAATTTTTCGTTAAAATTCATAATACTCTCCTGCTTTTCAGGTAATGCTGTGCTCAATATCTTAAAGAATTTTTCCGTTGCTTCAGTTTGCCCGGTTTGTTCGTTTGAATTTATATATTCTATGATAGCAACAAAGTACGGTTCTGTCGTATGAGATAGTGCCATATTTAAGATGCCTTGCTCTACCAGTGAACAAATGAAACCGATAAAATCACTCTTCCGATATTATCGGCAGTCGACTGATGTTCAAGCAGCAGTAAGAGCGGGATATAACCTGCTTTACCGTTAATTTGGCACGCATAGACCATATCGCTATGGACTTCACGCAGCTCAGCCGTGACATAGCTTTTATCGACTGCTTGCAAGGTATTGAGGTCAATCTAAACCCAAGCATGAGGTTTAGCGAACTTTCACGGGCATGCACCCAACAGCGTTCAATCCGTTATTTAACGCTACCCATTAGAAAACAAAAGATTCATTTTTCTCGTATATTTAGCTATCATTTGTCATTTTTATGCTCGTTTTTGGCATCGAAAGCTCTTGCGACGAAACCGGCCTCGCATTTTATGATACAGAGCGCGGCTTATTAGCTCATGCTGTACATTCGCAAATTGACATGCACCGCGCATATGGCGGAGTCGTGCCTGAATTGGCTTCGCGCGATCATATTCGGCGTATCTTGCCCTTACTCCAACAAATCTTGCAGCAAGCAGCGATTACACCTGCAGAGATTGATGCTATCGCTTTTACCCAAGGGCCAGGACTTGCCGGAGCATTACTGGTTGGCGCTAGCGTTGCCAATGGCCTTGGGCTGGCATGGGATAAGCCCGTACTCGGCATCCATCATTTGGAAGGGCATTTATTGTCGCCGTTACTCGCGAGCACGCCCCCGGAGTTTCCGTTTATTGCTTTATTAGTTTCGGGTGGTCATACCCAGTTAATGCGCGTGACAGATATTGGCAATTACGAAATGTTGGGCGAAACGCTCGATGATGCTGCGGGAGAGGCATTTGACAAGACAGCGAAACTGCTCGGGCTAGATTATCCGGGCGGCCCCGCCGTATCCCACTTAGCACTAAGTGGGACCCCAGGAGCGGTGATCCTACCGCGGCCAATGCTTCATTCAAAAGATCTCGACTTCAGCTTTAGCGGCCTTAAAACGGCTGTGCTCACTTATATAAAGCAATCTGACCAGCCACTTTATGAGTCGGCCAAAGCAGATCTGGCGCAGGGCTTTGTGGCTGCGATGGTTGATGTGCTGACGGCAAAATCCATCAAAGCGATTAAACAAACGGGCCTAACTCGGCTGGTCGTGGCGGGTGGCGTGGGCGCGAATCAACAACTCCGCGCCGCACTTAAAATCGCGGCGCAACAGCACGCATTTGAAGTTTATTACCCAGATTTGGCGCTATGTACAGATAATGGCGCTATGATTGCACTGGCTGGCGCGCTCAGGCTTGCGCGCTGGCCGGAGCAAGCGCGCAAGCAGTACGCCTTTACCGTACGACCACGCTGGGATTTAGCAACTATTTAGGAGCTCTTTGCTCCATTTTAAGTAGGTTTCGCACTTTGTCGTTTGTCATATTCAACCAACGCATAAGCGCTATGATTATGAATCGATTCAAAATTTTCAGCTTCTAGCACATAAGCGACAACCCGTTCATCTTGGTTGAGCTGACTGGCCACATCGCGCACCAAATCTTCAACAAATTTCGGATTGTCATACGCGCGCTCAGTCACAAATTTTTCATCTGGTCGCTTTAAAAGCCCCCATAATTCACAAGATGCAGACTCTTCAGCAATCCGTATCAGATCCTCAACCGGTAGTTGATCATCTTTCAATTCTGCTTTAATAATGAGGTGCGAACGCTGGTTATGCGCACCGTATAAAGAAATTTCTTTTGAACACGGGCATAAGCTCATCACCGGCACGAGCACTTTCATAAAAATCTGGCTACGCTCACCTTGCGCTTCGCCAATAAAGCTCACTTCATAATCAAGCAAGCTTTTAACGCCGGATATAGGCGCCGTCTTATTCATAAAATAAGGAAAAGTGGCTTCAATGCGCCCTGCTGGGCTTTCTAGTTTAGCCAACATTTTCATCAGCATCGCTTGAAAACCAGCAAGATCAAGCGCGATAGCCTCCCCCGTCATAGCATCTACAGTGCTGTCCCCCAGGAGCGCAATAAAACGCGACATATGCGTGCCTTTTTGGGTGCTTGGCAAATACACATCAAGATCAAAAAGGCCAATGGTTGGTTGGCTCGCACCGGTTGCGCTACGCACCGTAAGCGGATGACGCACAGCTTTGATGCCGACCCGTTGAATTGGGATTTGACGGGTGTCAATACTGCCTTGCACATCTGACATGACAGCAACAGAGTTTAATCCATTCATAAAACAATACTTTCCTGAGCTTTTTATATCATTAATTCTGACGCGCTGGTCGCGCCTAAGTGTTCTGTTGCATGCATCAAAAAACGCTGACGAATTGCTTGCGCAATACCGATGCTATCTAAACCACAATTTGCCAAAAGCCGCGCTGGGTCGCCTTGCGCAATAAAATTGTCAGGCAAACCTAATTGTAAAACCGGACATTGAATCCCTGCCGCGAGCAAGCTTTCAATACAGGCTGAACCCGCGCCCCCCATCACGCATCCCTCTTCAACCGTAACCAGTGCGTCATGCGTCTGAGCCAATTGATGCACCAGCGCTGCATCAAGCGGCTTAATAAAGCGCATATTGGCTACGCTAGCATTTAATGTCTCCGCCGCTGCCAAGCTTGGCGCTACCATTGAGCCAAAGGCAAGAATCGCAATCCGCTGACCTACTGGCTGGGTTGACATACGTCGCACCTCGCCTTTGCCCAGCGGCAATGCCTTCATTGGTTTTTGTATAGCAACCCCCGGTCCGGCGCCACGCGGATAACGCACTGCGGTAGGCCCCGACTGTTGCAAGGCGGTATACAGCATTTGCCGGCACTCGTTTTCATCTGAGGGCGCCATCACCGTCATATTTGGAATACAGCGTAAAAACGCAATATCATACGCCCCCGCATGAGTTGCGCCATCCGCCCCCACTAGACCCGCGCGGTCTATGGCAAACAATACCGGCAGATTTTGCAACGCAATATCATGAATCAATTGATCATAAGCGCGCTGCACAAAGGTGGAGTAAATGGCCACCACGGGTTTTAAACCTTCAACTGCCAAGCCACCTGCAAAAGTCACCGCATGTTGCTCAGCAATGCCAACATCATAATAGCGATTAGGAAAACGTTGCTCAAATTCGATCAAACCTGAACCTTCACGCATGGCAGGTGTAATGCCAATCACGCGCTCATCTTGTTCAGCGATATCGCACAGCCATTCGCCAAACACCTGAGTGTAGGTTTTGCGCACTGCCGGAACAGATTGAATGCCCTGAGCCGGGTTAAATTTGCCAGGGCCATGATAGAGCACTGGATCGGCTTCGGCAAGGCTGTAGCCCTGCCCTTTTTTAGTCACAACATGCAGAAATTGCGGCCCTTTGAGTTCTTTGAGGTTACACAGCGTTGGAATCAAAGACTTCAAATCGTGCCCATCAATTGGACCAATATAGTTGAAGCCAAACTCCTCAAAGAACGTAGCCGGCACCACGATGCCTTTCGCATGCCCTTCCATGCGGCGCAAAAATTTAAGTACGGGTGGCGCAATGCTTAAAATTTGTCCCACACCTTTCTTCGCCGCCGCATAAAAACGACCCGAGATAAGCCGTGCTAAATAGCGGTTTAACGCCCCTACTGGCGGCGAAATCGACATC
This sequence comes from Mycoavidus sp. B2-EB, assembly GCF_014218255.1. Taxonomy (NCBI): domain Bacteria; kingdom Pseudomonadati; phylum Pseudomonadota; class Betaproteobacteria; order Burkholderiales; family Burkholderiaceae; genus Mycoavidus; species Mycoavidus sp. B2-EB. The sequence continues at coordinate 1,058,089 of NZ_AP021872.1, forward strand.
TCATTATCGTTTAAAATTACAATTAATGGCAGATCGTCATAAATACCGGCATTGTTCATTGCTTCAAAGGCCATGCCAGCCGTCATTGCCCCATCACCAATCACCGCAATTGAAAAACGCTTTTCGCCTTTTAATTGGCTAGCGCGCGCCATCCCAAGCGCCGCTGAAATGGAGGTGCTTGAATGCGCTGTGCCAAACGCATCATATTCAGATTCATTGCGGCAGGGGAAACCCGAGAGACCGCCTAGTTGGCGTAATGTTGACATCGCCTCACGCCGGCCCGTCAGAATTTTATGAGGATAGGACTGATGCCCCACATCCCATACAATCCGATCATGAGGAGTATTAAAAACATAATGTAGCGCGATGGTGAGCTCGACCGTGCCCAGATTAGAGGACAAATGCCCCCCTGTGCGCGCTACGCTATTCAGCACAAAAGCGCGCAACTCATTAGCTAAACGCTCTAACTCGCTGCGTCTAAGTTTACGTAGCTGCGCTGGCTCATTAATCGTATTTAACAACTCACTCATTTAAATTTCACTTTTAATAGAAGCGATTTTCGCCTCCTCTAGCTAGGAGTGCTCTGGCTGAGACGAACGGCTTAGCATACTCGATCAATCACCAAATCCGCTAAATGAGCGAGCCAATGAGCTTGCTTTCCAAGCGGCACAAGCGCTACTTGGGCTTGGCGATGCAATTGCTTAACCAAGCGCTGCGATGCGTCAAGCCCAAGCACTGACACATAAGTTGGCTTGCCATTTTGGCTATCTTTGCCCGCTGTTTTGCCAAGCGTTGCTGAATTTTCACTCACATCAAGAATATCGTCTACCACTTGAAATGCAAGCCCAATAGCAGCCGCATATTCATCCAGCGCTTTTTTACAAGTATCCGCATTTTGACCGCATAAAGCGCCTATGCGCACCGCGGCACTTAGCAAGGCCCCTGTTTTCATCCGATGCATAGTCTCAAGCGCCGCCGGCGAAAGCTCGCCACCGACGCTTTGCAAATCAATCATTTGCCCACCCGCCATACCCTGCGAACCACTGGCTGCCGCTAACTCACGAACGAGTATGGCTTGCTGCGCGAACTCAAGCGGACTTTGAGTTAGAGTCATAAACGCCTGTGTCTGCAATGCATCTCCGACTAATAGTGCAGTCGCTTCACCATATTTTATATGTACCGCAGGTTTGCCATGCCGCAAGTCATCGTTGTCCATTGCAGGTAGGTCATCATGGACGAGCGAATAGGCATGGACCATTTCAAGTGCTGCCGCCGCAACGTCAAGAACGCTAGAGGGCGCTCCGGTGATAAGGCCCGCGGCATGACAGAGCAGCGGACGAATGCGCTTGCCATGTCCCAGCAATGCATACCGCATAGCCTGATGGAGCTGGCTAGGTGGCGCAGTAACGGCCGGCAGATAAGTCTCAAGCGCTTGCTCAGTGCGGGCGAGAATGGCCTGACGCCAGATTGCAAAATCCGTCCCCATTCATGCCCCTGAAGACAAGTGATTAGTTTCAAGGGGTTTAAGCATTTCACCGTCGAGCACGCGTACTTGCTGCTCTACTTTTTCAAGCTGCTGCCGACAATAGGTCACTAAGCTTACGCCGCGCCGATACGCAGTAATAGATGCCTCAAGGTTCAAACTACCCCCTTCCATTTGCCGAATGAGGGCCTCAAGCTCAGCCAGAGCGACCTCATAGCTATTAGGTAGCGCATCGACAGCGGGTTCCCCCATATCGTTTTCAGATTCAGGTTGAGCGGGCTGAACTTTAACCATGGGTTTTCAAGTTGGAGTAAATTCCATATTATATGCTGATTGTTTAAACTAAATTAGTTGCTAAATTGTATTTGGCACGCATCCTTTTCTATTTGACGCTCAAATTTTGAACCCCATGCCCCAAACTATGGCGCCGGCCACTCCTCGCCCCGTTACAACAGCGCCTGATATTGCACTTATCGGCGGTGGGCTGATGGGCCGCTTAATGGGTTGGCAACTCGTCCGTAGCGGTTACCGCGTGGCGCTTTATGAGCGTGGCGATGCAACGGGTAGTCAGGCCGCCGCCTGGGCCGCTGCCGGCATGTTAGCGCCGTTAGCAGAAGCCGCGCTCGCTGAAGTACGGATCGCCGAGCTGGGTATAGAATCACTGGCTCTTTGGCCCGCTATCTTGGCTCAGTTACCAGAACCCGTATTTTTTCAGCGCAATGGCACCTTGGTCGTCTGGCACACGGCAGATCGCGCGCAAGCCTTGCTCTTTGAACAAAGCATGCGCGCCCACCTTTCAGCCGACCTGCAACAAGCCGGTATAGTTAAACTGCAAGGGCCCGCGCTGCAAGCCGCAGAACCCGCGCTGGGCACACGTTTTTCGCAAGCCCTGCTGCTGCCACACGAAGGTCAACTTGATAATCGGCAGCTACTCGCCGCTTTAGCGACAGGACTGGCCCAGCATAAAGCTGAATTGCATTGGGGCGTGACCATTGACGATTTAGCACTGCCTACGGCTGGCCTGGTTATAGATTGCCGCGGACTAGGCGCCAAACCAAGCTGGCCGGCCTTACGCGGCGTGCGGGGTGAAGTCATTCGGGTCCAGGCGGCCAATCTTGGCCTGACCCGGCCCGTACGACTTTTACACCCGCGCTATCCTCTGTATATTGCCCCTAAAGAAAATGGCATATACGTTATTGGCGCGACTGAAATTGAAAGCGAAGATCAATCGGCAGTAAGTGTGCGCAGCGCACTTGAACTATTAAGCGCAGCTTTTTCAGTGCACCCAGCATTTGGCGAAGCGCGTATTCTTGAGCTCAATACGCAATGCCGCCCAACTCTACCGGATCACCAGCCAGCAATTGCCTGGGATGGCGCGCGTATACTGCGGATTAATGGCTTGTCTCGGCACGGCTATTTAATTGCACCGGCGCTCTGCCAACAAGCATTTGCCATGATTGAGCTACTTCTAGCCGGTAAAATGACCGATCCAGACGCATTTGATGCATGGCGTCAGCAAACCCGCTGGCCGGCCTTATTTCAGAACTCTCCTCTGCATCCTATAGGTTGACTTATGCAAGTTATAATTAATCAACACCCTTTCGAGCTTCTGCCAGGCGCGAGCCTAGCCAATGCCCTCGAAGCGTATGCGGCGCACGCCCCATTCGCAGCAGCGGTTAATGGGGTCTTTGTCGCGCAGCGAGATTACCCTCAGCACTTGCTCAAAGAAGGTGATTGTATTGATGTCGTACAGCCAGTTATGGGCGGCTAAGAATTAAACCGCCAACACCTTGCTCAGGTAAAAAATAGACACGTCTACTTTCTTTTGAGGATTAAATGAATTCAAGCGCCGCGGCCGACACTTTAACCCTCTATGGGCAAACCTTTAATAGCCGTGTATTTCTAGGCACGGCCCGTTATCCATCATTGCAAATCCTCAGGCATTCAATTGAGGCGGCGCAACCAGCGTTATTGACAGTTGCATTACGCCGCCAGATAAACCAGGCCGCGGCAGCGGATACCGGCTTTTTCACCACCCTTAAAAGCCACGCCATCCCTTTTTTACCCAATACAGCAGGCTGCCATACGGTACAAGAAGTTTTAGCGACGGCTCAAATGGCGCGCGAAGTATTCGGTACTGACTGGATCAAACTAGAATTAATTGGCGATGATTACACCTTACAGCCAGATGTAATAGGTTTAGTTGAAGCAGCAGCTCAACTCGTGCGGATCGGCTTTAAAGTCTTGCCTTACTGTACAGAGGATCTTGTGGTTGGACAACGCTTACTTGATGCGGGCTGCGAGGTACTCATGCCGTGGGGAGCCCCCATTGGTACCGGCAAGGGCATTGTTAATCCTTATGGTTTACGTTTATTGCGCGAGCGATTGCCTGATATACCCTTGATTGTAGATGCCGGCCTTGGCGTACCCTCCCATGCGTGTCAAGTCATGGAATGGGGGTTTGACGGGGTTCTATTAAATACTGCAATTTCTCAAGCCACCTACCCGGTACAAATGGCGCACGCCTTCGCCGCAGCAGTACGCGCAGGGCGCGTCGCTTATTTGGCTGGGCCCATGCCAGTACAAGAGAGTGCTCAAGCCAGCACCCCTGTAGTCGGAATGCCATTTTGGCACCAAACGCCAACCCCATAAATAAATATGAACAGGCCAATTTCTTTACCCACTTTAGCAGGCCAAACCACGTTTTGGCCGCCGGATAACGCATTACGCGCAACCGCAGACCGCATTCGCGCCCGTTTAGGCCAGTGGCCATCGCCTTCGATACCATGGCGTTTATGCAGTGCTATCCCCCAATCTATTGAGGCGCATGATTTAATCATTCTGTATAGCACCACAGACGCTGCGCAGGCAGAATCTAGCTATTTTGCCGCGGCTGCCGGCGTGCTCACTGTCGCGGACAAAACCATATCGCTACAATATGGCGACAAAGTATACTCATTAGCCGGTGCTCGATCAGACGCTTGGCTCGCTGCCTTTGCCGCGTTTCTTGAATGTCATTTTATGCCGCATGATGCGCTTGTTCTAGCCCATGCATGGCGCACGGATAATCTAGCGGCCAACGACGCCTGGCCAGTTGATTATGAGTATTTTCCGCGCGTAGTAGGGCTAGATCAACGTCCCAACACAGCTTTTGCGACCTGCCCTTGGCAGCTCGGACTCTATCCCGTTGTGCCAAACGCCGATTGGGTTGAACGCTTGCTTGAATTGGGCGTAAAAACCCTCCAATTACGCGTAAAAACCGAGCACTCAATGCTCCAAGCGGAAATCAAACGAGCCGTGCAAGCCGCTCGCTTGCATAATGCGCAGCTTTTTATCAACGACCACTGGCAACTTGCCATTGAGGCTGGCGCTTATGGCGTTCACCTAGGTCAAGAAGATCTATCCACAGCGCAATTACACACTATCGCCAACGCAGGATTACGCCTTGGACTCTCAACCCACGGCTACTATGAAATGCTAGTTGCGAACCACTTCCAACCAAGTTATATTGCACTCGGTGCAGTGTTTGCGACCACGACCAAGGTCATGCCAACTGCACCACAAGGATTAAGTCGACTGACGCGTTATGTGCAGTTGCTTAAAGAGAAAGTACCATTGGTTGCGATTGGTGGAATTGATCATGCTGTACTGGCTAATGTATTAGCAACAGGTGTGGGCAGTGCAGCAGTGGTGCGGGCGGTGACTGAGGCGGAGGATTTGCGGGAGGCGGTTGCGGGGTTGCAACAGGCGTTTGAGCAAAATGTTGGTTTAAGGGGGTAGAATCCGAATTCTATCAATTAGAAATTATTCACTAGAGATTAAATTATATTTGAAATGTATGCGAGCCATTTTGGGTTAAAAAAGTCAGGAAATATGGGAATTTTTAACAATTACAATAATGCTATCAAATATTCTAAAATATCTCGCCTGACCAGCCATTAATAAATAGTTATATTTCTTATCCCTAGAAAATGAGTGAGGAGGTCACAAGATAATATTTCATTCGCTATTCACCCAAATAGATTGCTAACGTTATTTGGCCTCTTCAAATTCAAATATGCTTATCACACCCTAATGAATAGGCGGCAAAACTTTACGCTGAGCCGTGGCGACCTTTTGGACACGTTACCAAGCTGCAGTTATTATCCCAAAGAGCGAGCTGGTGGCTTTTATCAATATCCTAGATGGATACGCGGCGCGCTTGACGAAGGCGGCTACCAAGTTAAATTTACACTTAAACTTTGATCAATATACTCTTTTAGAGATGATACACAAAAAAGTGCATACCCATATGACTTATGAAGCCATGTCCCCCGCTAATGCCCCGACTCCATTACAAACTATTGCCACTGCAGTGGCAATAGCAGGCAAGATGGGGGTTCCAGCACATATTGCACTGGCAAATAGCGGGGTGACTCTGGAGGATTTACAAACTCCGGAAAAGATGAGAATGGTCACACACGCGCATGAGCTTACTGTATTTAGCAATATATTTACTGCTTGTGGTGACACATCAATTGGTCTACGCATTGGGCAAGCACTAGACATCTATGCTTACGGCATTCTCGGAGCTGCGATGCTAACCGCGCCAACTTTAGGTGAAGCATTGCAATGCTTATTAGATTTTCCGCTATTGCAAGTTAGTTACTTTAAACAAAGTCTTAGAATAGACGGTACGATGGCGATAACGACTGCTAGCGGCTATCACTATCGTCCAGATTTGACAGTAATCAATACAGATATGTGCCTGGCCTCATGGTACATGCAAATAAGCGGTGTTTTAGGCAAGCCATTAGATGTTAAACGACTCTCTTTGGTGTATAAAGAGCGCCCTACACATGAACCCTTTTATTTTAAGGTATTTGGTTGCAATGCCGACTTCAACTCCCTAGAAAACGCAATGTATTTTCCGGCCGAACTGCTCGCAGCGCCATTGCCCCGTTCTAACCCCATCCAATATCATATGATGCGTGGATATTGTGAGCACATACACCGGGAATGGGCCGCCCAGCAGATTCATGATGTAACGACGCAAATATTATTGTTATTACGCTCTAGCCTGCATCGCTACGGTTCTTTAAATGCTGCCGCTCAGGCATTGTATATGTCGCCTAAAACGCTCAGTCGGCGCCTCAGAGATGTTAATAGCTCGTTTCAAAATCTGTTGGACCATGCTCGACACGATTTAGCTCTAGAATGCCTAGCGCATAGTACGCTGTCGGTGGGCGAAATTGCACAAGAACTCGGCTACGCTGAAACAACTTGCTTCAGGCGGGCATTCTTGCGTTGGACTGGCCAATCTCCAGTCTACTATAGAGAACTACTAAGAAAAGAAAAATCGCATAAATCCTAAAGATAGTAATAGAGTAGCTATATGAAAGCTTTGGAGTTTCCCCGCTCTCAATTAATAGTGATATATTACGATTGACGCGTCATGAAGACTAAGCCGACCTATTTTTTAGAGAGTTCTCTGGCGGAAACAGGGAGTTGTTTAACAAAATCCTTATAGGTGGATATTCACCATCTTGCCAACCCAATAAAAATATAGCGGCCATCTAAAGGATGATTATTTATTCGGAGACAGATATAGTTACCGCATAGACTATAAAAATAAATCATTAATATCAAGTACACGTGTAAAAATATAGCTATTACAGGCACCTCATTATCTATTGATGAAAATATGCACTTAGATCCTATCTCATGTTTTCTGGATATTTAAGAAATGAATATTTGGTCCTCATTAACGATTAACCGTCGACGACAAATATTACTGAGTCCGGCAATACTGTTTTTATTAGGCGGAATAGTATTTCCAATGCTAATAGTAGCAATTGTTTCTATATCAAGAACCGCTGATTATGGAGATATTTTATGGGGAAAACTCTCAGCAAATGCCTATATACAATTTCTATTTGAACAAGATTTAGATGAGAGAAAAATATTTAATTTAGATTATATATTTGTTTTCTTACGCTCGCTTAAACTTGCATTACTAACCACGTTTGGTTGTCTCATTTTGGGCTTTCCTACCGCCCTCTTTATAGCGTTACAGCCTGTACGCCGCCGCAATACATTGCTGATTCTAGTAAGTATTCCATTTTGGGCTAATTTATTGGTACGTCTCTATGCTTGGATTATTCTACTCCGAGATGGCGGAGGTATTGAGCAATTTCTACACTGGCTTCACCTCAAAAAAGATGAGCTAGGATTGATGTATACCAGCACAGCAACAGCAATTGGCCTGCTTTATGCCTTCATACCATTCATGATTTTGCCAATTTATGCTAGTTTAGAAAAAATAGATTGGCGTTTAGTAGATGCTGCCTGCGATTTGGGAGCAAATCGGTGGCAAGCGTTGCGGCGCATCATTACGCCACTGGCTTTACCAGGAATAATTTCAGGTTGCACGTTAGTTTTTGTGCCCACTTTAGGAGTATATGTCATTCCAGATATCTTAGGCGGCAGCAAATCCCTAATGATTGGTAATTTAATTCACTTACAATATACTAGTGCGCACAATTGGCCGTTTGGCGCAGCACTAAGTTTTGTTTTATTGGGATTGACGCTATTAGGTATGCTAATGTGCCGATTTTGCTCCAAAAGGACTGGAAAAATGTATGAATGCGTTTAAATTACATTCTTTCCCTGGAATTCGGCCTATCGCTGTTCTGATTTTTTCATTCTTGTATATCCCAATTATCGTACTCGTGTTATTGAGTTTCAATCAAGGAGAGCTAACAACAGTTTGGCAAGGACTTGGTTTGAATGGATATATAGAAATTTGGCAAGATCCTTACATTATCCAGGCCGCCAAAAATTCATTTATCGTAGCGTTAATCGCTACGTTAGTTGCAACACCATCAGCCACGCTTGCTGCGCTCGCCTTATGGCAGCGCCAATCCGATGACAGATCAATTATTGCAAGCTTGATTGGCCTGCCGCTGTTGATTCCTGGAATTGTGGTTGCGGTAGCAACACTTATGCTTTTTTCTTTTATTGGCTTAAAGTTAAGTCTATTCACCGTAATTATTGCGCACTCCACTTTCTGCATCCCATTCGCATATTTTCCAATTAAAACACGATTATCTAAAATTCACTTTAATTTAGTCGACGCGGCGACTGATCTTTATGCTAATTCTTGGCAAGCTTTCTGGCACATTACTTGGCCTCAATTATTGCCTGGCATAATAGCTGGAGCACTATTATCATTCATTACGTCAATGGATGACTTTATTATTACTTATTTCGTTTCAGGCCCTGGTTCAGCAACCCTTCCTGTTTATATTTTTGGAGCCATCAAGCGAGGTATCTCTCCCAAAATTAATGCAGTTTCAACACTCATTCTAGGAATATCGATACTGTTTGTCACAGTATCTTATTTTACTGGCCGACAAGCACAAAGATAGTATATTTTCGGAGATCCTTCAAAAATGAAAGAGCCAAAAAAAATTTTAATCTGTATCTTACTCTGCCTGTATAGTGTGGCAAATGCAAAAGGCACACTCCATTTTGCTAGTGCCCAAAATTATTATCCACCTGAGTTATTGCAAAAATTCGAGAAAGAAACAAAAATCAAAACAACATTTGACACTTATGATAGCGACACTACCTTGTCCACCAAACTTAAAGCAGGTGGTGCTATATATGATGTTGTAATTATTAATCAAGCTCATGTGCCGATTTTAGTTAAAAGCCGCTCCCTTAGAAAATTAGAGAAAGAAAAACTACCGAATATTCAAAATATCAAACCTGAATACCTCTCCCCGTTATTTGATCCAGCGCGGGAGTACACAATGCCTTATACTGTGATTTTAACTAGCTTCGCTTATGATTCTGCTCGAGTTCCTGGAGGCAAATTAGAGGATAGTTGGAAAGCCTACTTTAAACCAGGCGAAGCGCTACGAGGCAAGATCGCCAATTTGAATGAGCCTGATGAAATATATGTAGCGGCTTCTTGGTATCTTGATTTAGATGAGTGTTCCGAAGATGCAAAAGATGCAAAAGAAGTTCTGAATTTACTGCGTAATCAGAAACAATATGTAAAAACCTATAGCAATGAAGGTACAACTGCTCGTATGGTAAATCGAGAGATCATCATGCAACAAGTATGGAGTGGCGTTGCTGTAAGAATAAAACCTAAATTAGCCACAGTTGTATTTGCCTACCCCAAAGAAGGAGTCAGTCTCTCGTTGGATAGTTTTGTTGTGCCAGAAAAAGCCCAAAATACAGATGAGGCTCATCGATTTATTAATTGGATGCTACAGCCGGAGAACATAGCTCAAGTTTCGAACAAATACAAATATAATAATGCAATTATCGGCTCTGAAAGATTTATGGATCCCGAATTAATCAATAATCCAGCATTCACCCCCCCTAATGAATTTCGCAATCGGATTAGACCATATAAACTTTGCTCACCTAAAGCATTAGCCTTACGCAACAAAGTCTGGGCGAAATTAAAAATGAATAACTAAGAAGTATCTGATTTAACAAAGGATTTTTAATATGGAACTTTGGCTTGATACACTTAATCTAGATCTTATAAAAGAAGCTAGCCATTTAGGCATTTTAACGGGGGTCACGACAAATCCATCCATATTAAGCCAAACAGATGCTCTACCAGAAACAACAATCAAACGCCTTTTAGATATACAGCCAGGTTATGTTGCTGCTCAAGTTGTAGCTACTGAACTTGATGGAATAATGACGCAAGCCAGAAAATTAGCCAAATTAGATAAACGCGTGATTATCAAGATTCCGGCGCATAGCCATGGATTCAGGGCGATGGGATTGCTTAAAAAAGAAGATATCTCAACCCTGGCTACAACAATTTTTGAACCAAGACAAATATTATTTTCCGCAATTGCGGGAGCAAAATACGCTGCGCCTTATTATGGCAGAATAGAAAAAATTGAAGGGAATGCTGATTCTGTACTAATGGCCATGCAAGATATTGTCCATAAACAGAATTTCCCTCTGAAAATTCTAGCCGCTGCGATCTATTCACCCACTCAGCTCTTAAATTGTGCGCAAGCTGGAGTTGCGGCTGCAACAGTCTCTGAGAAAGTTTACAATATGTTATTTGAATCAAGCAAAGCAATAGATCAAGCGTTAGAAGAATTTGAAAATGCTTGGCAAGCAAACGCACAGTGTCAGAGTTCAAAATTGTTTTCTTGATCTCTCTTCTTTTTGACTGGTCGAGTAGCCCTGCGGGGTGACTGTCTCCAGTCACCCCGCCCCCAGTTTCCACAGATCGTGCAAACGCCGAGAGAAACTTTAATTCTCTGGTGTCGCCTGCTTGACCGTTTTATCCTAAAGGCGAGCGGGATTGTCCTCTGATTGTGCTAGAACGTGTGCATCGGTTGTGTTTTGTCCAACAATGATATGTCTTGGCAACGCTCAGTTCTACCAAGAATACCGACGGCAAGCGTGCATCAGAAATGCATCGCGCAGATTACAGGCTCAATCCCTCTAAATGAGAGGGCAGAGGGAAAATACAGACCTTTGGTACAAAAAATTGCGCTCAATTCTAGTTATAAAGAAAACCGATCACATTTTGTCCAAAATTACCGCCTAAATGTCTATTTATGATTCCCTTTCCTTAACCATCATTTGCTAGCATTTGTTCCAATCTTTTAAATGCCTAGTTTAGAGTGAGCGTATCGGTAGAAATTTTTACTAAGAATTTAATTTTCCTAATAAATATTTTGAATGTTTTGAATAATATGAGACAGGTAATGCAAATTAAATGGCCCCAGGCTTCAGAAGAAACCGCTTTAAAAGAAAAGGAGTCTACCTCGCGTGCCGCCGAGTCCCTTTGCCTTGCCATCAATGGCTTAAGTTTCTCATATTCCGAACAAACCGATGTTAAGGTACTCGATGATGTTTCATTAAAAATATACGAGAACGAATTTTTTACTCTACTCGGGCCTTCTGGTTGCGGCAAAACGACTTTACTACGTCTTATTGCTGGTTTCCAACAACAAACCGCTGGCGAAATTTTGCTCGGCAATCACTCTTTAACCAATAAACCCCCGTTCCAACGCCCAATCAATACAGTTTTTCAAAACTACGCTTTATTTCCACACATGACCGTCGCACAGAATGTAGCCTTCGGCCTAGAGATGAAAAAATTCTCTGCGGAAACAATTAAGACAACAGTAAGCCATATGTTGTCGTTGACACAACTGGAAAACGAAGCGCACCGCTATCCTCGAGAATTGTCCGGTGGACAACAACAACGAGTTGCACTAGCAAGAGCTCTAGCCTCGCGGCCAAAATTATTATTACTTGATGAACCACTCTCTGCGCTTGATTTAAAACTGCGGAAAGAAATGCAAAGAGAGCTTAAGCGCTTACAACATGAAACGGGGACTACTTTCTTGTTTGTCACTCATAATCAAGACGAAGCACTTTCCATGTCTGATCGTATCGGAGTGATGATAGATGGGCAAATCCAACAGATCGGGACCCCGGAGGAAATATATAACCGCCCTTTCAATCGCTGCGTCGCTGAATTTATTGGAGACATCAATTTTCTAGAGGGCGTTGCAGAACGAAATTCTATTATCCTTACTGGCGGACAATCACTGCCAATTCAATCAGATAACGATGGATTCATTACTCTCTCCTTTCGTCCTGAGCATGCAAAATTGAATCGACACTCCGGCCTGTTGTTTGGTCACCTCAAGGATATTACTTATTTTGGCACAAGTACGATCTACTATGTAGATTGCGAAGGGCAACCATTAGTTCAGGTTCGGTCGCAAAATAAAGCAGAAGAATACACACCATTTACGATCGGTGAAGGAATCTATGTGCAAATTCCCCAACATGCTTTCCGAGTACTGGCGTCATGATGAATTTTTGGGCTAATTTAAATCTACCTCGGCGGCGGCTCTTGCTGCTTAGCCCAGTCCTATTGCTGCTCTTAGGCGGCATGGTATTGCCGATGGTTATCATGGCCATCGCATCATTTTCAGGTGCTGCAGATTATGGCGGCGTATTGTGGGGGAAATTCTCGGCAGCCGCTTATGCCCAATTCTTATTTGAACAAAACTTTAGTGACCAATTGGTTTTCAATTCAGATTATCTGTTGATTTTTTTCCGTTCATTCCAGCTTTCACTACTCACCACCTTAGGCTGCTTACTTTTGGGTTTTCCCACGGCACTTTTCATCGCCTCACGGCCCGTTCAGTACCGCAATATATTATTAATTTTAGTAAGCATTCCATTTTGGACAAATCTTCTGGTACGCATTTACGCGTGGATCGCGCTGCTACGCGACGGCGGTATTATTGAACAATTGTTACGCCATCTCCGCATCATAAAAGCCCCTTCTCTTGGCTTAATGTATACCAATACAGCGACAGAGATCGGTTTGCTTTACGCCTTTTTGCCATTTATGGTGCTACCCATCTATGCGAGCTTAGCCAGGCTAGACTGGCGTTTAGTCGATGCAGCTCACGATTTGGGGGCAAATGGCTGGCAGGTATTACGCCGGATTATTATGCCGCTCGCTCTACCGGGAATTATTGCAGGTTGTACGCTGGTCTTTGTTCCTGCCTTAGGCATGTATATCATTCCTAACCTTTTAGGCGGAAGCAAATTTTTAATGATCGGCAACTTGGTTCACTTACAGTTTACTAATGCACACAATTGGCCCTTTGGCGCTGCCATTAGTTTTGTTTTGCTGGGATTAGCTATATTAGGAGTGCTAATGCGCAAAGTACATTCTATAAAAACTGGGGAGCATGCCTCGTGAACACACTTAAATCGCGCACCTTTCCTGGAGTTCAAGCAACTGCTATTTTTGCCTTTTTATTTTTATATACGCCAATCATCGTACTTGTATTTTTAAGTTTTAATCAAAGTGATCTAACCGCCATTTGGCAAGGTTTTAGCTTGAATGGATATGTAGAAATTTGGCAAGATCCTTACCTCCTCCGCGCCGCCCAAAATTCATTAATCGTAGCCTCAAGCGCTATGTTGGTTTCAACGTTAGCGGCAACGCTCGCGGCACTTGCACTACGGGGGCATGATTTTATCGGTAAATCAATCATAACTACATTAATTGGCTTACCGTTGCTTGCGCCAGGGATTGTGATTGCGGTGGCCGCTTTAATGTTTTTTTCTTTCACTGGCTTAGAGCCTAGTCTGATAACCGTCATTGTCACGCATATCGTTTTTTGCATCCCATTTGCTTATTTGCCGATTCAAGCGCGTTTATCCAGAGCAGACCCTCATTTGATAGACGCAGCGAAAGATCTTTATGCCAATCCTTGGCGAGTCTTTTGGCGCGTTACTTGGCCACAACTAATGCCTGGTGTGACAGCTGGGGCCTTACTTGCATTCATTACTTCAATGGATGATTTTATTATCACTTATTTTGTTGCTGGACCCGGCGCAACAACTTTACCCATTTACATTTTCGAGACTATTGGGCGCAGTATCTCACCCAAAATTAACGCTGTTTCAACCCTCATTTTGGGTATATCTGTACTATTTATTGCATTGGCTTATTTTATCGGGCGGCAAAAACAGAAGTAACGGTTCCCAGGGACTTTTATGAAGTTATTGAAATGTTCTATTGTTGGCATACTAATCTGTTTACATCACATTACAAATGCAGCAGGCAAACTACATTTTGCTTGCGCACAGAATTACTACCCGCCGGAGTTGTTACAAAGATTCCAGCAAAAAACAGGAATAGAAATAACGCTCAACCCTTATGACAGTGATGGTACTTTGGCTACTAAACTGAACGCGGGCCGACAAATATACGATGTTATCGTCGTCAATGAAGCTTATGTGCCAACATTAATTAAAAATGGATCTATTAGAAAATTAGACAAGAGAAAACTGACCAATTTAAAAAATATCCAGTCCGAATACCTTTCCCCATCATTTGATCCAAAGCGGAAGTACACGATGCCGTATACGGCGATCCTTACTAGCTTTGCCTATAATTCCGCCCGTATCCCAGATGGCAAGCTAGAGGATAGCTGGGGGGCTTTTTTCCATCCAGATAAAGTATTCTGGGGCAAAATTGCTAACCTGGATGAGCGAGATGATCTGTTTATCGCTGCCTCTTGGTATCTTGGCTTAGATGAATGTTCGGAAAATCCTAAAGATGCCGAAAAAGTACTACAACTATTACAAAAACAGAAACCATATGTTGTGACCTATAGCAATGACAGGACGACTGCTCGTATGGCAAACGAAGAAGTCTTCATGCAGCAAGTATGGAATGGTGTTGCTGTACGAGTAAGGTCTAAACTAGCAACGACTGTATTTGTTTATCCTAAAGAAGGGGTTATTCTCTCGCGGGATAATTTTGCAATACCTGATGCCGCTAAAAATGTGGATGAAGCTCATCGGTTTATTAATTGGATGCTATTACCTGAAAATAGTGCTGTTGTTTCTAATAAATACAAATACACGAATGCAATCATAGGAGCAGATAAATTTATAGACCCAGATTTGGCAAATGACCCTGCATTTAACGTTCCAGAAGAATTCCGAGACAGGGTTAAACCATTCAAAATTTGTTCGCCTAAAGCATTGGCTTTGCGTAATAAAGTTTGGATTAAGTTAAAGATGAAGAGATAGATTTTTATGAAATTAAATTCCAAAATCATATAGTGAAAATAGCGTCAACTCACTGCGTGACAAACAAAATATATACAACATGAAGAATATAGTCTATCTATACATTTTGAATTCTAAAGCAGTATTTATTGGCCCAAGTATAACTACTTTGCATTTGTATAAATCATGAAAGTGCTAAAAAATTGCTTCATTAGTGTCAAGTTATTATTTTGCTTACATGGAATAGCAACGGCGGGCACGCTCAGCATTGCTAGCTGGCCGGATTATTATCCTCCTGAATTACTAAAGAAATTTGAGCAGGATACAGGTATAAAAACAGTGCTAGATAACTATGAAAGTGATGCTATGTTAGCCATTAAACTAAAATCAGGAGGTCGGTATGACGTAGTCGTAACTTCTGACATTTATGTAACCATCCTCAAGCAAGATAATTTACTTATGAAATTGAATAAAGACAGATTGCCAAACTTCAAGAATATTAAATCTGAGTATCGCTCTCCGCCATTCGATCCTGCCCGCGATTATGCAATGCCTTACACCCTCGTTTTAACGGGCTTTATTTATGACTCAGCCCGTGTTCCTGCTGGGAAATTAGAAGATAGCTGGCGGTCTTTTTTCAATCCAGACAAAACATTACATGACAAAATTGCTAATCTGGATGAACGAGATGATTTGTATATGGCTGCTTCTTGGTACCTAGGACAAGATGAATGCTCCGAGAGTCTTGAAGACGCAAAACGCGTGCTAAACGTTTTGCAGAAACAAAATCCACATGTGTTGACCTACAGTAATAATGGGCCAATTGAAAGAATGGTGAATAAGGAAGTCATTGTCCAACAAATCTGGAATGGCGCTGCCGTACGAGTTAGGCCAAAGCTCGCTAGCGCTATCTTTGTTTATCCCAAAGAAGGTATCCGCCTCGCTATGGATAATTTTGTTGTACCCGCTAAAGCCAAAAACGTGGATGAAGCTTATCGGTTCATTGATTGGATGCTTAAGCCAGAAAACATTGCCCAAGTTTCCAATAAATATAAATATGACAATGCAATTATAGGCGCAGAAAAATACATGGACCCTGACTTAATCAATGATCCAGCATTTAGCATCCCTAAAGAGTTCCGTAACCGAATTAAGTTATTTAAGCTGTGCTCACCTAAAGCACTCGCTTTACGCAATAAAGTTTGGATGCAATTGAAAAAATCTGGAGGCAGTTAGAAAACTATTGATCATCGAAGTTGCCCTGACCAGATGCTTGGTGGCTATTGACCAGGGCAGCGCCAATCTCTCTTATTAAGGAAAGGATAAGCAAAATGTATCATAGCATAAATAAAGATGATCTCTTTAATCTAAGTTATACACCACCGAGCGGAGCAATCGAAGCTCTAGGATTCTATACTACAATTTCAGTCCCTACTCCGAATAGATCTCGACAGGCACCTTCCTTATTTCATCCCATTCGCTCAGAAAACCAGTGGCGACAGTGGATGAACAAAGGCATCGGCATCATTCCATTGCCTATTTTCTGCATACTTTCTACTAGCCTCATCCTCCTTCTCAGCATAAATGAGTTCTCCAGCGAGGTCTCTCTGATCTTCGCAGCGCTTGCTGTACTGGGTTTTAGTTGTGCTGAACTAGGCGCGCGCCTACCCGGCTTACGGCACATCGGCGGGACTGTTATCTTAACTATTTTGCTGCCGTCTTTTTTGGTGCACCATGCACTTCTGCCCAGTAAATTAGTGCAGTCGATTAACAACTTTTGGCATACGACAAATATCCTCTACCTGTTTACTGCTGCCGTGATTGTCGGCGGTATTCTCAGTATGGACCGGCGGCTTCTGATTAAAGGCTTTGCGAAGCTCTTTATTCCTCTGACGGTAGGTTCGATTGCCGCAGTTATCGTGGGCACCCTGACTGGCGTAGCATTTGGATTTAGCGCACACCATGCTCTTTTTTATCTGGTAATTCCCATTATGGCTGGCGGTCTTGGTGAGGGGGGAATTCCTTTGACCTTGGGTTACGCTACCATTTTAAATGTACCGCAACCCCAGCTCTTTGCTCAAATTGTTCCGCCTGTCGTACTGGGCAATTTAACCGCTATCGTATGCGCATCGATCCTTCATCAATTTGGTAAACGCTATCCTCGTTATAGCGGAAATGGCGAGTTACTGCGCACCTCGGCCGCCGAGTCGCCGCCGGAAGAGAGCCATGCGCTTTCTTTTACGATTGAAACCTTAGCGGCAGCTGGCATGATTGCAGTCAGTCTATATTTAGTCGGTGTTGTAATTTATCATTGCACCGGTTTGCCTGCGCCATTGGGTATGCTATTGCTCACTGTAATCATCAAGTTAACACGCATTATCCCGCCTAAATTTGAGCATGGCGCTTATGCTATGTATCGTTTTTTTGCTATCACTGCGGCCTATCCCATGTTGTTTGGAATTGGTTTGATTCTGACACCTTGGGAGGCATTTTTAGCCGCGTTAACACCGGGCCATGTTGTCACGATCCTAGCTACCGTAGCGACCTTAACTACGGTTGGTTTTTTCGTTGGGCGCTGGACGGGTTTGCATCCCATTGAAAGCGCGATTGTGAATGCTTGCCACAGCGGTATGGGCAGTGTGGGGGATTTGGCGATTCTCACTTCAGCGCATCGTATGCAATTAATGCCATTTGCACAGCTCGCAACCCGCATTGGCGGAGCCTTAACGGTCATGGTTACGCTTCTGATTTTTAGTCAAGTACCGGGCTAATGAACAAATCAAATTTAGCTAGGTAGCAGGAGTCCATTCGCAAAGAGAAAGTACCGTTGGTTGCGATTCGCGTGGTTGATCATGCTGTCTGGCTGATGTATTAGCAACAGGATAGGCAGTGGTGTGGGTGGTTTGCGGGAAGCGATTGTGGGTTTACGTGCTTCTGGCCCTAGTACAAAACTACGTTTAGGCTCGGTCGCAAAATATAACGGAAGAATACACGCCATTTGCTGGTAGATACGGAGGGTTTTCCGCATGCAAGAGCCGTAACCAACTCTGAGCGTAAACTCAATATCAGCCTAGGGTCCAATAGATGTTGTACGATCTGATGTGTGGCCTCTCCGATCGATTGGCCCCAATTCAATAATTGTCTGGGCGACCATTGCCTGTGAGCTTGGTGTGATTTGGGCATGTGTTCGGCCAAGGTCGTGTGCAGGGTATTCGGCAGCTTGCTACGTTGAGGTAAGAGGCCACCCTCTTGCCTTGATGGAAGCATTCAATGGTGTCCGCTGTGATACGCACTTCGACCTCACGGCCCACCCATTGGTGAGGCACGCTGTAATAATGATGATCGACTTCAATATGGTAATCAATCGACACACTCGCTTTTTTCCAGTGCGCGAGTTCAAATGGCTGTAACGGCAGCGGCCGCAGTACCGGATGGTCGATTGCCTCGAACGCTTGGATGCGATTGCCAGGCAATTTCTTGAAGGGCCGAGCGTTGAGGTCTATCAGCAGAGTTGCGATAGCGTGGTTTAATTCGGACAGGCTGAAGAAACGCCGGTGACGCAAGCGGGCGAGAATCCAGCGTTCAGCGATTTGCACGCCAACTTCCACTTTACCTTTGTCCTGCGGCTTATAAGGCCGTGCAGGCAGTACTGCGCAGCCGTAATGGGCAGCAAACTCAGCATACAGATGCTCCACCTGAGGCTCATACCAATCAGGGTGAGCAATCAAAGCTCGAGCATTATCGCAAACGATCAGCTCAGGGCAGCCTCCGATATAGGTAAGTGCCTGGATGTGTGCGTTAATCCAGTCCGCTGCAGTTTGACTTCCCGTGGCCACTGCAAATGTATAGTTAGAGGCGCCGAGTACCGCTACAAACAGTTGTGCTTGACTGATTTCACCTGTATGCGGGTTAGACACTGCAATCGTCTGGCCCGCGTAATCGACAAATAGTTTCTCGCCAGCTCGATGAACCTGGCGCATCGAGCGCTTGAGTGTCTTGGCCCAAGCACGGTAATGTACGCACAAGCTTGTGTAACTGGAGGGCCGGCCATCCGGCGGCATGAACCGCGACACGCGCACCACTGGTGTTTCGGATTTGGGCTTCAATCTGGATGACAGCGCTGTTTCGTCTAGCGCTTGCGCCTCTTCCCAGCCTAAACCCGCTTGGCTAGCAAGCTTAATGAACTTGGCAACAACTCCTTTAGAGAGCGACAGGGCCCGGGCAATCGCCTCTAGCGACAAGCGGCACTCATATCGCAGCCTTAATACTTCTTTAACTTTGCGCATGGTAATTTGTCGACTTGGCATCGCATACCTAAAAAGCGCACACGATACCGGGTTGTTCAAATTACCCACGCTTGCCTACAGCCCTATCAAATCGCCGATCATTTCTATCTTTCCAATTTCAAAAATCTTATCTAAAATCGGTCACGAAAATTCTGTAATCAGCGGTCACGATAAATCTGAAATGACCGGTCACGCTTCTGAAATAGATGGTCACGAGCCTATGTACCCATTCAAGCACGCTTATCCAGAATTAGCCCACATTTAATTGAATGTGGCAGAAGATCTTTACACCAATCCTTAACGAGTTTTTGGGCGCATTACTTGGCCACAATTAATGCCTGGTGTGATATATTGGAATTTATTACATCATTGGATAATTTTATTATTACTTATTTTGTTTCTGGGCCGGGGTCAACAACTCTATCTATTTATATTTTGGAACTATCAGGCGTGGGGTTTCACCTAAAATCAATGCAATTTCAACCTTAATTTTAGGGATGTCGGTATTATTTGTTACATTAGCTTACTTTATCGGCCAGCAAAAACAGAAGTGATATTTTCCTGGGAGAGTTTTGATGAAATTATTAAAATGGTCAGTTGTTAGCACACTACTCTGTCTATATCAAATTACAAATGCAGCAGGCAAGTTTCATCTTGCTTGTCCGCAGAATTATTACCCTTCTGAGCTATTACAAAAATTCGAACAAGAGACAGGAATAAAAGCAACTCTCAATCCTTATGACAGCGATGATACGTTGGCTGCTAAAATGAATGCAGGAGGACAAATATACGATGTAATCATCACTAATGAAATTTATATACCGATGCTCATCAAAAATCGGGTAATTAGAAAATTGGACCGGAAGAAATTATCAAATTTTAAAAATATCCGATCTGAATACCTCTCTCCAGCATTTGACCCAGAACGGGAGTACACCGCACCGTATACTGCGATTCTAACTAGCTTCGCCTATGACTCAGCTCATATTCCTGGCGGTAAACTAAAAGAAAGTTGGGGATCTTTCTTTAAGCCAGATGAAAAACTGCGTGGCAAGATTGCTAACTTGGATGAACAAAATGATCTGTTTATTGCTGCCGCTTGGTACCTTGGCCTAGATGAATGCTCAGAGAATCCAAAAGATGCCGAGAAGGTGCTCGAATTATTACAAGAACAAAAGCCATATGTTCTGACCTATAGCAATGATGGAACAACTGCTCGTATGGTAAATCAAGAAATTTTCATGCAACAAATATGGAATGGTGTTGCTGTACGAGTAAAATCCAAGCTAGCAACGGCTGTCTTTGTGTATCCTGAGGAAGGAGCGATCCTTATGCAAGATATTTTTGCGATACCCAATAAAGCTAAGAATGTTGATGAAGCACATCGATTTATTGATTGGATGCTGCGACCGGAGAACATTGCTTACGTCTCTAATAAATATAAATACAGCAATGCAATTATAGGTTCTGATAAATTTACAGATCTTGATTTAATTAACGATCCTGCATTTAATACTCCAGAGAAATTTCGCAGCCGAATTAAACCCATGAAAATCTGTTCACCTAAAGCATTGGCTCTGCGCAATAAAGTTTGGGTTAAATTAAAAATTAATAGATAAATTTTTCTTATACTATACATTTACCCCATATAGTTTGCATCCCATTGAAAGCGCGATTGTGAATGCTTGCCACAGCGGCATGGGCAGTGTGGGGGATTTGGCGATTCTCACTTCAGCGCATCGTATGCAATTAATGCCATTTGCACAGCTCGCAACCCGCATTGGTGGAGCCTTAACGGTCATGGTAGCGCTTCTGATTTTTAGTCAAATGCCGGGCTAACGAACATATCAAAATTATTCCGAATTGCGAGGGCGCTGTTCGCTTAAGAGAGCGGTATAATTGCCGACTTTTTTGATCGAAAAGTAGATGTCTAATCTGAGCAGCGCCCTGCCCAAGTTATCCTGCGAGCAACTCCCGGTTAGTGCTTATTTTGATGAGGCACTTTACGAGCGCGAACTTGCAACGCTTTTTCAGCGCGGGCCTCGCTATGTTGGCCATGAATTAATGGTGCCTGAGGCGGGCGCTTATTTTACGTTACCCAGTGAACGTAATGCGCGCGTGTTGGTGCGCCAAAGAAGTGGCGCAATTGAGCTTTTATCGAATGTGTGCCGTCACCGCCAGGCCATTTTGTTAGAGGGCCAAGGGCAAACTGAAAATATCGTCTGCCCGTTGCATCGCTGGACCTACGCCTTAAATGGGGAGTTACTGGGCGCACCGCATTTTCCTGATCGTCCCTGCTTAAACCTGGAGCGCACGACCCTGCATAACTGGCGCGGATTGTTATTCGATACGCATGGGCGCAACCCAGTGCATGATTTGACAATGCTTTCTAACCCTCATCTGGATTTCTCGGGTTATGTATTTAACCATGTTGAAGTTCACGAATGTACTTATAACTGGAAAACCTTCGTCGAAGTTTATTTAGAAGATTATCATGTTGCGCCGTTTCATCCTGGACTGAGTCACTTTGTATCTTGCGACCAATTAGAATGGCAATTTGGTGATTGGTACAGCTTGCAAACAGTGGGCGTGCGCCAAGCGCTTAGCCAAGCTGGCAGCCCAGCCTACCGAAAATGGCAAGATGCGCTTTTGCGTTTTAACCAAAACAAGTTACCGCAGCATGGCGCAATTTGGATGATGTACTATCCCAATCTGATGATTGAATGGTATCCGCATGTGCTGGTGGTCTCAACCTTAATACCGCGTGGCCCTCGGCATACAACAAACATCGTCGAATTTTATTACCCGGAAGAGATTGCACTTTTTGAGCCTGAATTAGTTGAGGCTGAACGTGCAGCGTATATGGAAACCGTAGCGGAAGATGATGAAATTGCCAGGCGTATGGATGCTGGGCGTGCCGCTCTTATGGAGCGTGGCATTTCTGAGGTTGGGCCTTATCAAAGCCCGCTAGAAGATGGAATGCAGCATTTTCATCAGTTTTTATGGCGCCAATTAGGTAATATAGAGAACAGTTTAGCTGCCTAATGAGACCTTTAATATGTCGACTTCTCGCTATACGACATTCATCAGCGCGGCCCAGCTTGCAGCGCTGATAGCAAGCAAACCCGAGAACATCATTATTTTTGATTGTAGTTTCGATCTCACTGATGAAAATTCGGGCAAGCATGCTTACGATGCTGAGCATTTACCTGGCGCGCATTATCTCCATCTTGGCGCGACCCTTTCCGGTCCTCGCACAGGACACAATGGACGCCACCCATTGCCTGAGCGCACCACACTAGCGCGAGCGCTGGCATCTTATGGCCTGCAAAATCAACATCAAGTGATTGCATATGACGCCCAAGGCGGGATTTTCGCAGCGCGGTTATGGTGGTTATTACGGTGGTTGGGCCATGCGGCAGTAGCTTTACTTGACGGGGGGTTACACGCCTGGCGCAAAGTTGGGTTGCCGCTTTCTGATACATTGCCTGGCCTGCGTGCAGGAGATTTTAAACCTGCTGTGCCGCTGGCGCAGACAGTCGATGTAGACACCGTGATGCGCAATCTGGAGACACATGAATACACGCTCATCGATGCACGTTCTGCTGGACGTTATCGGGGGGAAAACGAGACGCTAGATGCCGTTGGTGGACATATTCCAGGAGCGCTTAATCGGTTTTTTCAAGATAATCTGACTGTCGATGGTCATTTTAAATCAGCACCTGTTTTACGTGATGAATTTAATACGCTATTAGGCGACAAACCTGCGCATGAGGTTATCTTACAGTGTGGATCTGGGGTTTCTGCTTGCTTGCATGCGCTGGCGATGGAAATCGCAAGTTTGCCTGGAGCAATGCTTTATCCTGGATCGTGGAGTGAATGGTGCAGTGATCCTGAGCGACCTGTAGCGACGGGCTCATCGTAATGCCACTTAACCCGTGTCCTGAATCAAAAGACTCGAGGCGGCTATAAAGTGTAGTAGTTCAAACCAGATCTGATCGTATAGCAAGAGTCATCCAAAGCGAAATTCACCTTGCTCTACGGCCTAGTTCATTCTTTATAGTTATAGTGCGCTGGCACTTTATAATCTTCCGGGAAAGAGGGCCATTTGAAGTATTCATCTGACCATGCATTCTCTAGAGCGGTTCCAATGGCATTAGAAAAATTATATAACTGAAAATTAATTAGCCTAATTCTCTGAAGGATGGCTCGAACTGCACGCCAATCTTTTTGTACCGATGCTTCTTCATATCCGTCAAAAGCTATCTGCAAAGCTAGCAGCCTCTCATTGAATGATTTATTGAAGTCATCTTTTAAATTAATTCCCCATATCAAACGCCCCGTTCTTTTATCCACACGCTCTAATTCTTCATCTGTTACGCTATGAGATTTGGCAAAATCCATCAAGATTATTTGAATTTTATTCAAATCCACCAATTCTTTTTTATCAATTTTATTTATTTTTATATTTAAATATTTACTTGGAATAGTGTATTCCCTTCCAAATGAAGGCCAATTAAAATACTTACTATTAAGAGCTCTGGTTAGATCAGTTGAAATTGCGTGAAATGGACTACTCGCTATCAGTTTAATTCTTATAGATGCATCCATAAGACCTGCCTGAGTTGCCAACATATCTTTTTGAGATAATGCGTTGCTATATAACTCGATAGCACTCTCCATTTTTTCCAAATCTCTCTTAAAAGATTTGTTATAGTCAGCTCTCCAGTCTACGTACCACATTAAATATCCAGTTTTTTTATGCGAAGCCTTCAGGTCAGAATATTTAAAGCCATGAGACTGGAAAAACTCCATTAAACGCTCTTTAAATTTATTAAAATCTAACATTGCTTTTACCCTATTTACTTAACTTTCTACCCTCGGCTTTTTTTGTTTTTTTTCGATTAATTGTTCCATCAAGGTTTAAGACATGCCTGGACACTCTTTGTTCAGTATACACTTCCAAATGATTTTTATGGGAATTATCTAAGTGCATTAAATCACCATCTTTTATTTTATCTCCAATTTCCTCAGTGACTCATATACTCTGGATCCCTGATGAATTTCATTAGTACGCTTAGTTACACGCTTTACTTCCGCTCCAAACTCTGTTGTATTAAAAAAATCCTCTATATTATGAACAGAGCCAGCATTCGGCACATAATCCTTGTCTCTATTGGCCTTCTTCCCCTTACTAAAAATAACCGTATCAAATATATCCAACCCCTCGTGCCTCGGCAGCACCGTCATATTACCTGTTGATTGAACCTCTCTCGGATTCACCAAAGGCTGAACGATATGCTCACCCGATTGATTCGGCATACCTTCAAGCAGCACTTCTTCATCTTGATGCCACTCTCTACCTGGAATTTGGCGCGACTGCGGTGGCTCCATCGGCGTGATCATCGGCCGCGGGGGCCGTAGTATTAACTGATCCTCATCCCCATCCTCTCCATCTTGCCCCGCATTATTGGCTCGATATTTTTGATACGCTTCATTAGCATTCCATGCCACTAAGCCCGCAGTCACCACGCTTAATACAGCAACCCCGGGTGGGGTAAACGCTAACGGTGCAGCCAGCTGTCACCAGCACAATTAAACTGACCCACCTGAGCAATTAGCAATTGACCCACCTCCCGTAAATTTCGTCCCTTTGTCGGGATATGTTAAGCGTAGAGGAACAAGTGGAAATTAAAGTATTAGCCCGTCAAGGCATCAGTATTCGAGAGATATCTCGACAGTTACAGGTATCGCGTAACACGGTGCGCCGCTACCTGCGAGAAGTGGATGCAGCGCAACGCAAACCTTGTCAAGCCCGTGTACATAAGCTTGATCCGTATAAACGCTATCTCGAAGAGCGCTTGCGTGCGGCGCATCCCTGCCGATTGCCTGCAACCGTGTTGTGCCAAGAGGTCAAGCTATTGGGCTACGCAGGCGGACTCTCACGCGTATGCCAGTTTGTCCGTAGTTTGCAGGTGGTACGGCCTGAAGAGCGATTAGTACGGTTTGAGACGTTAGCTGGTGAGCAGATGCAGTGTGATTGGATCGTATTTCGCCGCGGCAAATATCCGCTGTCTGCTTTTGTGATGACACTAGGTTGGTCACGGGCTAGCTTCGTCGAATTTGTTAACAACGAGAAATTAGACACGCTGTTGGCTTGCCATGAGCACGCTTTTGAATACTTTGGCGGTGTGACGCGAGAAGTGCTCTATGACAATATGAAGACGGTTGTACTAGCACGGGATGCGTATGGCCCAGGTGCTCACCGTTTTCAGCCTACCTTCCTCGATTTTGCCAAACACTATGGTTTTGTCCCCAAACTATGTCGACCTTACCGAGCTAAAACCAAAGGTAAAGTCGAACGTTTCAATGGTTATTTGAGGCGCAGCTTTTATAACCCGTTAGCTTCCAGGTTGGTGCAGAATCAGCTTCATCTAGATGTCGACACGGCGAATGCAGCAGTACGCACGTGGCTGAGTGAAGTGGCCAATGTCCGCGTGCACGGCACTACGCAAGAGGGGGTGCAAACGCGCTTGAGTCAGGAGAAAGCCGCCTTACAATCCTTGCCACCTCCTTATCTAGGACACACCAAGAGCGCTCCGCCTGTGGTATTGCCGCCTAATTGGATGCAGTTTAGCCAACAGCCGATGCAGCATAAGCTGGCTATCTATGAACAACTGTTCACAGGAGCCTATTAATGGCGTTACAACATCAACGGATTGAGCAATGGTGTGAGCAACTTAAGCTCGACACCATGGCTCAGGCGTACCCACAACTGGCCGCTCAAGCCGTTTCCAATCAATTGAGCTTTGCCGATTTCTTCGAAGCATTATTGAAATCCGAAGCCGCCACGCGCCAAACTCGTTCACGGCAAATCCTGTCTCAGATGGCTGGATTCCCAGCCATTAAAACACTGGAGCAGTTTGACTTTACGGCGGTGCATGGCGTGCATAAAAAAGCCCTACAAGAACTCGCTGCGCTCACTTGGATTGAGCGCGCTGAGAACTTGGTGTTGCTTGGCCCCTCAGGGGTCGGTAAAACACATTTGGCTATTAGCTTGGGCTACTTGGCTACTCAAGCTGGGATAAAAACACGTTTCATCTGCGCGGCAGATTTGATCCTCGCCATGGCTGCTGCACAGCGGCAGGATCGGTTAACGCAGTTCATCCAGCGCAATGTCAACGCCCCTCGACTGCTTATCATTGATGAAATTGGTTATCTCCCCATGGAGCGGGATCAGGCTAATCTCTTCTTCCAGGTCATCGCCAAGCGTTATGAAAAATCAGCCTTGCTCATGACCAGCAACTTGCCATTTGGCCAATGGGATCAGGCCTTTGCAAACGATACTACCTTGACTGCTGCCATGTTGGATCGTTTACTTCACCATGCCCATGTCGTTCAACTTAAAGGAGAAAGCTTCAGACTTAAAGATAAACGCAAAGCTGGAATTATTCAGCCTCGTCAGACCCTAGAAGAAAATCGGGTGGGTCAATTTTAAGTTGCTGGCCAGTAGCTTAAGTGGGTCAGTTTCAGGTTGCTGTTGACACCACTTTTCGTGCCTATTTTTGAGTACGTACTCGAGACTACTTATATGATCAAAAGATTCAGTAATAGAAATCATCATTATTCCCCTGTCAGAGGTCCATGGCGATAGCGCCCTCCCTTAGTACTACAATTGTAGATAAATTATAATGAGATCTTATTAGATAAGATAAATATAAAGCGGAATGCGAATTTTATCGATTAGCTATGATGAGGTATGCAAAGGAGTGTGCTCAGTGATGTTGCGCAGTGAAATGCGCGCGGCAGTCAAAGACTATATAAATGGTCTGCTGCCGGGAGTGGAGCGCAAGAATGGCTGCAACTGGCAGAAGAATCTGGACACGTGAGTCCTTACGGGCTTTGATTACATGGTTATTACAAGAAATACGGCGATTGATGCAACACACTACTTTGCGCCGCTCTCCACCAACTCGCGCTTTTCTCATACACTGGTCTATCTGGCGCAGAATGCATCAAGCAGCCTCCAAAATTTCCCATTACCTATCTAGAAAATCACCTTATCTACAACTGTAGTACTAAGCCATCACAAATCATTTTGTCCCCAACAATTTCGAGTTATTATAAGGAATCAAGTTGGTATTTTTATCTAAAATGCCGACGGTCATTGCACCATAATTTCAGCTCAAGAATGTCACTCACTTTTTAGGTAAGCTTTTGCTTTATTGAGAATTCCAGACCAAAAATGATGGGGATTCTTTTCTGATGTTTCGTTGGCCTGTTCTTCCTTAACTGCTAGATCATTCTCTACTCGTTCAGGGTGAGTAGAAGGGCCATTGGGCCGTAGTAAATCACCCGGATAATTGGGATGGCCTAAGCATAAAGAATCATCTAAACCAAAAGCTTTCACCGCAGCAACAGCTTCGATGCACCAATAGCCGAAATAGGCTCCATCTATTTCATGGTATGTAATCCAATAAGGGCGGGCATACAAAATCTCTAGTTCAGACAGCTTTTTCTTTGGTAGCTTGATCAATTCCTTGTACCAGTTGTCAACAAAGTTTTTTAACTTTATTGCCTGCTCTTCTTGAGGCGCATTGATTGCATCAAGCAAACGCCTGTAGGTCCTCGGATAGCACAGCTTATTTCCAATTTTACGGGATGGGTCTCGGCTGGCGATAATGCGATCTAACATCTCATCCTCCCCTTCATTGCCAATCAAAACAATCAGTCTTCTCCATTGTTCATCTGGAATGTTAAGGGCCAGCGCCAGACCTACTAGCCAAAAACAATCAATATAATGATCAAGGTTCACTGCCCATGCGTGGCGAGTGTATTGTGTTTTCTCATCCCATACATCTTGGCCTAATCGCTCAGATTCCTCCCAAGCATCGAGCATTGGCGGGAAATATTGCATTAATTCATGAATTGCATCACCTCGAGAGTAACGGCGATACATAGAACTCCAGTATTCTTGAACTAATTTGAAAATAAATTGTGGTCGATAGTCTGGATTACCAGAAGGGGATTTAAGATCCTCGGTATAAGTGTTGATCGTGTTTTCATCAAATTTAATCCACTTATCAAACCATTCTTTATTTTTTAAGCTATCACGAACCATTATTTATTGCCCAGAAGTTTAGAGGTATTAAAAGGAATCCGTTTGGCATTCTTATCCAAG
The DNA here is from genome assembly GCF_014218255.1 of Mycoavidus sp. B2-EB. Classification (NCBI taxonomy): domain Bacteria; kingdom Pseudomonadati; phylum Pseudomonadota; class Betaproteobacteria; order Burkholderiales; family Burkholderiaceae; genus Mycoavidus; species Mycoavidus sp. B2-EB. The sequence goes on from NZ_AP021872.1 coordinate 1,086,632, forward strand.
AGACTAACGGACACTCTACCATGGCGGCTCGTATGGACGAGCCATTTTTCAACGCGCCCTTGCTCCCAAGCTCTTGTAATAATTACACCTTCTTCTCGTCCAGCAAATGCCAGAATTCGGTCACGTCCAGTGATTTTCCCAATCAACCAACTATCACTCATTTGTGGTCCATCAGCGGTTTTTTTGCTTAATCTAGATTTATCATATTTATATTCCACTATGACATAGTCGATACCATTCTTATTGACCTTATATAAAGCATCAATGCCTTTTTCACTCGCACCCACTCGTGCAATGGGTTGTGCATCGGGCAGTAAATTCTGAATAAATTTGCCACCGAAGTGCTCGCCTACCATGCTTTTTTCCATGTTGGCTAATTGCTTAAAGTCTAGCAATGGCTTGCCGTTATGACCGAAATTCCCCCCATCGTCACCCAGTCAACATGCAGAAACTCTTTTGCCGCTTCCTTACCTAAACGAACTCCAACTTTACCCAGCGATGCAGTGAGCTGAGCCGCACCTACTGTTCCCATTGCGATTGAGCCTATTTGCCAGATTAAATTGCCTAAATCACGGCCAAGCTGTAATGCATTTTGGTCGCCGCCTTCTCTTAAGGCAACCTGCATCCGGTTGATTTTGGCATTGAACTCAGCAGCAATCTCTTCTCCTATTTGATCGCGTACTTCTTTGTTAACCAGAGACGCCAATCCTTCTAGACTCTTGGGAAGATCTTTAAAAAATTCGGCCAATCCTTTTAAATCATGCCAACCCGCCTCAGCCAAACCACTGATCAGACCCGACATTGTCAATACATCTTGCTTCGCCGAAACACCGGTCCATTTAATCATTGTCCCTGCGTTGCAGACGATATCGTCTTCACAGGCATCTAATTCTTTTTGGGCTAGCACGAGTTGTTCTGTAGCCAGCCAATTATTATCGATAGCCGCTGCGGCACTGTGTGTAGCCACGGTCGCATCGGCCCCAGTCAGTGCCGCTACACCCGCAACCAGTGTGGTCGCAAGATTGTGTTTGGCTTCCTGTTCGGAGCGCGTTTCATCTGGATGGGTTGGACTAAAGGCATGCGTTAAAATGCTTGATACCGCGCCACCTAATGAAATATATTCATATGCTTTTTCTTCAGAAGGAATATCAATATATTTTCCGGGATTCAGTGTCGAAATTTTTAAATTTATTTTGTATGGCTTATCAAGAATTTATATTTATTTAAAGCACGCAGTAAAAATTGGTGGCCCTGCATAAAGGGTATGTAAGACCTCTCCTGTTCTTAATATTGCGAAATTAATAGGGATTGAGAAAATTAAGCAATCGTTAAGACTCATCTCAAACTCATTAGCATCTTGAAATTTTTCGATAGCATATTTATTAGATGGAAACTTAATGGCTTTAATATTACTACAATCAGCTAAAATGCTGAGAGTTGTTGCTGCAAAAAAGGAATCACATCCCAATTTTCTCATCGCTTCTTCAAAGTGAGTTGAGTCTTCGTCAAAAATCGCTTTATCATCTATATAAAAAATTTCCCATCCGAGTCTACGAATTTCTGCGTCATCAAATTGCTGCTCGGAAGACAGTAGTAAGTTAAGTTGATGCCCTATATCAGCCTTTATCTTTACTAATTCATGGACGGCCATAACGTATCTCCCTTATAGTCCTACTAGATGATTGAAACTCAATAGTTGGTCTCCCATCACGGCTTGGACGAACAATAACAGTTGTTCCATCAGGTAAATGTCCAACCCGCCCTTGGCCATAATTTGTATCAATAGAACGGATGTCATTCAAACCAAGTGCATCGAAATCTGCATCTGCTGTAGTCTTGGTTCCATCTGGAATACTTTCCACCTTTGTTCCTCTCGATGTAGTATTTTCCAAAATAGTGCGATTACCACCAAATATTTTACTGACTAACTGCTCATCAGTTTTCTCTTCTTTAACCCCTTCACTAAAAATCATATTTCCTAGTTTCTCTGGAGCTTCAGCAATTGGCTGGATCAGAGGCGCTACCGTATATTCTCCAGATTTATTTGGATACACCAAAGGCTGAACGAGATGCTCACCCGATTGATTCGGCATGCCTTCAAGCAGCACTTCTTCATCCTGATGCCACGCTCTGCCCGGAATTTGGTGCGACTGCGGTGGCTCCATCGGCGTGAATATCGTCGGCGGGGGCGGTAGTATTAACTGTTCCTCATCCTCTTCATTGACTCGATTTTTTTGATACGCTTTATAAGCATTCCATGCCGCTAAGCCCGCAGCTACCACGCTTAATACAACAACCCCAGGTGGGGTGGCCGCTAATGGTGCGGCCAGCACCACGGCAGCATTATTTTCTGTCTCAATCTGCGCCGCATTCTGCGCGGAGGCCGCATCCGCTCCTCCGACACGGGCCACCCCCGCTACTAGGCTGGTGACGATATTTTTGCGCGTTTCTTTCTCCTCTTCAGACGAACCCTCTACAGGACCTAACAAATGATTCACCCATACACTGGCACTGCCCCCCAAGGCCGCTGAACTACCTGATTGTCCCCGTGCGACTGCGCCACCATAAGCCAATACCCCATGCAACGCAGAACGCGCCGTTTCATCATTCAGGCATATCTGCAATATGCTTGATTCTATGAGTCCCGAAGTAAGATTGTGGTGCAATGTTTCGCCTGCACTTTCCGCGGTTTTTAATTATATTTATTGAAATTCATAAAAATATTAATCAAAGCTTAGGCTTTATTATATTAAAAAGCCTCGACCAAAAATGATGGGAATTCTTTTCTGATGTTTCGTTGGCCTGTTCTTCCTTAACTGCTAGATCATTCTCTACTCGTTCAGGGTGAGTAGAAGGGCCATTGGGTCGCAATAAATCGCCGGGATAATTGGGATGGCCTAAGCATAAAGAATCATCTAAGCCAAAAGCTTTGACGGCGGCTATAGCTTCGATACACCAATAACCGAAATACCACCCTTGTTCAATCGTATTAAGATGAAAATTGTACCAATATGGACGTTTAGAAAATAAAGCCTCTATTTTGGGGGGCTGTTCTTTTTTAGGCTGCCGAATTAATTCAGCATACCATTTTTCAACAAAAATTTTGAGCTTCTTTGCCTGCTGATCCTTAGGTGCGTTAATTGCGTCAAGCAAGCGCTGATAGGGTTTTGCATGGCATAGCTTATTCCCAATCTTACGCGAGGGCTCTCGGCTAGCAATGATACGATCTAACAATTCATCTTCCCCTTCATTACCAATCAGTACAAGTAACCGTTGCCATTGATCATTGGGGATTTCAAGGGCCAGAGCCAGACCTACCAGCCAAAAACAATTAATGTATTGATCAAAATTGACCTCCCATGCATTACGTGTGTATTGCGTTTGCTTGTCCCAAATATCTTTCCCCAACCTTTCAGACTCTTCCCAAGCATCAAGCATGGGTGGAAAGTATTGAGCTAGTTCATGAATAGCATCCCCTCGAGAATAACAGCTAAGCATTAGATACCAATATATTTTAACTAATTCAAAGATATATTGCGGCTTATATGTAGGATCATTAAAATGAGTTTTGAGACCCTTAATATATTCACCAATCGCATATTCGTCAAATTTGATCCACTTATCAAACCATTCTTTGTCTTTTAAGCTATCACGAATCATTTTGCCCCCAACAGTTTCGAGGTATTATAAGGGATCCGTTTGGCATTCTTATCTAAGAGACTAACGGACACTTTACCATGACGGCTCGTATGGACGAGCCATTTTTCAACACGCCCCTCTTTCCACGCTTTTGTAATATTTAAAGCTTCTTTTTGACCGGCAAATTTTAAAATTCGGTCATTCCCGGTCTTCTTCCCAATCAACCAGCTATCGCTCATTTGTGGCCCGTCAGCGGTTTTTTTGCTTAATCTAGATTTATCATATTTATATTCCACTATGACATAGTCGATGTCATTCTTATTGACCTTATACAAGGCATCAATGCCTTTTTCACTCGCACCCACTCGTGCAATGGGTTGTGCATCGGGCAGTAAATTCTGAATAAATTTGCCACCAAAGTGCTCGCCCACCATGCTTTTTTCCATGTTGGCTAATTGCTTAAAGTCTAGCAATGGCTTGCCGTTATGACCGAAATTCCCCCCCATCGTCACCCAGTCAACATGCAAAAACTCTTTTGCCGTTTCCTTACCTAAACGAACTCCAATTTTACCCAGCGATGCAGTGAGCTGAGCCGCACCTACTGTTCCCATTGCGATTGAGCCTATCTGCCAGATTAAATTGCCTAAATCCCGGCCAAGCTGTAATGCATTTTGGTCGCCGCCTTCTCTTAAGGCAACCTGCATCCGGTTGATTTTGGCATTGAACTCAGCAGCAATCTCTTCTCCTATTTGATCGCGTACTTCTTGGTTAACCAGAGAAGCTAATCCTTCTAGACTCTTGGGAAGATCTTTAAAAAATTCGGCCAATCCTTTTAAATCATGCCAGCCCGCCTCAGCCAAACCACTGATCAGACCCGACATTGTCAATGCATCTTGCTTCGCCGAAACACCGGTCCATTTAATCATTGTCCCTGCGTTGCAGACGATATCGTCTTCACAGGCATCTAATTCTTTTTGGGCTAGCACGAGTTGTTCTGTAGCCAGCCAATTATTATCGATAGCCGCTGCGGCACTGTGTGTAGCCACAGTCGCATCGGCCCCAGTCAGTGCCGCTACACCCGCAACCAGTGTGGTCGCAAGATTGTGTTTGGCTTCCTGTTCAGTACGCGTTTCATCTGGACGGGTCGGACTAAAGGCATGCGTTAAAATGCTCGATACCGCGCCACCTAATGCCCCCGCGCCGAGGCTTTGATTCGAGGCGGCTGCGCCACCTAACCCAACCAGTGCGTGCAACACTGCATGCGCTGCGCTGCCTTCGTTTACTGCGCCAGATTTCACCAACTCGCCAACGTAGCCTGCCCCGTGCTGTTGGAGCAAATTCACAACACCGCTTTGCACAAACTGTTCGGTCGCCCCTGTTACATTACCGGAGGCGGCTGCGGTTAACGCTGTCAATATCCGCCGGCTTAAGCCACCAGGTCCCCATTGCTGATTCAGCGCTTGCGCCTGGGCGCGCAATTCAACTGCCATGTTTTGTAATGCCTCTTGCTGCTCCACAGGCATTGGCTCATTACCCGCCATCTCGATACGCTTAGCTTGCTCGAGCTTTTGATCTACTTCCCGGGCTCGATTGACGATAAAAGTATTGGCTTCCCGACCTAATGCATGGACAATATCAAAGCCGGCTTCAATCTCCGCTTGATTAAAAATCGGCGCTAACGCTTGATGACTCTGTGCCGGATGACGGTTTAGGTCTGCAATCGTCTCGGCCGCGCTATGTCCCGTCAGCTCGATTTGCCGCGCCTCATCCGTAATCACCATCTCCGCACCGCTGATCGCACTGCGGGTAGTGGATCTTGCCTGGCCTGAAGCACTCATCACAATCGGTAGCGCAGCACTCACTCCACCCCGGCTTGCCAGTTGATTGCCGCTATGCGCCGGCGTTATGGCTTTTCCTGATGGGTCTGAGCCCACTCCTTTGCCACTTTGACTATACCCACCGCCTAAGCTGATACTGCTTGCAGAATAGCTCGCCTGATTCGTCAGATCCGTGTTGTGCAGAGTTGCTGTTATCAGTTTATTTTTGCCTTTCTGCACCGCCTGCTCAGAACCTGCCATCACGCCACCAACCAGCTTCGTATCTCCTTTAACGCTGATCTGAAAGCCATCCTCTCCAGCCTGAATCCCCGCTTGTTCTGCCACACTCAGATAATCACTGTCCATCCTGCGTTGTGAGACGTTCAGACTCGCTGCCGAGACAGAGCCGGCGGTCGCACTGCCACAGATACTTTGAGCATGGCTTTGGTACCTCGCCGTGTTTTGCACACTGTCTATGTCAAGGTCACCCTCAATCTGGGCTTTAACCTGCTTGCCCACCATCTGAGCGCCTTTGAGGCGCACATCGCTTTTTGCTTTGAGCTCTAGCGTGCCACCCGCCTGAATCAGAGTCGGCGTATAGTTAATTTGCGCTCCTTTTGTACGGCCATGCCCTACACTGAGTGCAACCGATGCGCCCACTGAGCTTTGACTGCCCAGGGTTGCCACGGCCCCCACTGCAGAACTCTGGCTGTGCTGCTGACTTTGCTCAATCAGGCTATTGGGCGCAGCTTCCACCTTCAGACGACCTTCTACGTTGAGCGCTATATTCTGTTTGGCTTCGATGCGAGCACCCATCAGATCCAGTGTGGACTCTTCTCCTAAGCCACCGATCTGGATCGAGATATTCCCTCCGGCTGCCAGGGTGCTGTTGAGCGCCGTCCGGCTGAGCTGTATCTGCTCGCTTTCAGAATGCTCTTCGCCCAGCATTACGCTCACGGTGGCGCCACCGGCTGCTTTCGGATCTGCTTTGATCGCATCGTAGGCGTTTTTCGCCGCCAGGGCGCCTGCACCCGCCGCTAACGCGTGCATCCGCGCATCGCTGACCTGGGTGCTGGCTTGCAGCATCTGACGATTCGTTTGGGCCGCGGCAATCACCGGCGCACTGACCGATACCGTCAGACCCGATTGATGCCATTCACTGCGCTGCCAGACTCGGCTTTGCTCATAGGCCGCTTCAATCTTGCCTTGACCGGCTCGAATCTCTATATCGCCGGTGGGCACCACCCATTGACTGCCGCTTTGCTCGTAGTCTCGGCCGGCAATCGCTCTGACAGGACCTGATACGCTGCCTATGACTGAGCCAATCTGAGGGGTGTGCTCCTTTTCTTGAGCGTCTTTTTGGGTTCGCGTGCCGATCGTCACGCCGAATTTCCCGCTCTCTAATAAGCCGGAGCGTTCTTGAACGGAATAGCGCTGAGTGCGCTCAGCCTGTTCGACCGCTTTTTGCTGGAGGTCATTTCCCGCATAAAGATCCACATCATGCATCCCCGCCACGTTTGAACCGAGGATATTCAGGTCATGTCCGGCTTCTATCTGTACTGTGCCTCCAGATAAGGTGCTGCTTAACGCTTGTTTTCTATACAGCGCGTTGCGCGTTAATTCGCTTGAGGAACCGAAGAAGTGACTCGATTCATGATAATGAGACTCCTTAAAATCCGTCTCTTCATACGCGGCTTCCAAATGAATATCTCGGCGGGCTTTCACCGCGAGTTTCTCTGCCGCTTTGACATACGCGCCGGTTGCAGTTACATCGCGCCCAGCCTTCAGCTCAAGCGCGCCGGCCTGAATCTGGGTGCCGACTTCGGTATGCTGGCTTAAGCTGAGGGCATTCCGCTCATCCCAGACGATCTTCTGTTGCAAGCCGGTGGTGGCGGCCCCTAAGATCAGATCTTGTTTCGCGTCTAACCTTGCCGTGTGTTCCACTTCAATTTGGGTGGCGGCAAGATGGAGATCGGATCCTGCTGTTGCTTCTAATTCTTCGGCCTGGATCTGGGTGAGGCCCACTAGATGGGTTCGGCTGCCGCTGGCGGCATGAGTGGTCTGTGTCTGGCTTTGCAATTGTAGATTTTGGCCGGCCTGTACGGTGAGTTTTTTAACGGCAATCAGCTTGCCGGCACGGCTATCGATGTCGTCGCGGGTTTGGATAGAGAGCGTGCCCCGGCTGGCCAGCGTGCCGCGCGCGTTATCGATCTGGCTTGCGCGAATACGTGTTGTGCTGCGACTGAGCACGGTTCCGGTGTTTTTAAAGGGGCGGTCGCTCTCTAACTCGATCGTATCGGCTGAAATCAGTGCATTGCTTCGTGGGATGGCCGGTGCATCGCTTGGGGCCAGATACACTTTAGGCACCAGGACCGTCTGTTCTGAGCCATCGGGTAATTGAACACGTTGATTCACCAGCCAGACGGGGCTGGTGGTTAACGCATTGATTTGCTCAGGTGTCGGTTCAATGCCGAGCATCAAATTAAAACGTTGGGCCCAGTCTGCCCCGGCGTGCATCAAGTCCCGAATCTCAGCGATGGGATTGTGATAGCTGGATAAATAATAATGGCCCGTCAGACCGATAATCTGATCCCGGATCAGTTGCTGTTCATAGAATCCATCGCCCAGGCGCTTAGGGATGTGCTGAGGGTCCAGATTCAGTAAGCGCAGCAATACATCGCTCGATACCCTGTCGCTGTGGCGGGTAAAGCGGGGGTCGATCTGGATCAGATAGGGTTGATTGGGATCGGTGTTCAGGTGCAATAAGCCGCTATTTAATAAAGTATTACGGCTTAAAGCCGAAGAACTCGGCACTAAGGCGGTAGAGGGCGCAGAATGCTCTACTGCCGTATGCGGTTGAGAGACGGCGACCGTCAGCGTGTGATGCTCGACCATTGGTGCCGGATGGTAGGGCGCGTGCCCACCCCACTCCCGTTGAAAATAGCGCTTGAACCCGCCTCGCCACTTTCTATCTGAGTATTGCAAGGTTCCCTGATCAGTCGTGACGCGTTGACCGATGGCATCCCGGTTTTCAATTTGGGCAGGCCTGCCTTCAAGGTCGCTGAGCGCCCCTCCAGCGATAATCATGCTTTTATCGTTCATCACCTGGTCTGACAGAGAGATCGCGCCACCTGCATGAATCTTGCCAGGTTCGCTGTGCGTCACCCTGGTTGTGGTCACTCGGCGCGTAAAGACATAGTTGATAAAACGAAATATTTCATGACCGGAGCTGTGCACACGGTAGAGGCCCCCTACGTCGCCGTGCCAGGCGATTTGGGAGCCATCAAAGCGTTGGTTTGTCTGGTCATCGTGACATTCGTGTATGCCCCGCTCCTCAATCAGCCTTTCTTCGATTTCGAATCTTGCATTTTGATTGAGCAGTTTGTTGGCATGGATGGTCAGATCGCCTGACGCATCAATCAACGCGCCATGATTGAGGACCTGCTCACTGAGACCCTGTATCTTGAGTTGAGCATCCAGTACGCCACCCATCGTCAGGGGGCCACCGCTATACAACGTGCCGTGGTCAAGATTTGTAATTTCCTTGAACCCCATCTCAAGCTTATTTTGCGCGAAAATCACGCCACTTTGGTTGACCAGAAACCCGTTAAGTCGGTCATGTGCACCCATTGAGACCGTTTTGCCCCAAACTAAACCTTGGCGTTCGTTTCTAAAATTGAGTCCTCTTTCACTTTTGATCAATACCTGGTCTTTGCTATGCAAAGTACCTGAATTGCCAAAATCAGTCGCTGAAATATGCAGGCTCTTATCACTTTGCAAAAGCCCTTTATTTGAATTTATAACGGACTGGGCTGCTAACGACAGCGTGTCACGTGCAGATACCGTGCCGCCCTGATTGATAAGGTTTGTTTTGGCATTCAGATTCAGATCTTTCGCTAGGATTCGACCTGTATTTGAATTGAGAAAACTCTCAACTTCAATGGTGAGCCCGCCTTGTACATGGAGCGAGCCTTCCTGTGTGGTGAGATTTTGTACATCAAGGGCCGTCGTGCTCGCTTGAATTACTCCATCATTTTTAAGCCAGCCTTCTTTAACTTTGAGCTTAAGGTAAGCACCTTCTATTGAAGACTCAGATTCATTTTCAAGCTCTTTCACCTCAAGCAGAATATCTCCGTTGCTGTGTAAATTCGCTCTCTTAAAATTTACAAAACGCTCAGCCATAAGCGTGAATACATCACGTGCAGAAATCGTACTATTCGAGTTAGCGAAAATTTTTGTATTTAGGTTGATGTGCTGCCCTAAAATCTGGGTTTGATGTGCGTTGTAGATACTCTGTGCTTGTATGGTAATTTTTCCTTGTACGCGGATCAGAGTTTTTTGTACTTTTTCAACCTCATCCCAAGTATTGACTACTTCTTTAGCACGTACTTCCAGTATGCCTATGTAGGGCGTATTGCGGGACAGACTGTCTATGTGGTGTGAAGTTTCTTTCTTGAATTTCTCCTCTTCACCAACCGTTATCAATCCTCCAGCATTGTATAACTTGTCCGTCTTTATCTCGATTTTCCGTCTGGCCGATAAAGTACTCAATCTATTGTTTAAGCGAGGTGCCTTTATTTCGAGTATCTGATCCGAAATAATGCTTCCACCTATATCATTTATGAGCCTAAGAGGCTGAATAATCACTGGGCCTTTACCAAAAATTATCCCCGCTCCTTCGATTGCCTCAGGATTAGAATTGATTATTATTTTATGGGTAATAATCTGGGTCTTTCCTGTACCTGCATTAAGTAGCCAGCCGGAGAGATTATCAATCGCCTCAGCTTGAACATCCAATACGCTTTGATCACCCTTCGCTTCTATGCGTCCCCGTCGATTGTTAATTACTTTACTTCCCAGAATAAATGCTGAGCCTGCCTTAATTTGCCCATCTTCATTATGCAATTGCCCCACCTGAATCAATAGTTTTTCTTTTGACTCTATCGTAGAGGAACTCACATTCGCAAGCTGCAGCATGGAACTCTTTATTTGGTGTTGTGCATCGAAAGTATCCCCTATACTCAGGCCACCATCGCTATGCAGTAACCCATGCTCCTGGTTGTATAATGTCCGTGCTCCGATCGTAAGATGGTGCCGCGCTATGATCACTCCAGCTTGCTGTTCGTCGGTGTCATGTGCACCATCATTAATCACGTTCTGTGCGCTGATAGTGATCGTGCTGCCTTGAATGACCCCACTGTTTTTGAGTTGATTCTGTAAGGTTAGCGTCAAGAATCTGCCATCAATCAAAGCACGCGCTCGATTTTCAAGCTCTTTCACCTTAAACAGAATGTCTCCCTTGCTGTGTAAATTCCCTCCCTCAGAATTTATGAAATGCTCAGCCACGAGCGTGAATGCATCACTTGCAGAAATCGTACTATCTGAATTGGAGAAAAGCTTTTCTGTGTTTAGGTTGATGTGCTGCCCTAAAATCTGGGTTTGATGTGCGTTGTAGATACTCTGTGCTTGTATGGTAATTTTTCCTTGTACGCGGATCAGAGTTTTTTGTACTTTTTCAACCTCATCCCAAGTATTGACTACTTCCTTAGCCCGCACTTCCAGTATGCCTACGTAGGGTGCATTGCGGGACAGACTGTCTATGTGGTGTGAAGTTTCTTTCTTGAATTTCTCCTCTTCACCAACCGTTATCAATCCTCCAGCATTGTATAACTTGTCCGTCTTTATCTCGATTTTCCGGCTGGCCGATAAAGTACTCAATTTATTGTCTAAGCGGAGCGTCTTTATTTTGAGGATCTGATCCGAAATAATGGCTCCACCTACATTATTGACCAGCTTAGGGGACTGAATAGTCACTGGGCCTTTACCAAAAATTATCCCCGCTCCTTCGAGTGCCGCAAGATTAAAATTGCCTAGCGCTTGCTGAGCAATAATCCGGGTCTTTCCTGTCCCCGTATTAAGCAACCAGCCAGAAATATTATTAATCGCATCGGCTTGAATATCCAATACGCTTTGATCGCTCTTCGCTTCTATGCGTCCCTGTCGATTGTTAACGACCTGACTTCTCAGAATCAGTTCTGAGCCAGCCTTAATGTGCCCATCTTTATTCTCCAACTGACTTGCCTGAATCGATAGTTTTTCTTTTGACTCTATCGTAGAGGAACTCGAATTCACAAGCCGCTGCATTGAGCTCTTTACTTGGTGTTGTGCATCAAGCGTATCTCCTATACTCAGGTCACCATCGCTGCGCAGTAACCCATGCTCTTGGTTGTGTAATGCCTGCGCTCCGATCGTAAGATGGTGCCGCGCGATGATCGCTCCAGCTGGCTGTCGATCTGTCCTGTTTTCGCCATCATTCATCAGGTTTTGTGCATCGATAATGATTGTGCCACCTTGAATAACTCCGCTGTTTTTGAGCTGATTCTGTAAGAGTAGCGTCAAGAATCTGCCATCAATCAAAGCACGCGTTCGATTTTCTAGCTCTTTCACCTCAAGCAGAATACCTCCCTTGCTGTGTAAACTCCCTCCATGAGTATTGATAAAATGCTCAGCTATGAGCGTAAATTCATCACGTGCAGAAATCGCACTATTCGAGTTGGAGAAAAGTTTGACTGCACTTAGGTTGACGCGTTGTCCTAAAATCTGGGTTTGATACGTGTTGTAGATAGCCTGTGCTTTTATTGTGATTCTGCCTTGTACGCGAATCAAGGTGTTTTGTACTTTTTTACCTTTATGCCAAGTGTTGATCACTTTTTGGGCGCGCACTTTAAGCACGCCTACGTGTGCAATATAAGGAGAGAGGTCTTTTACACCCAGCGAGGTTTCCGTCTTAAGTTTCTCGTCATCACCAACGGCTATCAATCCTCCGGCACTGGTTAATTGATTCGTGTTAATCTCAATTCTCCGGCTTGCCGATAAAGTACTTAGCCTATGAGCCAAGAGAGGCGCTTTTATTTTGAGTATCTGATCCGAAATAATGGCTCCGCCTGCGTCATTTAGCAGTTCAGGGGACTGAATAGTCACTGGACCTTTACCAAAGATTATCCCAGCTCCTTCGATTGCCTCAGGATTAGAATTACCTAGCGCTTGCTGAGCAATAATCTGGGTCTTTCCTGTACCCACATTAAGCAACCATCCAGAAATATTATCAATCGTCTTGGCTCGAACATCCAATACGCTTTGATCTCCCTTCGCTTCTATGCGTCCCTGCCGATTGGTAAATATCTGACTTCTCAGAATAAGTTCTGAGCCGGCCTTAATTTGCCCATCTTCATTATCCAAAAAGCCCGCTTGAATCGATAGCTTCTTGCTTGACGCTATCGTAGAAGAATTCGAATTAACGAGCGCTTGCATTGCTCCATCCACTTTGTACGGAGTATCTGGAATGTCTCCTATCGTTAACTCGTCATCGCTATACACTAACCCCTGCTCTTGGTTGTGCAATGTCTGCGCTTGAATTGTAAGTTGACGCTCCGCGATGATCTTTCCGGCTTGATGCTCATCTGTACTACCCGTCCCATCATTAACCATGTGTTGCACATCGATGGTAAGGTTGCTGCCCTGAAGCACGCCGTGATTTTTCAGCGAATCTGCTTTGAGTTTAAGATGAACACTTTTTATTGAAGATTTTGCCTGATTCTCAAATTCCTTAGCCTCAAGCGTAACGTCGCCCTGGGTTTTTATGTTATCTTGATTCACTAAACGCTGAGTCGTCGAAATCCATAAATGCCGACCTGCATTCAATTGATTCTTATGTGTATAGTCTTCTTCCAGCTTTGCAGTAAGATCCCGTGCTGCAATCACCGCTCCTGTGCCAGTTAAGCTGCTGGTTTTCAGGGTGACATTCCCGTTTGATTGAATCTGGGAGCTGGCGTTATCCAGCCTATCTGTTTGTATATTGAGTTCCTCCTTAGCCTGCAATTTAGCAGTACTCGTGAACTGCACCCGACGCTGTAAATTCGACTGAGCTTCTGCGCTGATTATCGGTACTTCCTGCTGGGCCATACTCATCGGCAGCCCTATCTCCACGTAATTGACTTCTTGCGTCGTGCTGATATTGATTTTATTTGCGCACATCTCACCTTCTATTCTGATCGAATACGCAATCAGATCAATCTGCTCATACTGTTTGAGTGTCGTCCTGCTTTGAATCGTCATTTCACCTGCTTTCAGGCGAAATGTCTGAACCTCGCCATCATCATTTAAAACAGCTTCACCTGTCGTCAATACAATACGGCTGCTGTTCAGAAAATGATAGCCGCAGCACTCCATCCCATTGGCATTAGAAAAAATTAATTGGGCCGGCTCCCCGGCAATCTTTATAACGCTATTCAGACCGCGTGGGACAAAATTAAAATGGGGGAGCTCGGGATACGCACTTGTTGCGTTAGACCGAGTACTATTCGCCGTCGGTGCATCCGCTTCTGGATTAGAAGGGGGGGTTATTTGCTCTGGCCTATCTGGTGTAATCGAATGAGTCCGAATGTATTGAGTGTATATACCATGAATAGGTCTTAACATCATTCACCCCGTTTAATCATATGTAATGCGCTCAGTCTAAATGATGATTCTCAAAACACCAAATAAACTTGCGCAATTATTTATTTTATGCAAATAATCTTTTTAAGAAATTTTTATTGATTTGCATCATTTCTGGCAGGAACTCCGTGCACAAAAGCTAAGCAGACTCGACCACAGCCCCCCATTTGAAGCGCCTAACGCATTCTGTTATCCTCATGGCTTATTTTTTGTCAGGCTAAAATTCACTTTTAGCAAACAACTTGGCAACATGAGACAATGCTAAGTTCTGCTTACAACAAAACACACTACACTTACTTGTCCGTGTCATGAATTCGATTGTTAATCTCGCCGCTTACCGTTTTTTCACACTCAACTCCCCTGCCGAATGGCGTGCGCCGATGCGCGCACGTTGCGATGAGCTCAGCCTGCGCGGCACTATTTTGCTGGCGCCTGAAGGGATCAATTTATTTGTCGCGGGTACCCGTGCTGCGGCTGATGCCTTTATACACTGGCTACGCACGGATCCGCTGTTTGCCGGTCATTTAACGGATTTACAGTTCAAAGAAAGCATCAGCGCTAAACAGCCATTTCGGCGGATGCTGGTTAGATTGAAAAAAGAAATCATCACCATGCACTCCCCCGCAATCCAGCCAGGCCAGGCCCGTGCCCCTGAAGTGAGCGCGCAAACGCTTAAAAAATGGCTTGACCGTGGGCAAGACGATAACGGCCGCCCAGTGGTGATGCTGGATACACGGAATGGATTCGAAACAGATGTCGGTACGTTTGCTGACGCATTAGATTACCGGCTTACAAAATTCAGTGAATTCCCTGCTGCGATCGAAGCGCATCGTGAGGATTTCACTGGCAAAACCGTCGTGTCTTTTTGTACCGGCGGGATTCGCTGCGAAAAAGCTGCATTACATATGCAAAATATTGGCATTGAATCGGTCTATCAACTGGATGGCGGGATCCTCAAATATTTCGAGGAAGTCGGGGGTGCGCATTATAACGGCGATTGTTTTGTATTTGATCAGCGCACCGCTTTAAATCCAGAGCTTAAGCCAACAGCCATGCTACAGTGCTTTGGCTGCCGCGCAGTGCTCACGCCAGAAGACCAACGCTCGCCCTATTATGTGCCTGGTGAACACTGCCAGCACTGCTATCCTAGGCGGGCCGCTGCGTAGCGAAATACCGTCCCCCCCTTCCCTGGGCGCTTTACTGGTTCGCCTTAGGCTTATAAGACATGCCGCCTAGCAGGGCGGCTAACGGGCGCTTTGGTGCTGCTTTGGGAAGATGATTCGTGCGGGCGCTGTCTGACACTTCCGGATTAGCTTGCGGGATGGGGTTAGCAGGTTGGTAAGGTTTACTGAAAAAATCGTCTAGCTCCACCGTTTGCGCAGATCGTTTACCGGTTGCGTGACGCGCGGAAGAGGGATGATCTCGGTGACGCGTACGACTTGATGTACGTGCTGTTTCAAGCATCAGCGGCTCACGCTCAAGCGCGCGCTTAATGAGTTTCTCAATATCGGCTAAGTGCTTAGATTCATGTGGGCTACACAATGAAAGCGCCTCCCCAGATGCCCCCGCCCGGCCAGTACGGCCAATTCGGTGCACATAATCTTCTGCACTAAAAGGCAAATCAAAATTAATCACGGCAGGTAGCTCAGCAATATCCAAGCCACGCGCAGCTACATCCGTAGCCACCAGCACTTCGAGGGCGCCCTGCTTGAACGCATCAAGCGCTTGCATCCGCTCATTCTGGGTTTTATCGCCATGAATGGCGGCGGCAATGATCCCTTCGCGCTCTAGTTGCCCCGCCAGCCGGCTCGCACCGATTTTGCTATTGCAAAAAACAATCGCTTGCTTTAAACCACGCTGGCGAATTAACTGGACTACCGCTGCCTGCTTATCGCCTTCTGCCACTTCGTAGACAATCTGGCGGACATTGGTAGCGGTTGAGTTGCGTTGCGCGACTTCGATTGTAACTGGGCTCTGCAAATAGCTGGCGGCTAATTTTTTGATTTCATTGGAAAAGGTCGCAGAAAAAAGCAGAGTCTGCCGCTCACGTGGCAAAAGGTTTGAGATGCGCTGTAAATCAGGCAAGAACCCCATATCCAACATTCGATCTGCCTCGTCCAGCACCAGTATTTGGACGTGGTCCAATTGAACGTTTTTTTGCTGTACATGATCCAACAGGCGCCCAGGTGTAGCAATCAAAATCTCGACGCCACGCCGTAATTCAGCCGCTTGCGGATGCAGATCCATGCCACCAAATACGACGGTACTGCGTAATGCCGTGTGTTCGGCATAGGTCCACACATTTTTAGCGACTTGGTCGGCTAACTCACGTGTAGGAGTTAATACCAATGCGCGCACTGGATGCCGTGCTGGAGAAGCGCTGGTATTTGCATACGGCACAAGCCGTTGGATCATCGGCAATGAAAAGCCCGCGGTTTTGCCCGTACCCGTTTGCGCCACGCCCATCACATCGTGGCCCGCGAGAATCACTGGGATTGCCTGCGCCTGAATCGGTGTTGGCGTAGTGTAACCTTGCCCAGCCAATGCCTTTAGAATATCGGCGTGGAGGCCAAAATGGTCAAAACACGGCAGATCCTCGGCATGGGTTTTAGACGCGGACGAAATAAGTGTTTCAGACATAATGGCGTTTATTTAAAGTAACAGCAGACATCGCACCATAAGTTGGCGGCAGCCCATCCGGATTGCATCTATCACAAAAATAGATCTCAGGGTTCTCACGCAACGGCACTTCCGCGCTCTGCTCGCCGCCGCTCATTTTCTTTTAAGCAGCGTTTACGTAAACGGATAGACTGCGGGGTAATTTCCACCAGTTCGTCGTCTGAAATAAATTCAACTGCATATTCGAGAGAAAGTTGAATCGGCGTGGTGAGGTCAATATGCTCATCCTTACCTGAAGCGCGGACATTCGTGAGTTTCTTTTCACGAATTGGATTCACCACCAAATCATTATCGCGGCTATGAATCCCAATAATCATTCCTTCGTATAAAGCATCGCCAGGGCGCACAAACATACGGCCACGTTCTTGTAATTTCCAGAGTGCATACGCCACTGCTGCGCCGTCATCTTGCGAAATCAAAACCCCATTACGGCGCTCGCCAATCGTGCCTTCACGCAATGGCGCGTAGGCATCAAAAATATGGCTGATCAAGCCGGTGCCTCGCGTGAGCGTTAGAAATTCACTCTGTAAGCCAATTAACCCCCGCGCCGGCACACGATACTCAAGGCGCGTACGGCCCTGCCCATCCGATGCCATATCCAATAGCTCTCCCTTGCGGCGGCCAATCTCTTCCATCACCCCACCTTGGTGGCTATCTTCAACATCTACCGTGAGTAGCTCAAGGGGCTCGTGCATGACGCCATCTATTTCACGCAATACCACGCGTGGCCGCGACACAGCTAATTCATAGCCTTCGCGCCGCATATTTTCAAGCAAAATGGTTAAATGGAGTTCACCCCGGCCGGAGACTTCAAAAACGGTTTCATCAGCCGTGTCTTTCACGCGCAATGCAACGTTGTGATTGAGTTCGCGCATCAACCGCTCACGCAATTGCCGACTGGTGACGAATTTACCTTCACGCCCGGCCAGGGGGGACGTATTCACGCAAAAATTCATGGTTAAGGTTGGCTCGTCTACGTTAATGATCGGCAACCCTTCTGGTTGGGCCGGATCGCATAGCGTTGCGCCAATCCCGATATCCTCAATGCCATTGATCAGCACAATATCACCCGCTTGTGCGCTATCTACATTGACGCGCTCAAGCCCTTTGAATTTTTGGATCTGGTTGATTTTGCGATTCAGGGCCGCGCCCTCCGGGCCCATGACTAAGGCCACGGCCTGGCCTACCCGTAGTGTGCCACGCGCAATCCGGCCAATCCCAATGCGCCCGACATACGTTGAATAATCGAGCGAAGAAATTTGCAATTGCAACGGACCATCTGGATCATCTGCGCGCACCGGCACATAACGCAAAATCTCATCTAGCAGCACCCGCATATCGCCGGAGCGTACATGTTCGTCAAGACCGGCATAGCCATTCAGACCAGAAGCATAAATCACGGGGAAATCTAATTGTTCTTCAGTCGCACCGAGTTTGTCGAATAGATCAAAAGTTTGATTCACGACCCATTCGGCACGCGCACCAGGCCGATCGATTTTATTCACAACTACAATCGGTTTCAGGCCTTGCGCCAGCGCTTTTCTAGTCACGAAGCGGGTTTGCGGCATAGGGCCTTCAACTGCGTCAACAAGCAGCAGTACGCCATCAACCATCGACAATACACGCTCAACCTCACCACCAAAATCGGCGTGACCCGGCGTATCTACAATATTGATATGAGTGCCAGCGTATTCAATCGCGCAATTCTTGGAGAAAATCGTGATACCTCGCTCTTTCTCAATAGCATTTGAATCCATGACCCGTTCGATAATGATTTGGTTTTCTCGAAACGTGCCAGATTGGCCGAGTAGCTGATCAACTAAAGTGGTTTTGCCATGATCAACGTGAGCGATAATGGCGATATTGCGAAGCGCGCGGGTCATAAGATATTCTAGAAGGGAAAAGCCAAAGCGTGTCAGCGTGTACTTACTAGCACTACCGCATCTGCTTGCTTAAAAGCCCTATATCTTAGCACATAATAGATATGGCTCATGGCGAGTTCCCTCGGAACGCCGGGCTACTGCATGAAGCCCCGTGTAAATCAAAGGGTTGCGTAAGTCATCGGCTTCCTTGCGACTTGACTCAATGCGCCTCTATCACCTCTCGATATAGGTAATTGAAGAAGAAACGGCCATTTATAAAATGGCCGTTTCCTTAATCAGACAGTCCTATATAGTCGGCTAACCTTGCCCTTGCTCAAACACTAATTGCCCATCTTGATAATCGACCGGAATCAGATCTTTCGGGCCAACTTTTCCTGAAAGGATTAATTTTGCAATCGGGTTTTCAATTTCCTGCTGAATTGCCCGCTTCAATGGGCGCGCCCCGAATAACGGATCATAGCCGACTTTGCTGATGTGTTTCAGCGCTGCGTCAGAGATATCAAATTGCATATCGAGCTTAGCTAGGCGCTCCGTCAAGTTAGCCAATTGAACTTTCGCAATCGACTCAATCTGCGCGCGATCCAAGCCATGGAAAACCACCACTTCATCGATCCGATTTAGAAATTCGGGTTTGAAATATTGTTTGACCTCCGTCCAGACTGCCTCGCGCACGCTCTGATGAGATGCATCAACCATCGATTGAATCAGCTGCGAGCCTAAATTAGAAGTCATCACAATCACGGTATTTTTGAAATCAACCGTGCGCCCTTGCCCATCTGTCATACGGCCATCGTCTAGCACTTGCAATAGCACATTGAAAACGTCAGCATGCGCTTTTTCAATTTCATCCAGCAAAATAACGCTATAAGGTTTGCGCCGAACCGCTTCCGTTAGATAGCCGCCTTCTTCATAACCGACATAACCGGGTGGCGCGCCAATCAGCCTGGCCACGCTATGCTTTTCCATAAATTCGCTCATGTCGATGCGAATCAAATGCTCCTGTGAGTCAAATAAGAAAGCGGCAAGTGCTTTGCATAACTCGGTTTTACCAACCCCCGTTGGCCCAAGGAATAAAAAGGAGCCGTAAGGCCGCCCTGGATCCGACAAACCCGCTCGCGAGCGTCTGATAGCATCGGCCACCGCACGAATCGCCTCATCCTGACCGATGACGCGCTCGTGTAGCTTGGCTTCGATATGCATCAGCTTGTCTCGTTCGCCTTGCATCATGCGCGCAACTGGAATCCCCGTAGCGCGTGAGACGACCTCGGCAACTTCTTCTGCGCCAACTTGCGTACGCAATAACTGCGGGCGAGCGACGGCATGCCCTGTTTCAGTTTCAGCTTGGCTCACTTGTTTAAGCTGCGCCTCAAGCTGAGGCAGTTCGCCATATTGAAGTTGCGCCACTTGATCCAACTTACCCTCGCGCTGCAAACGCACGATCTCAGCGCGGGTGCGCTCAATTTTTTCTTTGAGCTGCGCACTCCCTTGCACCGCGGCTTTTTCGGCATTCCAAATTTCTTCAAGATCAGCATATTCCTTGCCCAGCCGATCAATTTCCGCTTCGATCAGTTGCCAGCGCTTTTGCGAGGCTTCATCAGGTTCTTTTTTAACCGCTTCGCGCTCAATTTTTAATTGGATCAGTCGACGTTCGAGCCGGTCCATGGACTCCGGCTTGGAATCAATTTCCATTTTGATTTTGGCCGCGGCTTCATCGATTAAATCAATCGCTTTATCCGGCAGAAAACGGTCCGTGATATAGCGCTGCGAAAGCTCAGCAGCCGCCACAATGGCGGGGTCAGTAATTTGAATCCCGTGATGCAATTCGTACTTTTCTTGCAGGCCCCGCAAAATTGCGATGGTGGCTTCTACCGTAGGCTCGTCAACTTGTACCTTCTGAAAACGGCGCTCCAACGCTGCGTCTTTTTCGATATATTTCCGATATTCATCTAGCGTGGTGGCGCCAATGCAATGCAGCTCGCCACGCGCTAGCGCAGGCTTAAGCATATTGCCTGCATCAAGCGCCCCTTCAGACTTGCCAGCGCCCACCACGGTATGGATTTCATCGATAAAAACGATGGTCTGGCCTTCGTCTTTTGCCACATCGTTGAGCACGGCTTTGAGTCGCTCTTCAAATTCACCGCGGTATTTGGCACCTGCCAAAAGCGCCGCCAGATCGAGCGATAAAACGCGCTTATTTTTGAGCGACTCAGGGACTTCGCCATTGACAATGCGTTGCGCCAAACCCTCGACAATCGCGGTCTTGCCCACCCCAGGCTCGCCAATTAAGACCGGATTATTTTTTGTGCGGCGCTGTAAAATTTGGATTGAACGACGAATTTCGTCATCGCGGCCAATCACCGGATCAAGCTTGCCAGCCCGCGCGCGCTCAGTGAGATCTAGCGTGTATTTTTTAAGCGCTTCGCGTTGGCTTTCCGCTTCAGGGTTACGGACTGCTTCACCGCCACGCACGGCGGCAATCGCGGCTTCTAGCGCCTTGCGCGTTAGGCCGTGCTGACGCACCAGTTGGCCAATTGCATTCTTATCGTCAGCCAGCGCCAGTAAAAACATTTCGCTAGCAATATAGCTATCGCCGGCTTTTTGCGCTTCTTTATCGGTTTGATTCAAAAGGCCCATAAGATCACGACTCAGTTGTACGTTACCATCGGTACCCTGAACTTTGGGAAGATGCTCAAGCGCGCTACTGAGTGCTTGCTGCAATGCTGAAAGCTGCACTCCCGCATGCGCCAACAATGAACGCGCCGCGCTATCTGGCTGCTCGAGGAGCGCCAACAGCAAATGCGCTGGCTCAATATATTGATTATCGTTGCCAACCGCAAGGCTTTGCGCATCAGCCAGCGCTTGCTGCAACTTGGTAGTGAATTTATCGATTCTCATGAAAAGCCTCTAGCTTGGTTACAGCACCTCAGATTAGGGTCAGGCACGAGTTTTTCAAGTCTGGCCGAGCAAGACCACTGCTTGCGCGCAAATCCCCTCGCTACGCCCAAGAAAACCCAGTTTTTCGTTAGTTTTTGCTTTGACATTCACACACTCAAGCGGCACCCCCAGATCCGCCGCCAGATTAGCGCACATTCCAGAAATATAAGGCGCTAGCTTAGGGGCTTGCGCAATCACTGTACTATCTACATTCACCACGGTATAACCCGCCGCGCGCACTCGATAGAGGGTCTCGCGCAGCAACATGCGGCTATCTGCGTTCCCAAATTGCGGATCGGTATCGGGGAAATGCCGCCCAATATCGCCCAGCGCCGCCGCGCCTAACAGCGCATCAATCACCGCATGAAGGAGTACATCCGCATCCGAATGGCCGAGCAAGCCACGCTCGCAGGGTATCCGCACGCCACCAATAATCAGCGGCCGCTCTGGCACCAACTCGTGGATATCATAGCCTTGTCCAATCCGAAATTTCATGATGAATCCCCTTTTTGCTAGGTCTTTTGATGACTGAGCATGGCTTCCATGACCTCGAAATCATCTGGATAAGTGACTTTAAAATTACGCAGACTCCCTTGCACTAGCTTAGGCGAATATCCTAGCCATTCAAAGGCGCTTGCCTCATCGGTTAGTATATGCCCTTCTTGCTGCGCTCGCACCAGCACCTCGCGTAGCATTCCCACTCTAAACATTTGCGGTGTCTGCGCCAGCCATAAATCTGCGCGCGCTTCAGTGCGCATAATAGAAGGTACGAGCGGTACCGCTCCAGCGTCAAGCTCAAGCGCCTGGCGTTTTAAAGTATCGGCCAATGGCAAGGCGATGATGCCCCCTACCGGGTCATCCCGCACAGTACGAATCAGCAAACGGATCAATTCTGGCTGGATGCCTGCCCGCGCAGCATCGTGCACTAATACCCAATCATTTACGCGCGCGCCAAATTCCGCCAATGCATTTAAGCCGTTGAGCACCGATTCTTGGCGACTCTCGCCGCCACAACGGCGTACCGCAAAACGCAAACCACTAAAATGACGCGAATCAAAATGTGCATCGTCACGCGCCAATACGACAAGTGTCTGAGTTAACTCAGAACAGGCATCAAAGGCCGCGAGTGTGTGATAAAGCAAATGGTGACCGGCCACGATCCGATACTGCTTTGGCAATTGAGTGCCTGCCCGTTGCCCCACGCCAGCACAAGGGATCACTACAAAAAGACGTTCCCGCAGCGCCACTTTACGCCCCACCCAAATAAAAAAATAGATTCAGCTTTTATAATAGCTCCCTTTACGTCGGCGGTTGCACAAAAACTCGCCCCGCTTTTTTGTATTATGCCTTGTCGCCCTATGCCTGAAAACCTTACGCCCGCTTCCTCTCATGCGCCTAGTTTAGTTAAAACGGGGCAACGCTTTGTCTTTGATGGCGCCTCAGGCTCCTCAGATGCACTCGCACTCGCGCGTTATTTCACCGCCTATCGCACGCAGCTCCCCTTACTGGTCGTCTTCTGCGCCCTCGCCACCGATGCTCAACGACTGCAGCATGAAATCGCTTACTTCGCGCCAGAAGCGCGCGTACGCCTTTTGCCGGACTGGGAAACCCTGCCTTATGATGCTTTTTCGCCACATCAAGATTTAGTTTCAGCTCGGCTCGCCACCCTACATGATGTCAGCGCAGGCCATTGCGATATTGTGCTGGTGCCCGCCACGACCGCCCTCTACCGCATGGCGCCCCCATCGTTTATGGCCGCCTACACCTTTAAATTTACACAAGGTGAGCCGCTAGACATTGCACAACTTAAAGCTCAATTCATTCTTGCTGGCTATGAACACGTCAATCAGGTTATGCGGCCGGGTGAATATTGTGTGCGTGGCGGACTGATTGATCTCTTTCCAATGGGCTCGGCCTTACCTTACCGGCTTGATTTATTTGATAATCAAATTGATTCAATCCGTGCGTTTGATCCCGATACGCAACGCAGCCTCTATCCAGTGCCTGAGGTCAAGCTCTTGCCGGGCCGCGAATTCCCATTCGATGAACCCGCCCGCACGGCCTTTCGCAGCCGTTGGCGCGAACTATTTGATGGCGATCCAAGCCGAGTTCCACTCTATAAAGACATTGGCGTTGGTATACCAAGCGCAGGGATCGAATATTATTTACCCCTTTTTTTTGACGCAACAGCCACGCTTTTTGATTATTTACCGCCCACGGCTCATCTAGCCTTTATCGGCGATCTAGATACGGCCATCAAGCAATTCGCCAGCGATACCAAACAGCGCTACGCGTTTTTATCCCATCATCGAGAACGGCCCATTCTCGAACCTACGCGCCTGTTTATTTCAGATGAAGATTTTTTTATCCTAGCTAAACCTTTTGCTCGTCTGATTCTGACTCCGCCAGTTGCCAACCAGCCGCCACGCAATCGCTGGGCAGAACCCTTACCGGCCCTTTCGATCAACCGTCAAGCTAGCGACCCCGTCGCCATGCTGCGTAGCTGGTTAGCCACCCCATCACCCCGCGTATTAATCACCGCTGAATCTGCTGGACGGCGGGAAACTATCCTGCAAATGTTGAGCGAACATTCGCTCAAACCTGCGCTGTTGGATTCCTTTGACGCTTTTACCCAGGCTGAAGCAGTA
The DNA here is from genome assembly GCF_014218255.1 of Mycoavidus sp. B2-EB. Lineage (NCBI taxonomy): Bacteria > Pseudomonadati > Pseudomonadota > Betaproteobacteria > Burkholderiales > Burkholderiaceae > Mycoavidus > Mycoavidus sp. B2-EB. Next base: position 1,110,728 of record NZ_AP021872.1, read on the forward strand.
CGCTTTGCGCTCACAACCGCTCCACTCGCGGCGGGCTTTGCATTACCCGCAGAAAATATCGCTATCGTCACCGAGACGGAACTTTACGGCGGACTGGTGCGCCGCGTCGGGCGCCGCCGGCAAGAGCAGGCGAGCAATGTCGATGCCATGGTACGCGATTTGTCCGAACTTAAAATTGGCGAACCTGTCGTGCATAGCCAACATGGAATTGGACGTTATCACGGGCTAGCGTCAATGGATTTAGGCGAGGGTGAAACCGAATTTTTACACCTTGAATATGCCGCCAATAGCACGCTTTATGTGCCGGTTTCGCAATTACATGTAATTTCGCGCTATAGCGGCGCTCAACCAGAACAGGCCCCCCTGCATGCGCTCGGCTCCGGCCAGTGGGATAAGGCAAAACGCAAAGCCGCACAGCAAATCCGCGACACCGCAGCCGAATTACTGAATTTATACGCGCGCCGCGCCGCGCGCGAAGGACATGTTTTTTCGCTCTCGCCCAATGACTATGAACGCTTTGCGCAAAGCTTTGGCTTTGAAGAAACGCCAGACCAAGCAGCCGCCATCGCGGCTGTGATGGCCGATATGACCAGCGGCAAACCCATGGATCGGCTGGTGTGCGGCGACGTTGGTTTTGGCAAAACAGAAGTTGCATTACGCGCGGCCTTTATCGCAGTGCTGGATGGTAAACAAGTCGCGCTACTCGCGCCTACAACCCTGCTTGCCGAGCAGCATTTCCAGACTTTTTCCGATCGCTTTGCGGATTGGCCGGTGCGCATTGCTGAGCTATCACGCTTTAAAACGGCGCAAGAAATTACTCAAGCCATCAACGCACTCAATGCTGGCACCCTCGACATTGTGATTGGCACGCACAAATTACTCTCGCCGCAAATCAATTTCAAACAACTCGGGCTCGTGATTATCGATGAAGAACATCGTTTTGGCGTACGCCAAAAAGAAGCCCTCAAAACCTTACGCGCGCAAGTCGATATACTGACGCTCACCGCAACCCCGATCCCCCGCACGCTAGGCATGGCGCTCGAAGGATTACGCGATTTTTCAGTGATTGCTACTGCCCCCCAAAAACGGCTCGCCATTAAAACTTTTGTACGGCGCGAAGACCACGGCACAATCCGAGAGGCCATGCTACGCGAGCTTAAACGCGGCGGCCAAATTTATTTTCTACATAATGAAGTTGAAACCATCCATCAACGCCGCTTAATGCTCGAAGAGCTCATGCCCGAAGCCCGCATCGCCGTAGCGCATGGGCAGATGCATGAACGTGAGCTAGAGCGCGTCATGCGCGACTTTGTCGCACAACGCGCCAATGTACTGCTTTGCACCACCATCATCGAAACCGGCATTGACGTACCCAGCGCCAATACCATTTTGATGCACCGTGCTGATAAATTCGGCTTAGCCCAATTGCATCAGTTACGAGGCCGAGTGGGCCGCTCCCACCATCAAGCCTACGCTTATTTATTGGTGCATGATCCAGAAGCATTAACTAAACAGGCAGCGCGTCGGCTTGAAGCGATTCAACAAATGGAAGAATTAGGCTCAGGCTTTTATCTCGCCATGCATGACCTTGAAATCCGCGGCACCGGAGAAGTGCTGGGCGACAAACAGTCGGGAGAAATTCACGAAATTGGTTTTCAACTTTACACGGAGATGCTGCATGATGCAGTGAATGCGCTCAAAGCAGGCAAAGAGCCTGACCTAAGCGCGCCACTTGCAGCTGCAACCGATATTAACTTGCATGTTCCAGCACTTCTACCAGAAAATTATTGTGGCGATGTGCAACAACGACTCTCCCTATATAAACGCCTGGCCGGCTGCACTACTGACGACCAAATTGATGCCATCCATGAAGAGTTGATCGATCGTTTTGGCCAACTCCCACCCCCTGCCCAAGCGCTCATTGAAACGCACCGACTACGCATTGTCGCCAAAACACTTGGCATTGTAAAAATCGATATGTCAGAAAGCATCGTCACACTACTATTTGGCCCTAATCCTTCGGTCAATCCGGCTTGTATCATTGCATTGGTGCAAAAACATCGTCATATAAAACTGATGGGGCAAGACAAGCTGCGGATTGAAACTCAGGCGCAGGATTTGTCTGCACGGATTGCAGCCCTTAAGGGGACATTACGTATGTTGACGTCAGTTTAGATGTGCGCTTCACAGACATCGTTTCAATACATCAAAAAATTGCTCGATCTCCCAGCAAGATCGATACTACTCAATCCACTCCATCTTTCTCTAATCCACCCCAACTAACCGATACCCCACCCCAGTTTCCGTCATAATGTGCTCAGGCTGCGCCGGATCGCGCTCTAATTTTTGGCGCAAATGTCCCATATAGATCCGCAAATAGTGATGGCTTTCGATATGAGAGGGCCCCCATACCTCGCGCAATAGTTGACGATGCGTCAGCACACGCCCAGCATGGCGAATTAGCGTTGTGATAAGGCGGTATTCAAGCGGCGTGAGATGGATCACCTCACCCGCGCGTTTAACTTGCCGCAGTGCCAACTCAACCGTAATTAAGCCAAATGTCACGGTAGCCGCCAAATTTGCCTCGGCGCGGCTATACCGACGTAAATGCGCGCGTATTCTAGCCAATAGCTCAGATACGCCAAAGGGTTTAGTCAAGTAATCATCCGCCCCCGCATCCAGCGCTGCGACTTTTTCAAGTTCTTGCGTTCGTGCGGACAATACGATGATTGGCAGCTCACTCCAACTACGCAATTCTCGAATCACATCTAAGCCATCCATATCCGGTAGCCCAAGGTCGACAATAATCAGCCCAGGATGGCGCGTGGCGGCAGCAATCAACCCTTGCTGTCCAGTATTCGCCTCATGCACCACCATCCCTTCCGCTTCAAGCGAAATCCGCACAAAACGACAAATCGATTTTTCGTCTTCGATTAATACAATGTGAATCGCAGACTCGGTCATTATCTTGCTCCTTGCCACTTGGCTGCATCTGCTGTATCACTAGAGAGTCCAATTTCTTCCGCGACAGAGTCAGATATTTCAAGCGGTAATGTAAACCAGAAACGGGCACCGCTGGGTTGCGTTGAATCTTTGGTTTTATAAAGATTTTCAGCCCCTACCTTACCTTGATGAGCTTCCACAATAGAGCGACAAATCGCCAGGCCCAGGCCAACCCCAGGCTGGGTTGACTCCTTTTCGCCACGTGTGAATTTTTCGAAGAGATGTGTTTCCATTCCCGGTGGTAGGCCCAGTCCCTGATCGTCAAGCATCACACGCACCATGGACTGGCCATGCTCCACGATGGAAATTGCACTCATTTCAAGCCGCGTTCCGCGCGGTGTGTACTTAGCGGCATTTTCCAATAGATTCACGAGTAAACGCTCAATTAACCTTTCAATTACCCACAGATTTAACGCGTTTAAAGCCTGTTAACAATGATCGAGTTCTGTTAACGTCATTGCTCGTACAGATGATGAGACCTATGGATGTTAAAAAGAAAGCGTGGCAAAGATAGCAGGGTAGGAAAGAGTGAAGATCAGAAATGGTTTGAAGAGGAGATAGGACAGAATAAGTTCCGCGATGAACGCCTTACGAAGAGATTTAGGCTGGTCCTAGAGCGTTTGTGGTCTTACGTTGGTCAGAGTATTCCGATGGCCTTTCAGGACTGGAGTAACACGAAAGCAGCCTACCGGTTTTTTTCGAATGCTAAAGTGAGCGAACAGGAAATCCTAAGTGGGCATTACGAAGCAACTCAAAAGCGGTTTGAAGCCTCAAGAGGCCCCATATTAGTATTGCAGGATACGACCGAATTCTCATATAAACGAGAGCATCCGGAGTGGATAGGCGCGACGCGTGAAGTTGCAGGTCGCAAAGACCAGATGGGGAAGAACATCAAATATACGGTGTGTGGGATTTTGATGCATTCGAGTCTGCTGGTTACCACACAAGGTGTTCCACTGGGGTTGGCAGCAATCAAATTCTGGACGCGCAAGAAGTTCAAGGGGACCAGGGCCCTCAAGTGTAAAATTAATCCAACACGCATTCCGATCGAAGAGAAGGAAAGTTATCGGTGGCTCGAGAATTTGCGGCAATCCACCGCATTGCTTAGCGATCCCCAGCGGTGTGTCCATGTAGGTGATCGCGAAAGCGACATTTACGAACTCTTCTGTTTAGCGCAAGAGCTCCAAACAAATTTCTTGGTTCGGACCTGTGTGGATCGGCTCGCAACAGATGGGAAGCATACGATCTCGCAAGAAATGGAAGAGGTTCGCGTTAATGGAATACATCGAATTACGGTTCGAGACTCTAAGGGTAAGGAGCATCGAGCTGTGCTGGAGCTTCGATATCATCGCATAAAGGTGTTGCCTCCCATCGGCAAACAGCGTCGTTACCCGCCTTTGCATCTGACGGTGATTCATGCATTTGAACGGGACGCACCTGCAAGCAGAGAGCCTATTGAATGGAAGTTGATCACCAATTTATCCGTGACTTCTCGCAAGCAAGCTATTGAAAAATTGGACTGGTATGCACTACGCTGGAAAATAGAGGTATTCCACAAAGTCCTCAAATCAGGCTGTAAGGCTGAAGAGTCCAAGCTGCGTACAGCTGAGCGGCTAGTCAATCTCATTTCTATATTCTGTGTCGTGAGTTGGCGTATCTTCTGGATGACTATGCTACATCGAGCTGCGCCAGATATATCGGCTGAAATCGCGCTGACGCCTTCTGAAATGCAGCGGCTTGATCAATTGGTCAAAGATAAGCCGAAAAATGTAAATGCCAATCCTCTTACACGGTACATCATTAAGCTAGCTCAACTAGGGGGCTATCTAGCTCGAACCGGTGATCCTCCTCCTGGTAACACCGTTATCTGGCGTGGGTTACGAAAACTTATTGATATACAGATCGGTTTTGAACTCGCTCATAATTGTGGGTAATTGCAAGTCAATTAACACTGCATCCAGTTTCAGCAGAGGCAAATTAGGCGGTAGTTGCACTTGAGTTAAATGTCCAGCCAGCAAATGACGGCACTGATGCAAGGCGCTGCCAATCACTTCTTCGAGCATCAGCCACTGGCGATTGAGTTGAATCTCGCCGGCCTGCAAACGCGCCATATCCAGCAAATTCGTGACCAGCCGATTCATTGCGAGCGCCTCATCGTGAATCGCTACAATCAGCTCAGTATGGGTGGCGCGCTCTATCGACTTAGACATTAACATTGAGGCAAAACCCACAATTGAAGTGAGCGGCGTGCGCAAATCGTGCGAAATTGCGGCAAGGAGTGCGTTACGCATCCGCTCTGACTCCATCGAGACTAACGCATCTTGCGCGACTTCAACATAATGCACTCGCTCTAGAGCTAATGCGACCTGCGCTGTTAGAGTATCGAGCAATTGCTTCTGCTCAGGCGCACTGAGCTGCTGCTGAGGAATCAGCGCCAACACGCCGCGTGTGCGCATGGGAGCTCTGAGCGGCAAATAAAGCGCTGGCGCCGCCCTTAAGGTATCTGTGCCTTGCCCTGCTGCTTGCGCCTGATGATAGGCCCACTGCGCAATGCCAAGATCAATCTGCCCCTCGTCTAAGTTCCAGGGCGGATTCGGCTTTTCAATTTTTTGACACACTCTATCTAGACTATCTGGCAGCAAAATCGAGATCTTGGCTTGAAAAATCTCACTAATATGGCGACTGCCAATTTCAATAATCTGTTCTGTCGTCAGTGCTGCCGCCAACTCACGGGTCATTGCATACAGCGTGCTTGTACGCTGTTCGCGATACGTGGCAATGCGCGCTTCGCGCCGCAAGTTAGAGGTCAAATGACTGATCACCAGCGAAGTCACTAGCAGTCCTAAAAAGGTGAGTAGATATTCTGCATCTGACACAGCTAAAGAAAAACGGGGTGACACAAAAAAGAAATCGAAAGCAACTACACTTAAAAATGAAGCGAATATACCTGGCCCACGCCCCAGTCGAGCTGCAGCAAAAATTACGCCAAGCAAGTAAAGCATGGCCAAATTGGTCAAATCAATATGCACTAAAAAAGCCGTGGCTAGCCACGTAATCAAAGCGCAAATCGCCCCGGCTTTCAAATAACGATGCCAGATAAAATGGCTTGAGGGCGCTGCGGATTTCTTATTGGTGCATAGAGTGTGCCGAGGAAAATTTAAAGTAGCGGGCACCTCTTTGGCATCTGTCGCGATTAATATCACATCGATATCTGCAGCCTGTCGCAGCAACTTCATGCCCAATGGTTGGCTTAATCTATTTGCTAAGCGAGTACGAAGCGGTGCGCCCACCACAAATTTTGACACATTGCGTAGCCGTGCATAAGCGGTGAGTTGAGCTGCTATGTCGGTGCCATTCGGCGTCACGGTTTCCGCCCCCAATTCTTGCGCCAATTTGAGCGCAGCAAAGATGCGGGTCCGTTGCGCGTCACCTAGCCGCTGCAATTTTGGGGTTTCGACGTAAGCTGCAATCCAATCCGCCTTCAAAGCAGTGGCAAGGCGCGCCGCTGCGCGCACTAAATTGAGGTTTTCTGGGCCAGGCCCAAGGCAAACTAGAAGCCGCTCACGCGCTTGCCAGACAGATTGGATTGAACGATCCGCGCGATACTCGCGCATCTGCGCATCCACGCGATCAGCGGTGCGCCGCAATGCGAGTTCACGCAGCGCAATTAGATTGCCTTTACGGAAAAAATGTTGCGTCGCCCGCTCCGCCTGTTGTGGCAAATACACTTTGCCATCGCGCAAACGCATCAGCAACTCTTCCACCGGCAAATCAACCAGCATCACTTCTTCAGCCAAATCGAATATATGATCAGGCACGATTTCGCGCACTTGAATACCCGTGATGCGGCCCACGATATCGTTTAAACTGCCCAGATGCTGAACGTTAATCGTAGTGTCTACATCAATGCCTGCTTCCAATAATTCGCAAACATCTTGCCAGCGTTTTAAATGGCGCGCACCCGCCACATTGGTATGGGCCAGTTCATCCACTAAGATTAAAGCCGGCTTACGCAAGAGCGCTACATCTAGATCAAATTCAGATAATAAGCGCCCGTGCTGGGTCAATTTTTGACGTGGCAGCACCTCTAAGCCGGCCAGCAAGTCATTCGTTTCAGCCCGGCCATGGGTCTCTACAATACCGACCACCACATCCTCGCCTTCCGCTTGACGGCAACGTGCAGCCTTTAACATTGCACACGTTTTACCAACGCCAGCACAGGCGCCAAAAAAAATTTTAAGTCGGCCGCGCCGCCGTTTTTCTGCGCTACGTTGCAGTTTATCCAGCAGCTCATCTGGATCAGGTCTTTCCACACCATCCTCCCTGGTTCTCTCGATTGATTTCGCTTAATTATCAGTATGCACGTTGGACTGACGCGCACTTAACTCATCTAGACCTTGTTTAAATAAAGCTGAAAAAGGCGTTAAAAGGTCTCTAGGCAAGACCAGTGAAGGCTCTAACTTAGGCTCAGCCCGACTAAGCTGCGCAATTCGTGCGCGAAACATCCGCGCCGTCGCGTCATCCCAGCGCAGCGCCCCAACTCCGGTTGCACAGGTCGCACGCTGAGCCGTTAGGCCCCATGAAAAACCTTGCGCCTGTTGGTGCGCTACCGTTTGCTCAGAATAGAGCCCTGACGGCAACCAGTGAGTCTCATCGTTGAGGATCTCCGTAGCGCATTGCCGATAGTGATCAATTTGATTTTGCAATGCAACGTTAACCCTTTGCTCGGAAGCACGCGCCAGCTGCACCTCTAAGAAATTCACTAATGCCTGGAGCCCATCAAGCTGTTTTACCGCCAGTGGCTCCATTTGCCAGCGCTCGACCAACGCACAATGCGGCTGATTTGATGCAAGCTGTTGAGCGATAAATGCATCTAATTTTTTTCCGCGCTCGGTGGACTGCCATTCTGGCGTGTTTAAAAGCATTTTCTTTATCTTATAAAGATCAGAATAAGTGACCTCGCGTAGCATCAGCTCTGGAATGTAACCGGATTCATCTCGCGTCATTGAATAGGTTGTAGAGACACCCGCTTTAAAAAATTCGACGCCAGCACTATACAGTGGATTCAACGGCAAGCTCAGCGCTAAAGGCTGCTCTCTTTCACCATTGACAGACAGATCTGGGTTAGCCAGCGCGGCTGATAAGGCGGCGGAAAGACTCACCCCACTTTCTATGCTGAAGGTCTCGTTACGGAGTCGCCCACTGTGATCTTGCTGATGACGCTGCACAAATGGATCATAGCTTATGCCGACTGAAGAAGTCGCGCTTAAACGAGGCGGCAATGCGGCACGGCCGAGATCAACACGTCCACTCAAAAACAAAGAGCCGCTCAAGTTAACCCCTGAACTTTTGACCGCGCGCCAAGCGATTGAAAGATTTGAGTCAAAAAAACGGTCGACAAAGGCATCCCACAAATCGCTTTCGTCAAGCTCGACTTGGCTCGCGCGCGCTATTTCATGCACCAAAAAGTCTGTTAGAGCGGCCATTTCAGCACGCCAATCGGCAGATTTGAATTGAGCTGGGCGGCTGGCAAAGCGATCTGGCATTTGCAGGCTTACCCCAGTAAAATGAGAAAACTGGCCACTTACGCTTACGTCAAAACCACTGCCTAGCAAAAACCCGGGTATCGTCAGCCCAGCCATCGTTGCGACCCCAGCTCCCCCTTTATATTGGTTTTCAGCGCCAAACTCGAGGACTCCTCCAGCTGGCTGCGCACCGATTTTAAATAGGCCATGCCGGCCTTTCAGAGCAGTTAGGTAGGGAGTGATCGACCAGACTCCTTGATTCATCGAAAGCCCGGCATTATCCAGGCCACCATTTGCGCCATCGGTAAAAATCACCTGGTTATCGCTCTGCATGCGTTGCACCAATACGCTTAAGGTCTCTTGTAGTCTGGCTGAAAAAGTTTTTTGATTGGATCTTTGATTCTCATCAAATAAATGTTTGACCATCGGCTTAAACGGGGTTTTATCTTTGCCCAACAGATTCCGTATTTTAGAAACCGCCGTTTTCGGCTTACGTTTCTGCACACGTTGCGCCCAGCGCCCCACCATTTTGTGCCAGCGCCCTCGCATACGCGATAAATCGGTATGCCGGCCATCTTGCAAAAACCCTTGACACCAACTGAAATATGCATTTTTTTCTTGCCGCTTAAGTCCAGCTTGCTCTGCATGCGGCTCAAGCCATAATTTTTGGGCCGCGCTCAGCGCTGACTTTGCGAGCACATCAGACTCTTTACTCATCTTAAAATGACGCGTGCGCAAATAATCTCCCGTTTGCAAAAAAATCGCCAACGCCTGTGCGCGGCGCTGTTGCATTTGTAAACCTTCAACTTGAGCGGAATTGCGTTCACCTGCTTTCACAGCAAACAGTGCATTATGAGATGGGAGGATTTTTTCCAATGCGCGCAAACCCTCTGGTGCACGCGATAACGCCTGAGCAGTATGCCAAATCGCACGGGTTACTTTAGCATCTTGCTGATGAAAATGATCGGTGTCCAGCTCCAAGATCCCTTTTTGCTTAAGCTGTTTTAATACTTGAGTCGCCAACTCAATATCACCTTGCGCCCCCTCAGCTAACGCTTCTACCAAGAAAGTCCGGGCCGCGAATGGCAACCCAACATCTTCCCTCTCATTAGGCCAGATTTCATGCAATATATCGCCTAGTGCTGGGACCTGGCGACCGTCAATTTTTACCTGAAATAACTGGCTCAGATGCGCTAACCAAGCCGTCTTAATTAGCATGGCATCAAGCCGAATTTGCGCTGCACAATGCGCTATTTTTTTATCAGTACGGGAACCATCCTTGCTACGCAAGAACGCCGGCCGCGTTTGCAATGTACCTACAAATGGCGCAACCTTACTTTTAAACGTACTAGGTTGTTTAAACTCAAAATTTAAATCTTCCGTATTTGAAGCAGCATCATGACGCGTCGTTTCCGGTTTCTGGAGGACGAATTGAATCGGATTATGGGGCGCGGATTGGCGAGTTTTAGTTTGAGTATGAAGGCCGGGCCCAACCGTTTTATTGATGCTAATTAGCTGAAAACGGTTGGCCCATTGCTGGATTTTTTTAGGATATGCACAGAATCGCTTTAACGCTTGAGAAATCCGCGCTGCCGGCGGCGTAGTCAAGCTTGTGGAACATCCCTTCTCTTCGACACCCCTCACGCCAGACGAGGATTGACCTAAATTAGTTAAAAACTTAACCACAATAACCATCCCATCGTAGCTTAGCGCTTAAAGTTACTGCATTTTTTTCTCGTCCAGAGCCAAATTCAACAGCAATACATTAACCCGTGCTTCCCCGAATAGGCCAAACTGCCGCGCCTGAGTATGGTGCAGAATCAACTGCTCGACCTCGGCTAATGACATATGGCGCGCCCGTGCCACCCGAGGCGCCTGATATTGAGCGGCAGCCAGGCTAATGTCTGGATCTAAACCACTGGCTGAGGCGGTCACCAAATCAATCGGTACCGGTTGGGTCTGCTGCGGATCACTGGCACGCAATTTAGCGATCCGTTCCTTCACTCCATTCGCTAGCGCAGGATGCGTTGGTCCCCAATTGGAACCACTTGATGACTGAGCATCATAGGGAACAGATGCTGTCGCCGAAGGACGTCCCCAAAAATAGTGAGCAGCATCAAAATGCTGGCCAATTAATTGGGAGCCCACGACTTTGCCATCACGATACAGCAAGCTACCCTCCACTTGCGATGGAAACGCCAAACGCCCCAACCCGGTGACCACGGCTGGATACAAAACCCCCGTTAACACAGTGAGGGCAGCAAACAAAACGAATAAAGGACGAAATAAATTTTTCATGATGGCTTCCATTCTGCTTTGATTTTTTAAGCGAGTCCCAACCCAGCGAGCACCCAATCCACGGCTTTAATCCCGACAAAGGGAGTCAAGATGCCGCCCACACCATAGATCAGTAGATTACGGCGCAGTAAAGCCGCAGCGCCTAACGGGCGGTAATGCACGCCCTTTAACGCCAGTGGAATCAATGCAACAATAATTAATGCATTGAAGATCACCGCCGCTAAAATAGCGGACGCTGGACTGGCCAACTGCATGATATTGAGCGCATTAAGCTGTGGATAGGTGGTCGCAAATGCGGCTGGAATAATCGCAAAATACTTGGCGACATCATTAGCAATTGAGAAGGTGGTCAACGCGCCGCGCGTCATGAGCATTTGTTTGCCAATTTCAACGATCTCAATCAACTTAGTTGGGTTTGAGTCAAGGTCCACCATATTGCCCGCCTCTTTAGCCGCCTGGGTACCCGTATTCATGGCGACCGCGACATCGGCTTGCGCCAAAGCCGGTGCGTCATTCGTTCCATCGCCCGTCATCGCCACCAGCCGCCCTTCAGCTTGAAAGCCGCGGATAGTCGCAAGTTTGGCTTCTGGCGTGGCTTCCGCCAAAAAATCATCAACCCCTGCTTCGGCGGCAATCGCCGCCGCGGTGAGTCGATTATCGCCCGTCATCATGACGGTCTTAATCCCCATTTTGCGCAATTCAGAAAAACGTTCTTTAATCCCACCTTTAACAATATCTTTTAATTCAATCACCCCCAGCGCACGCCGCTGACCTTCTATTTGCTCAGCAACCACCAAGGGCGTGCTGCCTCTACGCGCAATTTCATCAATCGTTGCCTGCAACCCAGATGCAAAGGATCGGCCGCCCTCGGCCAGATACTGGTGGATCGCATCAGCGGCTCCTTTGCGGATCTGATGCGTCGCTAAATCTACGCCGCTCATGCGAGTCTGCGCCGTAAAGGGTAGAAAAGCAGCCTGCAATGCGCCCATCTCACGCTCACGTAGATTAAAACGCTGTTTAGCCAGCACCACGATACTGCGGCCTTCTGGCGTCTCATCCGCCAACGAGGCCAATTGCGCCGCTTCAGCCAGCGCTTGCTCACTGACCCCCGAGGCGGGGCAAAACGCGGTGGCTTGCCGGTTGCCCAGCGTGATGGTGCCGGTTTTATCCAACAGCAACACATCAATATCTCCCGCCGCTTCGACGGCGCGCCCAGAGGTCGCAATGACATTGGCCTGCATCATGCGACTCATTCCCGCCACACCAATGGCTGAGAGTAAACCACCAATCGTAGTGGGGATTAAGCAAACAAAAAGCGCGACGAGTGCCGTCAGGCTCACCACCTGCCCCGCTTGCATCGCCTGCACGCTAAAGATCGAAAAAGGAAGGAGGGTGGCCGTGGCTAATAGCAACACGATCGTGAGCGCTACCAAAAGAATCGTCAGCGCGATTTCATTCGGCGTTTTTTGCCTTTTAGCCCCTTCAACCATCGCAATCATCCGGTCAAGAAAAGCCTCGCCCGGATTCACCATAACCCGTACGATGAGCCAATCCGAGAGCACTCGCGTGCCTCCCGTCACGGCTGAAAAATCTCCACCGGCCTCACGAATCACCGGCGCAGACTCGCCAGTAATCGCAGATTCATCTACTGAAGCCAAGCCTACAATCACTTCTCCGTCCGCTGCAATCGTGTCGCCCGCCTCAACTAAAATCAGATCTCCTTTGCGTAGCGCGCTGCCACTTACCGCATGATGCGGCGAGCCATAATGAGGCTCACTGATCTGCTTGGCCATTAAGTCGCGTTTTGCGCCACGCAGCGAGGCCGCCTGCGCCTTGCTCCGACCTTCTGCCAATGCCTCAGCAAAATTCGCAAATAAAACCGTGAACCAGAGCCACAGCGCAACTGCCAAGATAAAGCCCGCCGTCGGAGCGGATTGAAGCAGCGCAACCAGCCACAGCAGCGTGCTTAAGACACTAGCGATATAAGCGCAAAACATCACTGGATTACGTAATTGCGTGCGCGGCGCTAACTTTTTAAACGACCCAATGAGCGCGGGCAGGATCATTTCTAGCTTAAACATTGAAGAAGTCGTTATATGATGATTCATAAAAAACCTCGTAATTAGCGATAGCTAAGCATGATTAAATGCTCGACGATAGGTCCGAGCGCTAACGCGGGTATATAAGTGAGGGTGCCCACTAGCAACACCGTGCTCAGCAATAACATGACAAACAATGGACCATGCGTAGGCATCGTGCCGGCTGAGGCTGCCATGCGTTTTTTCGCAGCCAGCGCGCCGGCTAATGCCAGCACTGGAATCATTGCAGCAAAGCGGCCAAACCACATCGCAAGCGCCGTGGCCACGTTATAAAAAGGAGTATTCACCGAAAGACCGGCAAACGCACTACCGTTATTGTTCGCCGCCGAGCTAAACGCATATAAAATTTCTGACAAGCCATGGGGTCCAGGGTTAGCAAGCGCTGTGGTGCCCGCGCTGACTGACACCGCAAGCGCCGTGCCAAGCAACACTAAAAAAGGCGTCAACAGGACGATAATCGAGACCATTTTCATTTCATAGACTTCGATCTTTTTGCCGAGATACTCTGGGGTACGGCCAATCATTAAGCCGGCGATAAAAACCGCGAGCAAGGCAAAAATCAGCATGCCATACAGACCCGAGCCAACGCCCCCAAAAATCACCTCACCTAACTGCATCAGTAACAGTGGAATCAGTCCGCCCAACGGGGTTAAAGAGTCATGCATCGCATTCACCGCACCACATGACGCGGCCGTGGTGACAACCGTAAAAATACCGGTTTGCGTAATCCCAAAGCGCGTTTCTTTGCCTTCCATATTGCCGCCTGGCTGAATGGCCTGCACCTTTTGATCCGCACCCAGCGTAGTTAAAATTGGATTGCCCGCCTGCTCTGCCACGACTTCAGCCAGAGTAGCCGCGCTTAAGGCAAGCGCCATCGCTGCAAATAAGGCCCATCCTTGCCGTTTATCGCCCACGATGCGCCCAAACGAAAAACACAAACCAGCTGGAATCAATAAAATCGAGAGCGTTTGAATCAAATTGGATAAAGGGGTTGGGTTTTCATACGGATGCGCAGAATTCGCATTGAAAAAACCACCGCCATTGGTACCAATCAGCTTAATGGCTTCTTGTGACGCAACCGGACCCATCGCCAGGGTCTGCGTCGTCCCTTGCAGAGTAGACACGGCACGGTAAGCTGAGAAATTTTGTAGCACGCCTTGGCTCATAAACAACACCGAGACGATAAGCGCGAGGGGCAACAAGATATAAAGCGTAATTCTCGTCAAATCTACCCAAAAATTTCCAATCGTCTGTGCGCTATGGCGCGCGAAACCACGGATTAGCGCAAACACTACGGCAATTCCCGTCGCTGCCGATAAAAAATTTTGTACCGTCAGACCTAACATTTGTGAGAGATAAGTCATGCTGCTCTCACCCGCATAATTTTGCCAATTGGTATTGGTCACAAAACTCACCGCGATATTAAAAGCCATCGCTGCCGAGGGAGCGGGAAATTGAGGGCCACTGAGAGCAAACAGGCCTTGCATGCGCAGTAACCCATACAATGCCAAGACCCCCAGCGCATTGAATGCAGCCACCGCCACCGCATACTGCCGCCAATTCATTTCAGCCCGCGGATGGATACCGGCGAGCCGCAACACCCTATCCTCAAGCGGTCTGCCCAAGCGATGCACAACCCAAGAAGTGCCCTCCATAATCCCAGCCATATAGCGCCCAAGAGGAACTGCCATGGCGAGCAAAAGCCCCAAATAAAGAGCAATTTGCGCAATTTGATTGGTATTCATGCCAATGCCTCCACCCATAACAATGCGTAGACAAGATAGGCAAACAGTAGTCCAGCGCTGATTCCCGCCACCCAAATCATGACCGCTCCTCGCGTTTAACACGCAATTGAGCGCAACCCATAATGAATGCAACATTCAACGCGCTAAAAAACGCTAGGCAAGCCAAGTACAACGCATCCATTTGTTATTCTCCATTTGTGCTTTAAGACAAGCTGAAGGTTAGGCGAATGCGTATAAAAGAAGAGAAAAAGGTATGCTGAAAAGTATAAAGAAAGTGTAAAGAGGCTTATTTTATTTAGTTTTTGGCGCGCCCGGCTGGGATCGAACCAGCGACCTTCGGCTTCGGAGGCCGACACTCTATCCACTGAGCTACGGGCGCTTCGCAAAATAAGAGACTGCTCGGCGAAACCGCAAGGATACCCGTTTCAGGGCACGAAGTCTACGCATGTGCATGGGTCATCTGATTTTTTTGGCGACGGCCTGACTGTGCAATCAAGTTGTCAAAACTCATACGCGCGCTCATAGCAAGCATTTAAACTTATAATTTGTTAATATCGTTCAATCAAGGAGACTCAATTAATATGAGCGAAACCTCTCACGACACCCTGATTAAAACTCCGCGGCAGCTGATCCGAGTTGTGATTGCCTCTTTTTTAATTCCAGTCGTAGGCATTCTCTTGCTGATTGAATATTTTGATAACACCTATCGCGCAGGCGCAGGCACCGATGCGATGTCGCACACCGCTATCGCTCAGCGCATCGCCCCGATTGCTCAACTTGAGATCAATGAAGCGGTAGCGCCAGCCTTCAATCTGGCCGCAACTGTTACGCCAGCCCAGGCCTCACCCGCTACAGCCTCAGCCGCAATGGCGGCGCTCTCTGCGCTGCCAACCTCATCCGCCTCTGGCAGCGCAGAGAGCGCCAATTTAGCGCAAGCAGGCAAAGCGCTCTACACAAAATTTTGTATTGCCTGCCACGGCACGGGCGTCATGGATGCCCCTAAATTTGGCGATAAAACCGCCTGGGCACCTCGCTTAAAAGAATCGATGGAGACCATCTATAACTACGCGTTGCATGGCAAAGGCAATATGCTGCCTAAAGGCGGCTCAAATGCCCCCGACGCTGAAGTTAAAGCAGCGGTTGATTATATGATTCATGCGGTTAAATAAAATGGTTCGCTCGGTCAATTCAGCAACGCTTTCAAACTCGCTAAACGATCTTTCGGGGTCATCGGCGTAACTTCTGGCACACTAGGCGCCGCCTCGTCTAGCGCCATTTCTGCGATAAAACGTGAGGGCTCGCATACTTGCGTTTGCTGCGCATATTTACGTTTAGTACAATACGTCAGATGCAGGCTGCGCTTAGCACGTGTAATGGCGACATACATCAAGCGCCGCTCCTCCTCGATCCGAGCGTCATCCATTTCACTCCCTTCATGACCTCGATGCGGCAAAATCCCCTCCTCGCAACCCATTAAAAATACATGCGGATATTCCAGTCCTTTTGCCGCATGCACGGTTGATAGCCTGACTACATCAGGGTCTTCATCACGCCCCTCAAGCATTGACATCAAAGCCACCATTTGAATCAGTTGCAATAAATTTTTACCTGTATCCGCTAAACCATCTGCGGTATCAAAGCCGGTTGCGGCTTGCTCTTCCCGCTCAGGCTGAGTCCCTTTACGCTTAAGCCACTCAAGAAATTCAAGGACATTTTGCCATTTTGTGCGCGCCTGACGATCATCATATGCATCGTATAGATAAACCTCATATTGAATACCCGCCATTAAGTCATCCAATAAAACCGATGCCGGCTCTTTAATCGCGCGGACCCGCAAGCGCTCAATAAAATCACAAAACGCACGCAGTGGCTCAAGCTGGCGCGCCGCAAGCCGCGCTTCAAGTGCCCCCATGTAAACCGCCTCAAAAAGCGAGCTCTTCGCTTGCCCAGCAAAAGAGCCCAGGGCTTCTAGCGTGGTGTTGCCGATACCGCGGCGCGGGGTCGTCACCGCTCGAATAAAAGCGGGGTCATCTTCCGCATTAGCAATCAACCTTAAATAGGCGCAGACATCTTTAATTTCAGCGCGCTCAAAAAACGACTGGCCGCCTGATAAAACATATGGAATTCGCTCACGGCGCAACACTTGCTCTAATACGCGCGCCTGAAAATTACTCCGATACAGAATTGCATAATCACGAAACTGCGCGCGCCGCTCAAAGCGATGCGCAGAGAGCCGAAAAACCACGGACTCGGCTTCATGCTCTTCATCATTGGCAGCGGTGACCGTAATTGCATCGCCCACCCCATATTCGCTCCACAATTTTTTTTCAAACAATTTGGGATTGTTGGCAATCACATTATTCGCCGCATCCAAAATACGCACGGTCGAACGATAGTTTTGCTCAAGCTTGATCACCTTAAGCACCGGAAAATCAACTTGCAATTGCTTAAGGTTTTCTAAGGTTGCGCCGCGCCAACCATAGATGGCTTGATCGTCATCACCGACCGCTGTAAATGCTGCCCGCGGCCCAACTAACCACTTGAGTAAAGTATATTGGCAAGCATTCGTGTCCTGATATTCATCAATCAGCAAATAACGTAGTCGGTTTTGCCATTTATCGCGCACCGCCTCATGCGCCGCTAAAAGCTCAGCCGGAATCCGGATCAAATCATCAAAATCCACGGCCTGATAAGCGTTAAGCGTAGCAACATAATTACGATAGATCAGCGCCGCCTGATGCTCATCTTCATCGCTCGCATTGGCCAGCGCATGCTCCGGTGTCACCAGCGCATTTTTCCAAAGCGAAATCGCGTTTTGAATGCGGCGGATCAGCGCTTTATCAGTGGTCGATGCTTGCTCTTGAAGCAGCGTCAAACAATCCTGCGCATCCATAATTGAAAACTGCGGCTTTAACCCGACCTGCTCAGCTTCTTGCCTAAGCATTTGCAAGCCAAGTGAATGAAACGTACACACCGTGAGCTGCTTAGTGGGTATCTTACGCCCCTCCTTGCCAGGGGCAGACAGTGTTTTACCTTCGAGCAATTGCGCAACACGCTCGCGCATTTCAGCGGCCGCTTTATTGGTGAAGGTCACCGCAGCAATATGTTTAGGCTCAAACCCTCGAACTTCAATCAGATAGGCGATTTTTTGCGTAATGACACGCGTTTTGCCACTGCCCGCGCCTGCGAGGACCAAACAAGGGCTATCAAGATAATGCACGGCTTCACGCTGTGCCTGGTTTAAACCGGCGGACATTTTAAGATAAGAAGTGCTGCATGAAGAAAAGTGGATGCTAACATGCAAGCGAGAAGTTTTTAACCTAACTTTTTAAAGAAAAAAGAGGGGGCCAGAATGAATCTCAGATCTGAGGCGGTAGCTCGGGACATAAGCGTTAGAAGCTTCACGTCGTCCAAAACGAGCCCGTAAACCAAGAACGATAGGCAGCTAGATTAGCCTTCAAGCTAAGTTACACATAGCCTAAAAAAATAGAAAACCTAGAACACTCCCGAAAAGTAGGCATCTTGCTAAAATTTAATCAATCTAAAGAGTGGCCTTATCCCATCTACCTTTGAAAAAGATATAAAACACTTTTCAACGTAGTTATGCACAGTATCTGTGGATATGTTTGGCCACCTTGCCTGTTATCAGACAGAGCGGGATTAGGTTGGGGTTTGCCAGTTAAAAAGCCCGCTCACCCCACCGACACTTTTTAGTGCGAATAAACCAAATCTACACGGCGATTCTCAGCCCAAGAGGCCTCATCATGCCCGAGACTCTTTGGCTTTTCTTTGCCAAAACTGACTGCCTCTATATTGGATGCAGGGGCTCCCAATAAAATCAATGCGTGACGCACTGATTCTGCACGTCGTTGTCCAAGTGCTAAATTATATTTAGAGGTGCCTCTTTCATCGGTAAATCCCTGAACATGTAATTTCTGATCTGGGTGCGCTTTTAAATACTGCACATGCTTTTCTAAAAGAGGTTGGCCAGTATTTCTGACTGAATGTTGGTCAAACCTAAAGTAAAGAGAGCGCTCGGCAATCGGAGAGATGATTTCGGCCGAGACAAGCGCATTCTTCACTTGTTGCACTTTGGATGCCAACAGGTCTGCGGCGGGCGTAGGCTGAGAGGAGTCGGCAGATGTAGGCTGAGGGGAGACCGTATTTACATTACCATTTACACTACCCACCACAGCGTCGGTAGGGGTCGTGTTACGAGTAGCAGCGTCCTGGTCCGGTTTCCCCTGGCATGCAGCAAGCATACTGATCAGCAATACAACAGCTAGGCTAGAAGGACGAGAAGTACGGTATATAGATAGCATTTTTTACTCTCCTGAAATATGTATGAAGGGGCCACACACCGCACTCCCTACATGGCGAGCACTTGTCTTGCGCGACCATCGATCAATACATTTGCCAATACGTTTTGCCTATCGACCTTAGTAGCATATAACAAATATTGAGTATTTGCTAAAAATCTGAGGGATGCTTCGCTTATTGTGGTGGCAAATGGTTTTATTTCTTTTCTATTTTCGGATTTTTATTGCTGGGAAATCTATCATACTCTTCTGTGTAATTTTCTTCCAAAATAGCAGGTATTTCTATTTTCTTAGAGAGAAACGGAAGCCGTATAGTTGCCTAGAGCCAAGCCCAATATAAGCCCAAAAACCGAAGCTTTCTGAGAATCATGCGCAAATTATGGCCAGCACAGCACAGAAGCATACCTAGCGCACCTTTGAGCCAATTTCGGCTGAGGTTTGTCATCGGCTTTCTAGCCCGTAGCAACTACGTCGCTTGATGATCGCGCGTAGCGTGCGCATCCTACTAGGGATAAAAAAGTAAAATTTAAAATATATGAATACTTTTTATCACAATCAAAATTTAATTCTGAAGATCAAAAGATATTCAAATACTATACGCCATCATCAAAAATACATAGAAATTATAACTTTCAAATCTCTCTAACTATCCAGCCAACAACGCCTCAACCCGGCGCGCCCCCGTATAGCGTATTCCCCAATAGCGGTTATCCAATCTATCAACCCGAATGTTATTACCGGTTGAAGGAGAATGAACGAATTTATTGTCGCCAATATAAATACCAACATGCGAGAACGTGCGGCGCATGGTGTTAAAAAATACGAGATCGCCTGGCCGGAGATCTGTCATTTTGATTTTCGCGCCCACTCGGCTCATCTCTACTGCGCGACGCGGCAATGTCAAGCCCAGCGCATCTTGAAATACATAACGCACAAAACCGCTGCAATCCAAGCCTGAATTCGGCGTGTTGCCGCCCCAACGGTAGCGCACGCCAATCATATTCAAAGCGCTGACAACAACGTCGCTAGCCTGGGTTGCCATGTCTGACAAAAAGGTATGCCGCTCTTGAATCGGAGCGCCCGATAATTTGCCAGCATGACCCTTTGTATCGCTTTCTGTCAGTACCGAAGAGTCAAAATTAAAGTTGTTGAAATAAGTGTTTTTCTCGGCAAAAGCTGCATTTGCATTTAAGATAAGAGCGCCTGCGAGGAGGCCAAGCGTAAATTGCGCGCGTGAGAAATTTAGAATTTTTTGCAGCATAGGTAATTAAAATTCAAGATAGAGAGCCAACCTTATGAAAGAGCCCGCTATTATAATAGTTTATTCACTCATCCGGAAAGCAAAAAAAGCAGCTTGAATTTCCGATTAAATCCATACTAATCAAGCATAATGCAAATAACAAGTTATCTTATTGCTTTCAGGAGTTGTTGCGTATAAGGTTGGTACGGAGCAGCAAGTAGTTCTTCGGTCAGTCCCGCTTCAATGATTTCACCAGCACGCAGCACTAGGATCCGGTGCGAGATAGCACGAACAACCTCAAGGTCATGGCTAATAAAAAGATAAGCCAGCTGATGTTTTTTCTGTAGCTGCGCCAATAAACTCAGTACTTGATGCTGAACCGATACATCCAGCGCACTGGTTGGTTCATCGAGTATCAAAATGCGGGGCTCCAGTACAAGCGCGCGAGCAATCGCAATGCGCTGCCGTTGCCCTCCAGAAAATTCGTGCGGATAACGGTGCAAAACGGTGGCTTCAAGTCCCACTTCAGACAATACTTCGATTATTTTTGCGCGTTGCGCGTGAGCACTTAATTCAGGCCGGTGCAACGCCAACCCTTCGCCAACGATACGCTCAATGGTTAAACGTGGCGAAAGCGAGCCATACGGATCTTGAAAAACCACTTGCATCTGCGCGCGCAATCGTCTGCGCGCAGTCGGTGTCATTTGTGGGAGTGGCTGCCCATTAAATTTAACCAGGCCTGTCTGCACCCGTTGTAAACCCAACAAGGCCATGGCCAGCGTCGATTTACCCGAACCTGATTCTCCTATAACGCCAACCGTTTCCCCTTGTCTTAGCGTTAAGTCGATATTTTTGACGGCCGTTAAAGAGCCCGTAGAAAACCAACCCGCCCACCCGCTCAGAGGTGTGCGAAATGCAACGGAAAGTCGGTTAGCCTCGAGTAGGAGCGGAGCATTTTCTGCCACAGGTGCTAATTGACAACGCACACGGCTCGCTAATAAATGCTGTGTATAAGGATGCTGCGGCGCATTAAAAATTTGGGCGCACGCGCCACTCTCGACCAATCTCCCCTCTTTCATGACAGCAACGCGCTGTGCAAAGTGACGGACTAGATTTAAGTCATGGGTAATCAGCAACACCGCCATGCCGCGCTGCTTTGCTTCATCTTGCTGCAAAGAAATTAAGAGTTCGATAATTTGCGCGCGCAGCGTCATATCCAACGCCGTCGTGGGCTCATCCGCTAACAATAAGCGCGGACGGCAAGCCAACGCCATGGCAATCATTGCGCGCTGGCGCTGCCCTCCCGATAATTGATGGGGATAGCTATCTACTTGCCGTTGCGCATCGTTAATCCCGGTGCGCTCCAGTAGCGCAATCGCGCGCATACGGGCTTGCTTAGCATTGACGCCATCATGCCAGATAATGGTTTCGCCAATTTGTTCACCCACCGTATAAAGTGGATTTAACGCACTCATCGGCTCTTGAAAAATCATCGCAATTTCAGCGCCACGCACAGCACGCATTTGGCGCTCGCTTTTCTGCAAAAGATCTGCGCCAGCAAAATGGATCGCCCCGCTAAGCGAGGCTTCACGCACTAAACGCAGCATTGCCAGCGCAGTCACGCTCTTGCCTGAGCCCGACTCACCCACCAATGCCAGCCGTTCGCCCGCAGCAATAGCTAGGCTTAGATTGTCTACCGCTAGCGTCTTGCCAAAGCGCACGCTTAAATGTTCAACCGATAAGAGAGGAAGGCTTGCATCCATGATTGGGCGCTCATAAGTCTTTATAGTAACGTGCCACCCGCCGCTTGCGCCCGGTCTGCGAGCCGCATATCAAGTGCATCGCGTAGTGCACTGCCAATAAATGACAGCAGCAACAGCGTTATCACCAACACCCCAAAGGTGGTGAGCGAGATCCACCATGCATCTAGATTGGCTTTACCTTGCGCTAATAACTCACCCAGACTAGGGGTGGTCGCAGGCACACCCAGTCCAAGGAAATCAAGACTGGTCAGCGCCAAAATAGCACCACTCATTCTAAAGGGTAAAAAGGTGATCAGCGGAGTCAGGCTATTGGGCAAGATATGACGCCAAATAATTTTCCAATGCGATAAACCGATGGCGCGCGCCGCCTTCACATAATCTTGCGTGCGATTGCGCAAAAATTCAGCGCGCATATAATCGGCTAAGCCCAACCAGCCAAAAAGCGATAATAACGCAACCAGTAAAAGCAGGCTCGGCTCAAAAATCGAAGCAAAGATGATGAGTAAATACAGCTCTGGCAAAGCCCCCCAGATTTCTAGTAAGCGTTGACATAACAAATCAAAACGTCCCCCAAAATAGCCTTGTAAGGCGCCGGCCAACACACCCAACACGGTCCCTAGTGCAGTCAGCGCCAAAGCAAATACAAGCGAAGTGCGGAAACCATAAATCAGACGCGCCAATACATCGCGCCCGCGATCATCGGTGCCGAGCCAGTTTTCATGAGAGGGCGGAGCTGGATTGGGCGCACCGGCAAAGTAATTTAATGTATTGTAGCCATAAGGATTGAGAGGATAAAGCGCAAAATTGCCCGCTGTGGCTAAGCGCTGACGAAGATAAGGATCGAGATAGTCGGCTGGGGTTGGAAAATCGCCACCAAAGGTCGTTTCTGCATAAGTCGCCCCGATTGGGAAATACCATTTGCCTTCATACTGAATCAGTAGCGGCTGATCATCTGAATAGAGCGGTGCCAATAGGCTCAGCGCAAAGAGACCCACTAATAAGATTAAACTCCAATAACCAAGCCGGTTTTGCTTAAAACGTAGCCCAATCCGCTGCCAGGGTGTTTTAGATGCGGATAAGATCCCACTGGCATCGGGCATAGTCGATGATACCGCCATCTCAAGGCTCTCCTTGTCCAAATCGAATGCGCGGATCCACCCACACGTAGCAGAGGTCAGCCAATAATTTAGCCACTAAACCAATCAGGGTGAACAGATAAAGTGAGCCCAAGACAACTGGATAGTCGCGCCGCAGCACAGATTCATAAGACAATAAGCCCAGTCCATCCAGTGAAAAGAGCGTTTCAATTAGCAAGCTGCCGCTAAAGAAAGCGCCAATAAATGCAGCCGGAAAGCCAACAATCAACGGCAGTAGCGCATTTCGAAACACATGCTTAATTAACACTTGTCGCTCGGGCAAGCCTTTGGCGCGCGCGGTGAGGACATATTGTTTGCGCACCTCTTCCAAAAAAGCATTTTTGGTCAGCATTGTAATCACAGCAAAGCTGCCTAACACCGAGGCCGTCAGTGGCAGCGCCAGATGCCATAAATAATCCAAGATTTTGCCGAGCAGACTTAATTCGTGCCAATTGTCTGAACTCAAACCACGTAACGGAAAAAGTTGCCAAAATGACCCGCCGCCAAATAGCACTAATAAAAGCACGCCAAGCATAAACCCTGGAATCGCATAGGCTGACAACACCACCAGGCTACTGATGAAATCAAAGCGAGAGCCATGCCGCATGGCTTTTGCAATGCCAAGCGGCACCGAAACCAAATAACTGAGGAGAAAAGTCCATAAGCCAATACTGATTGATACGGGCAGTTTTGAAACAATTAATGACCATACGCTGCGATGATGAAAATAGCTTTCACCCAACTCAAAGCGCGCAAAATTCCGCAGCATTAAACCATAGCGCTCAAGCGGTGGCTTATCAAAACCATAGAGTGCTTTAAGCTGCTCGATCTGCTGTGCATCCATGCCGTTTTGCGCGCGGTAGGCAAACGCAGCGCTAGCCTCCTGCCGCGCTTGTCCGCTCGCTGCCGCGCGGCGAAGTTCTTGTACAGTCTGTTCCACCGGACCACCCGGCACACATTGAATCACCAGGAAAGTCAGCGTTAAGACCCCAATCAACGTAGGAATCATCAGCAAAACGCGTTTGCATACATAGCCCCACATGGCTCAATGCTCAGCCAAAGACGAAGAACTAGGAAGAGCTTGCCCGGCAGTCTTGCTAGGCTTTTCCTGCCGTGCTTGGGCCGTGCCCCAAGCGGCGGGGTTTTGCTCCCACCATTGACTCACCATCCACTCTTCGGCTGAATAATATAACGGCAACACAGCCGGATGCGCCAAAGTCTCACGGTAAGCAATACGATGCTTTGAGGTGTACCAATGCGGCACGACATAATAGCCATGCAGCAATACGCGATCCAACGCATGCGTGGCCGTTTTCAATTCATCGCGTGTACGCGCTGCGAGCAGCGTGTTTAATAAGCTATCCACCGCCGCAGTTTGAATGCCACTCACATTACTGGAACCGATCGTCTTGGCCGCCTGACTGCCGAACCGCTCTAGCGTTTCTACGCCAGGGCTTTGTCCCGCAGGCAATACCAAGGTGGTGAGATCAAAGTCAAAATTTTCAAGGCGTTTTTGATAAAGCGCAAAATCAAGCGTGCGAAACTTAACTTCAATGCCTAATTTTTCAAGATTGCGCGCGTAGGCGGATGAAATTTGAGCAATATTGCCGCCGCTATCGTCCAAAATTTCAAAGCGCAATGGCTCACCTTGCGCATTACGCAACGCGCCATCCCGATAGATCCACCCGGCTTGCGCCAGCAACTCACGCGCCCGACGTAGATTGCCGCGTAATGAATGCGGCGCAGTGGTCACGGGCGGCTGTGGCAATGGTCCCCAAATCGAGGCATCCAGCTGGGCTTTTAATGGATTTAACAATTTGAGTTCGGCATCATCGGGCCATTCAGGTGCCGCCAATTCACTGTTTGCAAAATAGCTATTGGTGCGCTCATATTGTTGGTAAAAAAGCTGGCGGTTCGCCCATTCAAAATCAAACGCCAACCCTAACGCTTCACGCACCCGCTTATCCGCAAAAAACGGTCGCCGAGTATTGATGAAAAACCCCTGCATCGATGCGCCATTATGCTGTTTAAATTCACCTTTGATCAATTCGCCGCGTTTAAAGCGCTTACCTACATAACTCCGTACCCAGTGGCGCGCGCGGTATTCAACCATCGCATCAAACTCGCCCGCTTTAAAGGCTTCTAAGCGAGCGGTATCATCGCCATACAGCTTATACACAATCCGCTCAAAATTATACATCCCACGCCGCACAGGTAAATGTGCTCCCCAATAAGCCGGATTGCGACGATACGTAATTGAACGACCATTGTCATAATGCTCAATTAAATAGGGACCACTACTCACAGGTGTCTCAAACGTAAGTTGATCAAATGGCACCCGTTGCTTGGCCTCTTTACGCAGCGACTCCTCCGACTGAGTGGTTTGGCTTGAGACCGCATTTTGATCCTTACGCTCCACCCATTTGGGCGAAAACACTGGCAGCCCTCCTGCCAGCAAAGGCAGCTCAGGCGCGCTCCGCTTAAAATCAAAGCGAAGCGTTAACCGATCAATCAGGGTTACCCCAGCAATATCTGCGTAAATCACCCGATACACAGGCGCAGCAGCTTGGCTTATCAGCGTCTCGTATGAATATTTAACCTCGTACGCAGTAACCGGATCACCATTTGAAAAACGCGCTTGTGGATGAATATGAAATACCACCGACTTGCCGTCCGGCGCCACCTGAATTTCGTCAGCCAGTAAGCCATACGCGCTCGCAACTTCATCCGCACTGGCACTGAGCAAAGTTTCAAACAACAACCCAATACCAGGCGCTTCATTGCCACGCAATGTAAACGGATTAAATTTATCAAAGCTAGTCCGTCGATTGGGATTCGCCAAGGTCAATGTGCCCCGCTTAGGAGCATCGGGATTAACATAAGCGAAATGCGCGAAACCGGGTGCATATTTGGGTTGCCCATATTGCGCAATTGCATGGGCGGCATAGACGTCATGGACTGTCAGCAGCCCACTTAAAAAACCGCACAGGCACAGCCAACACACGCTCCAACTATAAGCAGAACGAGCGCCGTAATCACTGACATGAACCCCAACGAAAAAGCACTCTTTCATATTTTGGTTTTTTTAAAATAGGCAATTCTAGTTGCAATGTGCGAGAATTGTACCCAAAATCTCGCTCCAATCATGAGATAAGTGAGTGAGAGACATTTCTTAATATTATGGAGTATGTATGGGCTTTCTCGCTGGTAAACGCATTTTACTCACCGGACTTTTATCCAACCGTTCAATTGCTTACGGTATTGCGCAAGCGTGTCATCGTGAAGGCGCTGAACTCGCTTTCACGTATGTTGGCGAACGCTTCAAAGAACGCGTCACAGATTTTGCTAAAGAATTCGGCAGTGAATTAGTTTTACCCTGCGATGTCGCTGACGATGCGCAAATTGAAGGGACCTTCGCCACGCTAAAAACGCATTGGAACCACTTGGATGGTTTAGTCCACTCAATCGGCTTTGCGCCACGCGAGGCCATTGCCGGCGATTTTCTAGAAGGTTTAACGCGCGAAAATTTCAAAATAGCGCACGATATTTCTGCTTATAGTTTTGCCGCACTCGCTAAAGCCGCTCTACCGCTTTTATCAGCCGACGCGTCGCTACTCACACTGACTTACCTGGGCGCTGAAAAGGTCGTGCCAAACTATAATACGATGGGCCTAGCCAAAGCCTCGCTGGAAGCTAGCGTACGTTATTTAGCCGCCTCTCTCGGTCCGAAAGGTATCCGAGTTAACGGTATTTCAGCCGGCCCGATTAAGACCTTAGCGGCGAGCGGCATTAAAGGTTTTGGCAAAATTTTAGATTTTGTTGAAACCCATGCACCTTTACGTCGCAACGTCGGAATTGAGCAGGTGGGCAATGCTGCCGCGTTCTTATTATCTGATTTGGCCGCGGGAGTGAGTGCTGAAATCATGCATGTAGATAGTGGCTTCAATGCAGTGGTCGCAGGAATGGATGCAGCGGAAGAATAAAAGATCTGCATCCGAAAGTAGAGAAATGCGCGCTGTTTTGCAGCGCGTCATTTCTCTATAAACTATGAAGGATTTACGCCATCCGATATTTTAGAGCGTAGAGATTAGTCTTCTTCTGATACAGAAGCAGAGGAATCTTGAGCACCATATCTGATGAGCAACTTTTGAGCTGTAGGGCTTAAATTTCGGACTCCCTCAATAGAGGCGCCAGCGGCAGTTAACCTGGTTTGATGTGAAGCCCAGTGTAAAGAAACCTGGCAGTGCTCGTTATCGGTTTTTATAACGCGCCAAAAACGAATCGCTTGGTCTGGCCCGCCGGTTACTAGAAAAGCATTATCTTGAAAAGCGCTCTCTTGGTCATTTTTCCACCAGCGTACTGTCAAAGTTTCCGACCCCACAAAGCCATCGATTTTTGCTAGGCGTTTACCCGAAGCAGCGGACCACACGCATACTGATTTTCTCCAATCACTTGATGCCAACCATCCACCATCCGGTGAAAAGGCCACGTTCTTTATTCCATCAGTGTGCCGCATCGAGGGAGAATGAATTTCTTTGGGCGGATTAACGCCTAATGACCAAAGCCTAATCCAATCATCGTCACAACCTACAGCGAGCCGTTGACTATCCGGTGAAAATGCCAAATTCCAAAACGCTTGTGCTTTTAATGCTTGCTGAAGCGATGCAGATTGAATTTGAGGCAACGCCCTATCTTTGGCTGAAGCAAGCATCGTTTCTCCAAAACACGCTTGATCTAAATTTGCATCCGTAAAATTAACTTCTCGCAGCCACGCACCGCGCAAATTTACGTGGCTTAAATCTGCCCCCTGGAATAGAGTAGAGTCAAATACCCCATAACTTAAATCGGCTCCTGGCACTCGAGTCCCTCGAAAGTCTTTGCCGCTCAATGACACGCCAGCTTTAACTAATAACGTCATCGCATTGGCTGCCTGGGTTTGCACTTCCTCGGTTTTTGAGCGCTCAATCCACATTAAAAGCCGCCACCGTAAATCAGGCGTTTGTTGCACCTTATCGGCAAGGAAATTCAGCACCTCTTGATCTTGTATTGAATGCAGCAGATTAAATAGAACCGGGATCTCTACGATCCGATGGAACTCTGTAGATCTTTTCTCCCATAGTGCCCGAAATTGGTCAAAGACAAATTTTTTCACTTCGGGTATTTGGGCTAAAAAAATGGCGTACCGTTTTGATGAAACCCTTTCTAATAAACGAGATAGCAAGCTCAAGCTCGATGCGGGAAAAGCCAGCATCTCTTTATTTTCAGTTAAATCTAGCAACGCTTTAGCATAGATAAGTCGATCATCTAGATCTAGCAAATCTTCAATCTTCTCCATTATTTCTTTTGGTAAAGGCAATAAAGGAGTAGGCTTTTTTGAGCGTTACTCTTTTCTTTAAAATTATTCAGGTTACTTTAGGAGAAAAATCATAGCAAAGCAAGAATATATACTTCGCCAATCTGATCCACATCACTGAATAACAGACCGCACTTAGCTGAATTGATTTTTTAATAGCTGAACTCGCATCGCGAGCGCGCTTGCCAAGCACCGTGAAGGGACTGACATTGCAGGACTTAAATCAGGCCATAGAATATATAGCCGGCTCAGATCTGGCTAAGCCGGCCCCACACTAAACACCCAACCACGGCAACCCTTGCCAGCGCCAACCATTGATTGTATTACGATGGCCGTGACTATCCCTATCGCCTTCAAAGCCTTCGAGTATATCGAAAGCACGTGTAAACCCAGCTTGGGTAGCGGCTGCGGCAGCAAATTTTGAACGGCCGGCGCTACGGCAGATCAAAAACAATGGAGTCTCAAAACTCGATATTTCACTTAATTGATTAATAAAAGACATATTGGGCGCACCCGTTGGGTAGCTTATCCATTCGATATGACTGTATTGGCTAGCATTCACAGCTGGCCGCCCTACCCAATCAAGCTCAGCGCGGGTACGCACATCAATCAGGCGAGCAACGCCATCCATTTTCAATATTTCAAATGCTTCAGTAGGCGTGAGTGCGCCAGCATAAGGTAACCCGTGTTCCAAGCCGCGCGTTTGGGCCTGTATATAAAGCTGCTCAAGCATACTCATTTAGAATAGATATCGACAAAAACTAAAACGTTATTTTATAGCAACGTCTGAGAAATAATTAAACATTTTTCCACCCAGGGCAATCGAGCTATGTCAACTATTTAATAAAAGCAAATGTTCGCGAATTCGTCTAAGCTCAATCAGGCCATACGCATCACCACTATGCTCGACGGCCTTCTCTCAAACCATTTTCCTTACACTTATTTAGTGATAAATGCAACGCTTTTATAGCGCAATTGTCCAGTTTATCAACCCAAGGATTATTGCTTTTTCTACGGTACGGTTTATAATGATGTCCTTCATTGATTTAAATTCAATCGGGTCTAAATGGCTCTTCCTGGATCAAAGCAAGTTCAGATTTTGTACGCCTTGCTCACTAAAATTCATGGGCATGTTGCTATGCGTTACTCTGTCAGATGCGTTAAACCCGTCCAGATTACTTTCTTATGGTGAAAATCTTTTAACCCAGCCATACGTTTAGCTTACCTAAATCCTTACCTTTCCCGCGCTAAAGCCTCTACTCTATATACGGGGACGCCGGCGAAAGAAGTCAATGTTCAACTTGGGCAATTTAGCAGGAGTAGTTTATGAGTAAAACCGTAGCCGATGTAATGCAACTTGTGAGTGAAGAAAACATCAAGTTTATCGATTTTCGTTTTACCGATACGCGTGGCAAAGAACAGCATGTATCGGTACCGGCATCGGCGTTTGAAGCAGATAAGTTCGAAAGCGGTCATGCTTTCGATGGCTCTTCAATTGCGGGTTGGAAAGGAATCGAATCCTCTGATATGTTGTTAATTCCCGATCCAGGTACGGCTTATATTGACCCTTTCTATGAAGAACCCACTCTGGTTTTGACTTGTGATGTGGTTGAGCCCTCGGATGGTAAAGGCTATGAACGCGATCCGCGCTCCTTAGCCAAACGCGCGCAAGCGTATCTTAAAAGTACCGGTTTAGGCGATACGGCTTATTTTGGACCAGAACCCGAATTCTTTATTTTCGATTCCGTGCAATGGGGCGTTGATATGTCAGGCTCCTTTGTCAAAGTAAATTCGGAAGAAGCACCGTGGTCTTCAAGCAAAGAATATGAGCATGGCAACACCGGCCACCGCCCAAATGTAAAAGGCGGCTATTTCCCAGTGGCGCCGGTCGATACGTTTCAAGATATGCGCTCTGAAATGTGCTTATTGCTTGAGCAGCTTGGGGTGCCAGTTGAGGTGCATCACCACGAAGTCGCGGGTGAAGGACAAAATGAAATCGGCACAAAATTCTCTACTTTGGTGCAACGGGCAGATTGGACTCAGATCCTAAAATATGTGGTGCACAATGTTGCGCACACGTATGGCAAAACCGCCACCTTTATGCCTAAACCCATCGTCGGCGACAATGGTTCCGGCATGCACGTTCATCAATCGATCTGGAAAGATGGCCAAAACCTCTTTGCCGGCCATGGTTATGCGGGGCTATCCGAATTTGCACTGTATTACATTGGTGGCATTATCAAACATGCACGGGCGCTCAATGCCATCACAAACCCAACCACCAATTCGTACAAACGCTTGGTGCCCGGTTTTGAAGCACCAGTCAAACTCGCTTATTCAGCGCGTAATCGTTCTGCTTCGATTCGCATTCCGCATGTCTCAAGCCCGAAAGGCCGCCGGATTGAGACGCGCTTTCCAGACCCAATGGCTAATCCGTATTTGGCATTTTCTGCGCTCTTAATGGCCGGGTTGGATGGCGTGCAAAACCGACTTCATCCAGGCGAAGCAGCAGACAAAAATCTGTATGATTTGCCACCCGAAGAAGATAAAAAAATCCCAACCGTTTGTGCAAATTTAGATGAAGCACTGCAACACCTCGATCAAGATCGTGAATTCTTAACTCGCGGCGGCGTCTTTACCGATGGCATGATCGATGCCTACATTGAATTAAAGATGGCGGAGCTGACGCGTTTTAGAATGACAACGCATCCGGTTGAGTTCGATATGTATTACTCACTATAAGCAGTAGGTCATGCTTAAAAAAATGGGCAGCACAGGCTGCCCATTTTTGCTACAGCACCAAAACTAAAAGCGGCCCTTAAGGGTTTAAAACACTTTTCTTTTACTGCTTACACGTATTACACCAAATCAAATAAAAAATATTGATAGATAGATCAATATTATCGATACTATACTTATCTTCTACCGTGTAATAAGGCATTGATCATGATTCCGCGCCCCCTAAATCGCTTGTCACATCCACGTGAGCTTGTTCGGCAATTTACGCCTAATTGGTTTACCGCCACAATGGGTACAGGGATTGTTGCATTGGCGCTGGCGCGCTTCCCTTTTCCAATCACTGGAATCAAAGCAACGGGAGAGGTGCTTTGGTTGATCAATATAGGTTTATTTATAGTGTGTAGCCTATTGTATGCGGCACGCTGGATATTTTTCTTTGATGGAGCCCAACGAATTTTTCAGCATAGCGCGATGGGGATGTTTTTTGGTGCGATCCCGATGGGTCTCGCGACCATCCTCAACGGTTTTTTGATTTTTGGCACTGAACGATGGGGACACCTTGCAGTCGAGATCGCCACCCTTCTTTGGTGGCTAGATGCAGCGCTGGCCCTGCTCTGTGCCTGGCTGATGCCTTTTCTGATGTTTACCCGCCAAAACCATACGTTGCAAAATATGACAGCCATTTGGCTGCTCCCGATTGTGGCAGCAGAAGTGACCGCTGCATCGGGTGGTTTGCTACTAGGCTATTTGCCAGCGAATCCAGCCTCTAGCTCTATTTTGTTTTTCAGCTATGTGCTTTGGGGGACTTCCGTTTTGCCTGCTTTGGGGATCTTGGCCATTTTATTTCTCCGCATGGTGCTCCATAAATTGCCCGGCCGCGATATGGCTGTCTCAAGCTGGCTTTCAATTGGTCCGATTGGCACAGGTGCGCTCGGCCTGCTGCAGCTGGGCGAACAAGCACCCCGTATTCTCGTTGCGCCCGATCTTATCGGTGTCGGACAACTCGCCCAAAGTACGGGCATCATTGGCGCTTGTATCTTATGGGGCTATGGTTTATGGTGGTTAGTGATCGCGATTTTGACAACCTTGCATTATATGCGACAAGGCTTACCTTTTAATATGGGATGGTGGGCGTTTACGTTTCCAATCGGGGTCTATGCGTTAGCAACATTGACATTGGCGCGGATCACGGGGGTCGAGTTGTTTGCCATACTGGGGACTATTTTCGTCTGTATGTTACTTGGCTTTTGGCTGATTGTTACAGGACGCACCCTGATGGGCATTTATCACGGCACGCTATTTGTCGCACCCTGCCTTGAAGAGACGAAATTACCCTTGTCTGTTCCATCAAAGCGCTCGTGACCTATAAGCAAAGTTTATTTTAATCTCTTCTTTTACTTGTAGGCATTTTGAAATTTCTCAAAAGCGTTTTATCAATCGAAGCACGCTTATATTCCCCAAGAAGGAAGTAAAACTAGTCAACCGTAGCCCTTATCCAAGAACCCAAGTTTGAGATTTTTAGTGATTCTCTATCATTCACGCATTCAGTATTTATATAGCTATACTCTGATTTTTAATTAGATCGCTTACAAAAATATCTATGTTGCTAATCAGCGACGTGGTTACTGTACGATCAAATCTGAACTAATACAATTTTTGTCCGTCTTGGCGTAGCACGCCACTGAGTAGTGGCGTATTCGATTCAGCGCAGGTCAAGCCAGATACCCACAAAGACGCTACAAAACATCTGCGCACCTGGGGATCGGTCGCGTTGTTTTTGATTGGGGCTTGAGGGCATAAATCCCCCGTAACCCTTTACTTTACAAGGATTCTTTATTTATTTTAAGGGGGAATTGATGACTACTGTTTGAGATTCTTGGTGGGCCCCCCGGGAGTCGAACCCGGCACCAACGGATTATGCGTACCCACTACGGCTTTCGCCGCCTTTTTCAAGTTTGGGGTCTGGACTGTCTCTTGTCTTTACGACCTGCCCGTACAGTCTCTACACGTTCCCGTTAAAGAATGATCTTTAACGGGCTTCGCTCGGGATCACCACGGTCATAGACCAGAGGCTTCCCCGACTTTGAGCAGTTCTACTAAGGAGCAACACTGATTAAGTGCTACTCCAAAGCAACCCATCTGGCGGTCTGCCATTGCGTTATCAAATGATGAACGCTTTAGGCTGGCCGCCCGTTAAGTCCGCTGCTCTAACCATGCATGAGCTAGAGGCCCTTCTTCTAACTTTCAATACAGAGAAGGTCGCTATTCTACTATGAAATAGCCCGCGATTTGTTATCCGATAATGTATCAAATTCTTCTGGTGTGTAATCGGCAATCACCAGCGCATGAATTGCGCCTTGCATCGCATCAGCCAGTGCATCATAAATTAGGCGATGACGCGCTATCCGTGTTTTGCCAGCAAAGCGCTGCGCGACCACTGTCACGCTAAAATGCCCGCCTGACTTAGCGCCTGCATGACCAATATGCTGTGCACCGTCATCATCTACTCTTAAGTAGTTCGGTTCAAGCGCGTCACGCAACCGCGTTTCAATCAAAGCCAGCGGATTATCAGACCAAACAGACATACATTACTCACTTTTTAAATATCGGGTTAACCAAATGCTTTGGAGAATGATAAAAATAAACATCAAAGCGGTGCCACCGAAAAGCTTGAAGTTAACCCAAGTATCGGTTGAGAACTGATACGCAATCGCCAAATTTAAGCAGCCTAAGACCACAAAAAAGCCAGCCCAAGCCGAATTCAATGCGCTCCAAGCGCGCTGCGGCATGACGATTTTTTTACCCAGCATCGCTTGCATTAAATTTTTATCAAAAGCGCATCGCGAAATGATCAGAGTTAACGCAAATACCCAGTACAGGACGGTGGGTTTCCATTTGATAAACATTTCATCACGCAACAAAAGCGTCGAGCCGCCGAGCACCACAATCACCCCTAAGCTTACCCATAAAGCAGGCTCCACCTTACGATGGCGGAAGGCAACCCAGGCGATTTGCGCCAGTGTTGCAACAATTGTTACAGCAGTTGCAACAAAGATACCCCACACTTTGAAAGCCACAAAAAAAAGGGCCACAGGAAAAAGATCGAATAAGAATTTCATTGATATGTCTACAGAGTCAATTAATTGCCGTAAGGTTTAAATTTTAAGCTATTCAGGTTTAGGATCGAATTGTAACGCAGCTGAGTTAATACAGTAGCGTAGCCCAGTTTGCGTTGGACCATCGGTAAATACATGCCCGAGGTGGGCTGCGCACTTCTGACAACGGACTTCAACCCGTGTCATTTGATGAGAGTGGTCGATCTTCTCTTCAATGTTCTCACTGGCCACCGGCCGATCAAAACTTGGCCAGCCACACGTCGCATCAAATTTGGCCACAGACTCAAAAAGTGGCGTGCCACAACCCACACATTGATACACACCCGCTTGCCAATGATCCCAGTAAGCACCGCTGAAAGCTGGCTCAGTGGCCGCTTGCCGCGTCACTTTATAGGCTATATCAGAGAGCTGTTGGCGCCATTCTTGGGCAGATTTTTTGTACGTATCTTTGGGGTCCATAGCGCTCCTCTCACCTTAAGTTGCGTAAGCTCGCTTTACCCAAGCCAGCGCCGCGCGTTACGGAAAATCCTAAGCCATGGACTATCTTCCTCCCAATGGTCAGGATGCCAGCTCATTTGCACAGTACGAAACACGCGTTCTGGATGCGGCATTAATACGGTAAACCGGCCATCAGGTGTTGTCACGCCAGTCAGGCCGGCAGGCGAGCCATTTGGATTAAACGGATAGCGCTCGGTTGGCGCACCTTCGTGATCAATATAACGCAGTGCAGTTAAATGCTGGTTGACCTCATCCAGGCGACCTTGCTGGGAGAAATCAGCATACCCTTCACCATGCGCCACTGCAACCGGCAGGCGTGCCCCCGCCATGCCTTCAAAAAATAAAGAGGGCGAGGACGGCACCTCAACCAGCGCTAGCCGCGCTTCAAATTGCTCCGATTTATTGCGTGTAAATTTAGGCCAGGCTTGTGCGCCAGGAATCATCTCGGCCAAAGCACTCATCATTTGACAGCCATTGCATACACCCAGCGCAAAGGTATCGCCGCGCGTAAAAAACTCAGCAAACATGGCCGCCAGTGCGGTATTGAATTGGATCGTTTTGGCCCAGCCTTCGCCCGCCCCCAAAACATCGCCGTAAGAAAACCCCCCACATGCAACCAACCCAGCGAACTCAGCCAGCGTAGCCCGACCCGCTAGCAAATCGCTCATATGAACATCATACGCGGCAAAGCCAGCGCGGTCAAAAGCGTAGGCCATTTCGAGATGCGAATTCACGCCCTGCTCACGCAAAACCGCGATGCGCGGCCGCACACCGGTTGCAATAAACGGCGCAGCAATATCCTCCGCAGGATTAAAAGGCAGCTGCACCGATAAACCCGGATCATCGGTCGCCAGCAAGGTGTCGTACTCACTATCTGCGCACAGCGGATTATCCCGCAAACGCGCGATGCGCCAGCTTGGCTCGCTCCATGCGCGTTGCAACTCGGCCCGTGGAGCACTAAAGACTTTCTTGGTATCGCGCCAAATCTCAATGGTGTCTTCTGCATTGGGTTTGCCAATCACATGACTACATGCAGCCAATTCTTGTTCGCGTAAAAGAGCAAAAACAGCATCTCGATCTTGAGCGCGCACTTGTATCACCGCACCGAGCTCTTCCGTAAAGAGCGCTCGCAAAGTTTGCTCTTCGCGCCGACCGGCGATTTGCTGCGCCCAATTTTTGGCATCGCCATAATCGGATTCATGGCCAGCCTCTAGCATCAGCATATCGATATTCAGCGATACACCCATATGGCCCGCAAATGCCATTTCGCAGACCGTGGTAAAGAAGCCACCATCCGAGCGGTCGTGATAGGCTAATAATTTGCGTTGCGCATTCAGTCGTTGGATTGCCGTAAAAAAACGCTGCAAATCTTGCGGATCATCCAGGTCTGGCGTTGTATCACCGATTTGTTGCGTAATCTGCGCTAAGATACTGCCCCCCAGCCGGTGACGCGCCCGCCCCAAATCAATCGCGATCAATATCGTCTCACCTTTTTCTTCAGCGCACCGCAATTGAGGGGTCAGGTGATTGCGTATATCTGTTACCGGTGCAAACGCAGAAATAATCAGCGAAACCGGGGCTGTCACTTCTTTATGAACCCCGTTGTCTTGCCATTGGGTGCGCATCGATAATGAATCTTTGCCTACCGGAATGCTCATACCCAGCGCTGGACATAGCTCAAGACCAATCGCACGCACCGTATCGTAGAGCGCTGCATCTTCACCCGGGCTGCCACAGGCAGCCATCCAGTTAGCCGAGAGCTTAACCTCAGTCAAGGCTGCAACCGGTGCGGCAGCAAGGTTAGTAATCGCTTCGCCTAGCGCAATCCGGCCAGAGGCTGGCGCATTGATGACCGCGAGCGGCGCACGCTCTGCCATCGTCATCGCTTCGCCCCGGTAGCCGGCGTAGTCTAGTGCTGTAATCGCGCAGTCGGCAACCGGTACTTGCCATGGACCCACCATTTGATCGCGCACAGATAAACCGCCCACCGTGCGGTCACCAATTGTAATTAAAAACGATTTACTCGCTACGCTCGGGTGCTTAAGCACAGCCAAAGCAATCTCCGCTAGCGCTAGTCCAGTTAATTCGAGCGGCGCTAAGAGCGGTTGCGTGCGACTGACTTGGCGCTGCATCTGCGGCGCTTTGCCAAATAAGATATCCATTGGCAAATCTACTGGCGACGCCAATGCCGGCTCTTGCCGCTTGCCGTCGGTCAGTTGCAAATGCTGCTCATCAGTGGCTACGCCAACCACGGCAAACGGGCAGCGTTCGCGTATGCACATGGCTTCAAAGACTTGAAGCGCAGTGGGAGAAATCGCCAGAACATAACGCTCTTGGGCCTCATTACTCCATATTTCACGAGGCGATAGGCCACTTTCCTCTAGCGGCACTGCGTTGAGTTCAAAACGCGCGCCTTTTTTTGCCCCTTCCACTAACTCAGGCAAGGCATTGGATAATCCTCCAGCGCCCACATCATGAATACTCAGAATCGGATTATCTGCGCCCAGCTGCCAGCAAGCATTAATCACTTCTTGCGCCCGACGTTGCATCTCAGGGTTACCACGCTGGACAGAATCGAAATCAAGCTCAGCAGTGTTAGCGCCAGTTGCCATTGAACTCGCCGCCCCGCCCCCCATGCCAATCCGCATTCCGGGCCCGCCAATTTGCACCAGCAACGTCTTTGCAGGAAAATCAATTTTATGCGTGAGCTCATCGGCAATATTACCGATTCCGCCCGCAATCATAATCGGCTTATGGTAGCCGCGCATGCGTTGCGCAACATTTTGCTCATACACACGGAAATAGCCGCCCAAGTTAGGTCGGCCAAATTCATTATTGAAGGCAGCCGCACCAAGCGGGCCGTCAATCATAATTTGTAATGGCGAAGCAATTTGGGAGGGCCGACCATAGGGCATAGGCATGTCGGTAGCATGCCCTGTACTCAGCGGTTGCGCTACATCGCGGGTGTTTTCCCAAGCTGCAACAGCGCCGGGCAAATGGAGATTCGATACGGAAAAACCCGCTAGCCCAGCTTTAGGCCGAGCTCCACGGCCGGTTGCGCCTTCATCCCGAATCTCGCCGCCCGCACCGGTTGCCGCGCCCTGAAAAGGTGAAATTGCCGTTGGATGATTGTGCGTTTCAACCTTCATCAAGGTATGCAGCACCCCTTCACTGCGTTGATAGCACTGCGACTCGCCTTGCGCAAACCAACGTTGTGCCTGCGCGCCTGCCATCACCGCCGCATTATCTGAATACGCAACAATCGTGCCTTGCGGATGTAAGGCATGCGTATTTTTGATCATCTCAAATAGAGAATAATCCTGCGGCTCACCCTCAATCGTCCAGCGCGCATTAAAAATTTTATGCCGGCAATGCTCACTATTCGCCTGCGCGAACATCATTAATTCAACGTCGGTGGGATTGCGGCCCAGTTGCCCAAAAGCAGCCACCAGATAATCAATTTCATCCGCCGTCAGGGCCAGGCCAAGCGCTAGATTAGCCTCTTCAAGGGCTTGCCGGCCCTGGCCAAGATCAATGCTCTGTAAGGGGTGTGCGGGTAACTCATCGAACAAATGTTGTGCTTCAGCCCGGCTTGTCACCACGCTCTCGGTCATCCGATCATGCAAAACATCCGCAATCGCTGCGCGCGTTTTCTCGGATAATGCCCGATTGCCGCCAAACCATAGGTTACCTGCTTTAAGCACCATCTCATATTCGATGCCACGCTCAATACGGTGTACCGTTTGTAAGCCGCAATGACGTGCAATTTCAGTGGCTTTGCTAGCCCAGGGCGAGATTGTGCCAAAACGTGGAATGACTAAAAAATTTTGACTCTCTTGAGCGTCTTTGGGCATCACAGGTACGCCATAATGCAACAGCGCTTCAACGCGCGCTGCATCCTGGGTCGTAAGTGGAGCAGTACTGTGCACCAAATGGAGATAGCGCGCCCGCAAATCGCAGATATTAGAATCTATCGCTTGCAGCTTTTGCAGTTGCTGCGCACAACGAAAACTAGACAGCGCCAAAGAACCAGGGAAATATGAGAGGTGAGCCATGTAAGAGATGTGTAGAGCGGCGTGCGATGCACCACAAGGCAGACAAACCCTAATTATACCTTCAATCTGTCGTGTGGCCGAGAGCCTGATCACAAAAACGGTAGCGCATCCGCATAAATAGTCGAGCGCGCACACTTTTAAATAGGCCAAATATCTTAACCATACTAGGTGCTAGAGGTGACAAGATAGATGAGTGCGCTAAAATCACTCTTCTTCTTAACTGGCGTTTCGCCCTATCATGCCGCTCAAATCACTTGCTGCTTGGACAGCACTTAAAGCCCATTACCCCA
The DNA here is from genome assembly GCF_014218255.1 of Mycoavidus sp. B2-EB. Lineage (NCBI taxonomy): Bacteria > Pseudomonadati > Pseudomonadota > Betaproteobacteria > Burkholderiales > Burkholderiaceae > Mycoavidus > Mycoavidus sp. B2-EB. The sequence goes on from NZ_AP021872.1 coordinate 1,149,907, forward strand.
CTATTTGCAACCAGCAAATGCGCTCTTGGTTTGCTGCGGAAAATGACCTTGCGCCAACGCGCGCGCAGCGTTTTACGCTGCAAAGCAGTGGCATCACGCTTGATTTTTCAAAAAATCGCATCACCGATGAGACGCTCAAGCTGCTCGTGCAACTGGCTTATGAAGCGGGCGTGCCAGCAGCGCGTGACGCTATGTTTGTCGGCGAGATGGTGAATCCGACAGAAGCCCGTGCAGCGCTACACACGGCCCTCCGCGCGACCGATCCGCATGCGCCTTATGCCGCTCAGATTAAGCAAGAATGGGACAAAATGGCGGCTTTTGCGCATCAAGTGCGTCATCAACAATGGCTTGGCCATACGGGCAAACCGATTCAACATATTGTTAATATCGGCATCGGTGGCTCGGATCTCGGGCCCAAAATGGTTTGCCACGCTCTGCATCCATTGGGAAATCCTAAGTTATCGATGCACTTTGTCTCGAACGTGGATGGCGCAGATTTACAACGTGTGCTGGCCCAAATCGATCCTGCGACAACCCTTGCCATCATTGTCTCAAAGACATTTACCACGCTTGAAACGATGACGAATGCGCACTCATTGCGCAGTTGGCTGCTGCGCAATGGTGTGCCCGAAGCTAAGCTTAGGCAGCATTGGGTAGGAGTTTCTGCCGACCCGGCTAAGGCGATGCAATTTGGCATCGCCCCCGAGCATATTTTTAAAATTTGGGACTGGGTAGGAGGCCGTTACTCACTCTGGTCAGCCGTGGGCTTGTCAGCCCTGCTCTACATTGGGCCGATGCATTTTGCTGAGCTACTGGCTGGCGCCGCGCAGATGGATCAGCATTTTCGCGAAGCGCCGCTAACCCGTAATTTGCCGACTATTTTGGCTTTACTCGGTATTTGGTATCGAAATTTTTTTGGCGCGCCAAGCTATTCAATTGCACCTTATGCCGAGGCTTTACGTTATTTTCCGGCTTATTTACAACAGTTGGAGATGGAAAGTAATGGCAAATCCGTGTGTTTAGACGGCTCTCTTGCCGACTATGAAACCGCCCCAATCTTATGGGGCGAAACCGGAACTAACGGACAACATGCATTTTTCCAGATGTTGCATCAAGGTTCTACGATGGTGCCGGTTGATTTCATTATCTCGCTCACGCCTGAGCATAAGCTTGCCAACCACCACCCTCGACTCCTGGCGAATTGCTTCGCGCAAAGCCAAGCGTTAATGCTTGGTCGCACGCCGCAGGCTGCCCAGCAACTGATTAGGCCTGAGCAACAAGCGTTGCTCCCTCATTTAACGTTTGCGGGTAATCGACCCAGTAACACGCTTATGCTTGATGCCCTCACGCCACATACATTGGGGGCGTTAATTGCCCTGTATGAACATAAAACACTGGTACAAGCCACGATTTGGAAGATTAACCCTTTCGACCAATGGGGAGTCGAACTTGGCAAACAACTGAGTGCCGTGATTGAAAATGATTTAGTCACGCAAAAGGTGAATCAGGCACACGATTCATCAACGCGCGCATTAATCGCCCACGCACTGCGCATAGCGCATCTATAATGACGGCTTATGGATATTATTGTTATTGGCGCTGGCATCGCTGGCATCACCACGGCTTACAGCCTGCATACCGCCGGTCACCGTGTTTGCGTCATTGAACGACAAACAACGGTTGCCCAAAAAGCCAGTTTTGGCCACGGCGGCGTCATCTTACCCACACCATTTGATACTTGGTTCGGTCCAGAGCTTTCGTTTAGCTCATGGCCCGCTTGGTTGGGTGGAGAATCTACGCGAGTGCGCTTTAGCAAAAATCTGCGGAATTGCAGTTGGACCCGCCGCTTTTTCAAGCAACCTAGCAGCGAGCAGTGTCTAGCGCGCTATGCTCGCCTCAAACCTCTGATCGATCTATCTTCTCTTACGCTGGCAGAAATTGAAACCCGCCATGCATTTGAGTTTGAGCAAAGAACCGGTATTTTGCATTTATTTCGGCATGCTTCCGAGCTTAAGAGAATCGCACCCGCGCTCTTATTTTTGAAACAGCACGAACATCCGTACCAATTGCTTAATGCCGAAGAATGCTACCAAGCAGAGCCTTCGATACCGCTGCAGCCGCCACTTGCAGGCGGCATCTTGTTACCCGATGATCGCAGTGCGAATTGCCCGCTTTTTGCAAAACAGCTGAAGCAAGTACTTGAAGAAGCGGGGGTACGTTTTTTACTTGGCCGCAAAGTTGCACGCATTGATCCTGCGCTAGCGCGAGTTGAGCTCGAGCCACCGCATCACCATTCTGCTAGCGCTTTAAGCAGCTTGCCCAACCAGACGTTTGAAAGCATGACAGCCGATGCGATTGTGCTTACAGCGGGCACTGGCAGCTTGCCATTGCTGGCCCAGGCTGGGGTACGCTTACCGTTGCAACTGATGCAGCTGCATACCATCATTGCTCCAATTGCTTATGAAGAGCGTGCGCCTCATCTCACGCTGATTGATACGGTACAGCATATTACGATGGCACGTTTCAATAATCGGCTGCGCGTGGCTGGCGGCATTGTAGGCCCTCGCCTTAAGCAAGCTCAATTCAACCTAAATCACACACTGCGCCAACAAACCCTGAATAAAGTAGCGCACGCTGTGCACAATTGGCTGCCCGGGATCACTAAACTGTCCACCGGCAGTTATTGGGATGGCCAGAAGCTTTTATCGCCCGATGGCTTGCCAATTGTAGGAGCCACGGCTCATCCACGGCTTTGGGTTAATCTCGCCCATGGGCCAGTAGGCTGGGCGCTGACTTGCGGGGCCGCGAAGGCATTAGCGGATCAACTCACGGGCCAGGCTTGTGAGCTCGATGCGGATACGTTGATGGCGCTCTCGCCTACACGTTTTGAGCGCTAGATAACAAAAGACAAGGGGCCTAGCTTTAGCGGCCAGGCCCCAATATGAGGAAGGTGCTGCTTTCTGTTGGTTTTATTCGCCAGCAGCCGCTTTTTCTGTTTCGTAAATTTTGACTTTTGAGCGCGCACGTAGCGATGCAAGATACGCGTTTAACTCAAGCTGCCCGGTCAACTGCGCCAATTGCTGCTGCAAAGCGGTAAGCCGTTGCGGCTCAATCGCGGGGGGTGCGCTGAGCGACTCGACACGATAAATCGCATAAATTCCCCCCCCTAGTATCGCGCTCACGTATTGCGGCAGTTGTTGCGTATCCGCTTTGAAGATGGCGCTCACGGCCGCAGGCGTTAACCCTTTCGCGCCAGCTAGCGAGAGCTGAATCACGGGCGAAAAACCCTCAACCGACTTAGAGTGCCGCAAATGAGTCAGCTTTTCTTCGCCCGCCTTACGCGCCAATTCAGCCGCTTGTAGCAACGTTACTTTCTGCCGCACGCCCTGCTTAACCGCTTCAAACGGTAGCACTGACGCTGGCTTGTGCGCTGTGACATGCGCCGCAATCAACGTATTGTCGCCCACATCAATGGCCGCTGTATTATGTTTGCCTTTAAGTGTTTCACTATCAAATACCGCCGCCAGAAATTGGGGGTTAGCCAACGCAGGAACCGCCGCCGGCGCTGGCATCGCTTGCCGCGCCACGGTCGCTGTTTGCAGCACTAAATTAAATTTCTCAGCCGCTGGCGCCAGACTGTTAGTCTGTTCATAGACTAAGTTAGAAAACTGATCCGCCGCAGCAGCAAAGCGCTGCGCAGCTTGCTGCTTTTTCAAGTCACTGAGCAGGCTCTCTTTGACTTCACTCAAGGGCCGGGTCTGTGCGGGTTTAATCTCCGTCACTTTAATAATATGGTAGCCAAAATCCGACTGCACCAAGCCGCTCATTTCATTTTGCTTGAGCTTAAACGCCGCCTCTTCGAATGGCTTGACCATCATGCCCACACTAAAATAACCCAGATCGCCACCTCTGGCTGCAGAGCCAGGGTCCTGAGATTCCTTCCGCGCAATTTCGGCGAATTGTCCGGGTTGCTTGCGTAGTTGGGCCAGCAACGCTTCCGCTTTTGCTTTCGCCTTAGGAGCCGCTTTAGCGTCGTCTTTAGGTATCGCAATCAGGATATGGCTAGCGCGCACTTGCTTAGCCGTTTGATAAGCTGCGAGGTTATCTTGATAGGCTTTTTTCAGCTCGTCTTCGCTTGGCGCGATGCTAGCGGAAAGTATCTCAGCGCTTAAAACTACGTAACTTATCGTAGCGGTTTCCGGCGTTTCGAATTCTTGCTGATGCGCATCATAATATTGCTTTAATTGCTCCTCAGTCAGTTTCACTTCCGCACTATAATCCAGTGGATGAAAAGCCAATTCGCGCACTTTGCGCTGCTGCATCGATAACTGAGCTAACTGCTCCGCCGAACTCTTGGGCGCTAGAGCACTCGCTTCAATACTATCGCTAATCTGAGCGATCGCTAAACTGCGGCGCACGCGAGCGTCAAATTGCTCAGGTGTCATGCCCTGTTTGGCCAGAAGTTCACGATATTGTTCGGTATCGATTGACCCATCTGATTTACGCAATGCTCCAAGCGCTGGAATGTCTAAAATGGTTTGACGCACAGCTTCATCAGAGGCGCTTAAGCGCCGACGCTTTGCTTCATCAGCCAAGATCCGTTGCTGAATCAAGCTATCTAGCAGAATCCGGCGCAGCACAGGCGTATCCACTGCCGCTGTATCAACGGCCCCACCAAACATTTCGCGCATCCGCTCAAGCTGCTCTTTCAGGAGCGCATCGTATTCTTGCCGCGTTATCTTGGAGCCGCCTACTTCGGCTACATTAGCGCTATTATCAAAAAACCCGCGAAAACCTTGCACGCCGACCAAGCCAAGGCCCGGCACGATAAGCAAAGCCAAGAAGACCAGCATGAGACGTTTGTGATTGCGAATGAAGTCGAACATAGAAGTGAAAGATCAGAGAAGCGAGAGCCGAAGATGGGATCATTTTGCCCAGCAAGAACTTCGGGGCGAGTCATTCTAAAATACTTCTGTGATGGGATTGGTGGGTGCTGAGAGGCTCGAACTCCCGACCTAAGCCTTGTAAGGGCTCCGCTCTACCAACTGAGCTAAGCACCCAATTCCATCGGAGACTATAGCAAGATTGCAGCAAAACTCTACTTAATCTGCAACCTTGCAAAGACGATTAGTTTACCGCATTCTGTTTAAGCTGACCAGCCCTAAAAGACCGGAAAACCAAAAATTTCTGATTAATGCTTGACGACTCCTTGGGTTACTGTCGCAGGCAATGGTACTTCCTTGACCGCTTCATTTTTCAGCTCTTCTTCCGGCCGCGCAGTCGGTAAACGCTCAAGCGCTAGCTCGAGTACTTTATCGAACCAGCGTACTGGCACAATTTCAATGTGGCTCTTCACATTGTCTGGGATCTCGGCCAAATCTTTTACATTTTCTTCTGGAATCAGGACCAGTTTAATGCCGCCACGATGCGCCGCCAACAGTTTTTCTTTGAGTCCGCCAATCGGCAAGACTTCTCCGCGCAGTGTAATTTCACCGGTCATCGCCACATTCGCGCGCACTGCAATACCCGTGAGTGCGGAAACCAGCGCTGTCGCCATTGCGATGCCAGCCGATGGCCCATCTTTCGGTGTGGCGCCTTCAGGCACATGGATATGAATATCCTTTTTTTCAAAAGTTTCATCCGTTATGCCTAAGCGTCGCGAGCGCGAACGCACGACAGAACGCGCAGCTTCAACCGACTCCTTCATCACGTCGCCGAGGGAACCCGTGCGCAACACGTTGCCTTTACCAGGCATCACGGCAGCCTCAATGGTGAGTAAATCGCCCCCCACCTCGGTCCAAGCTAGGCCGGTTACTTGACCCACTTGGTTTTCTTTTGCCGCCAAGCCAAAGTCATATTTACGCACGCCCAGGAAAACGCTGAGGTTAGCGCTGTCAACGATGATTGTGCTGGTGGTTTTTTTCAGCTCTTTTTGTAACAGCAAGGTCTTGACGACCTTACGACAAATTTTTGAGATTTCGCGCTCAAGCGAACGCACGCCTGCCTCGCGAGTATAGTAGCGGATGATGTCGCGAATCCCTTCTTCCGCCAGCTCAAGCTCCCCCTCTTGCAGGCCATTATTGCGTTTTTGCTTAGGCATCAGATAACGTTGCGCAATATTGACCTTCTCGTCTTCCGTATAACCTGAGAGCCGAATAACTTCCATCCGATCAAGCAATGGCGGCGAAATATTCAGTGAATTCGAAGTTGCCACAAACATCACATCGGATAGATCAAAATCAACTTCAACGTAATGATCTGCGAAGGTATGATTTTGTTCAGGATCTAGCACTTCCAGCAGCGCCGATGAAGGGTCACCCCGAAAATCCATCCCCAACTTGTCAACTTCGTCTAACAAGAATAATGGGTTACGCACCCCGGCCTTGGTTAAGCTTTGTAAAATTTTACCTGGCATCGAGCCAATATACGTGCGTCGGTGGCCGCGAATTTCTGCCTCATCACGCACGCCACCTAAAGCCATGCGGACAAATTGGCGGTTTGTCGCGCGCGCAATCGATTGGCCAAGCGAGGTCTTGCCAACTCCAGGCGGCCCAACCAAGCATAGAATAGGCGCTTTGACTTTATCAACCCGTTGTTGCACTGCAAGATACTCAAGGATCCGCTCTTTGACTTTCTCCAGACCATAGTGGTCTTCATCTAGGACTTTTTCTGCATGAGGCAAATGATTATTGACCTTGCTTTTTTTGCGCCACGGCAAGTTAATCAGCGTATCAATATAATTGCGCACCACAGTTGCTTCCGCCGACATAGGTGACATCAGCTTTAATTTTTTCAGTTCAGCTTGGGCTTTCTTTTTAGCTTCTTTAGGCATGCGCGCAGAGGTAATGCGCTTGTCAATTTCTTCAAGATCAGCCCCCTCTTCCCCTTCGCCTAATTCTTTTTGAATCGCTTTAACTTGTTCATTCAGATAATATTCGCGCTGACTTTTTTCCATTTGGCGCTTTACGCGGCCGCGAATCCGCTTTTCTACCTGCAAAATATCAATTTCTGCTTCTAGCTGCGCCAGCAAATGCTCAAACCGCTCAAGCACTGAAAAGGTTTCGAGTGCCCGTTGTTTTTGTTCAAGTTTAAGCGGTAGATGAGCTGCAATTGTATCCACTAAGCGGCCAGCTTCATCAATGTCAGCCAGTGACGTTAGAATTTCCGGCGGCAACTTCTTGTTCAGCTTCAGATACTGCTCAAACTGCGAAATGAGCGCGCGGCGCAGCGCTTCAGTCTGCGCGCTTTCAGCATGCTCTGGCGCAAGGGGTTGCGTCGTGCAAAAAAACTGCGCATCTTGCTCTTCAACTGACAGGATTGACAGAACCTTCGCGCGCTGCAGCCCTTCAACCAGCACTTTAACTGTGCCATCAGGAAGCTTAAGCATTTGCAGGATATGCGCCACGCAACCAATCTCATACATATCATGCGCCGCCGGTTCATCTTTGCCAGCCGTTTTTTGCGCCACAAGCATAATCCGCTTGCCGTTTTCCATTGCAGCATCGAGTGCTTTAATGGATTTGGGACGCCCAACAAATAATGGAATCACCATGTGCGGAAAAACCACCACATCGCGCAATGGAAGCAACGGTAACATGATGGGCTCTGATGGAAGGAGTTGAATTCCTGGCATTTTATTTTCCTATAGGTAAAATCGATTGAGCCACTTTTACAAATAGAGAGTCATGGCCATCTTAGCCGGCGCTCTGATTAGCAACTAAGGATTGCGATTCCTCATAAATGAGCAAGGGCTTACCTTCGCCTTCAATCGTATTTTCATCAATAATGACTTTGCTCACACCTTTTAGCATCGGTAATTCATACATTGTATCTAGCAGGGCCTGCTCTAAAATTGAGCGCAGGCCGCGCGCGCCAGTTTTACGGCGAATGGCTTTGCGGGCAATCGCTTGCAATGCGGCAGGCCGGATTTCAAGTACGACATTCTCCATCGCAAAAAGTTTATGGTATTGCTTAATCACTGCATTTTTCGGTTCAACCAGAATCTTGACCAACGCTGTCTCATCCAGTTTGCTGAGCGTCGCCACGACCGGCAGACGGCCAATCAATTCGGGAATCAAGCCGAACTTGATCAAATCTTCCGGTTCAACCTCAAGCAAAACTTCGCCCGCATCGCGCTCTTGACTGCTTTTGAGCGTAGCGCCAAAACCAATCCCTGTTTTTTCAGTACGGTCGATAATCACCTTTTCAAGGCCATCGAAAGCGCCACCGCAAACAAACAAGATATTGGTTGTATCGACTTGAATAAAATCTTGATTGGGATGCTTACGTCCACCTTGTGGCGGAACGGATGCCATGGTTCCTTCAATCAGTTTTAACAAAGCCTGCTGCACGCCTTCACCCGATACATCGCGGGTAATCGATGGATTAGCTGATTTACGACTAATCTTGTCGATCTCGTCGATATAAACGATGCCTTTTTGAGCTTTTTCAACTTCGTAGTTACAGTTTTGCAATAACTTCTGGATAATATTTTCAACATCCTCACCAACGTAACCCGCTTCTGTTAGCGTCGTTGCATCAGCCATCACAAACGGAACATTAAGTAAACGCGCAAGCGTTTGCGCCAGCAAGGTTTTGCCTGATCCGGTTGGGCCCACCAACAAAATATTGCTCTTAGCTAGCTCAACTTCGTCTTTTTTATCAATATGCTTGAGTCTTTTGTAGTGATTGTAAACCGCAACGGCGAGAATTTTTTTTGCGCGCTCTTGCCCAATCACATATTGATCAAGGATTTCACTGATTTCTTTAGGACTTGGCAAAGCTGATTTAGCCAAGTTGGCCTCGCTGGTTGTCCCAGCAAGCTCTTCACGGATAATGTCATTGCATAAATCAATGCACTCATCACAAATAAACACAGATGGACCAGCAATCAATTTTTTGACTTCATGCTGGTTTTTGCCACAAAACGAGCAATAAAGCACTCTATCGTTGCTAGAAGTTTTGTTGTCCGCCATCGACGAATCCCTCCGGACAGTGAAATAAGTGCAGGCTATTTTCGCCAGCACTCTAATTATCTACACAACCTACGATTGAACCCAATATGGGGTTAAATAGGTATTAAATACGTTTATACAAGACCTGGTCAATCAAACCGTAGACTTTGGCATCGTCAGCCGACATAAAATTGTCACGATCTGTATCACGCGCAATCCGTTCAACCGCTTGCCCAGTATGAGAACTCAGCAATTGGTTAAGCCGTTCTTTTAGATAAAGAATTTCACGTGCCTGAATTTCAATATCCGAGGCTTGACCGCGTGCACCGCCTAACGGCTGATGAATCATGACACGGGCATTCGGCAGCGCGAAACGCTTACCCTTCGCGCCAGCTGCCAACAAAAAAGCGCCCATGCTAGCCGCTAGCCCCAAACATAAGGTGGAAACTTCAGGCTTGATAAATTGTAAGGTATCGTAGATCGCCATGCCTGCCGAGACCGAACCACCTGGGCTATTAATATATAGGCTAATATCTTTGTCCGGATTCTCGCTTTCAAGAAATAGCAACTGTGCAACCACCAGATTAGCGGTCTGATCATTGACTTCGCCAACCAGAAAAACCACACGCTCTTTAAGCAAACGCGAGTAAATATCATAAGCGCGTTCGCCGCGACCACTGGTTTCAACAACCATCGGCACAAGGCCCAATGCTTGCGGATCAAACCCACTCGAAGTTAGGGTAAACCGCTGCTCAGCTAAATCACCGTAAGACCTCATACGCCATCCTTATTCACTTTTTAAATAACCACAGCGCATCCGCTAGAAGGTTAACTCTATCCACACGCTGTAGTTATAACTTATTTGGACCTATTTTACTGCGCTGTTGCTGCTTGCGCCAATTCCTCAAAGCTCACCTCCTTATCCGTGACCTTGGCCTGATTCAGCACAAAGTCAACGATATTGCCTTCCGTAAGGTCATTTTCTATTTCAGCTAAACGCGTACGATCAGCATAATACCAGCGCACAGCTTCTTGCGGGTCAGCATAACCTTGAGCCCGCTCTTCAACCTCAACTCGAAGCTGCTCCGGCTTTACCCGCAAACTATGCGCTTGAACTAACTCATTGAGCAATAGGCCCAACTTTACGCGACGCTCAGCCTGAGCTTGAAATATTTCAGCCGGAATCGATGGCCGTTTCGCCTTGGCTAGGCCGCGCCGCTCCAAATTTGCGTGCATTATTTCGAGCAACTGCTGTTGAGCTTCCGCCACCAATACTTTTGGCGCATCCAGCTCGGTCGCAGCAATAATTGCATCCATGACTTGCTGCTTCAGTAGTGATTGCGTGCGCTTTTTCGCTTCGCGCTCAAGATTCTCCTGAATCGCCTCGCGCAATTTCGCCACGTCTCCGCTTTCAATGCCCATTGCTTGCACAAATGCTGCATTGATTTCTGGGTAATGCGGCCACTCAACTTTTTTGAGGGTTAATGTAATATGAGCTGTTTTGCCAGCCATTTTGCTATCTTGATAGTCCTCTGGAATGCTTAAATCAAATTCTCGGGTGCTTCCTGGCTCAAGGCCCAGCACTGCATTTTCAAACTGCTCTAGAATCAGCTGCTGATGATTTTTGGGCTCGCTCTGGTCTGCTTTTTTCTCATTCAGCACCAGTTCAACATTTTCTGCAGAACCGCCATTAAACGGCTCGCCATCTAGCACCCCATTCCAATCCACGTGCACTCGATCTCCGGCTTGCGCAGCTAGCCCACCGCCGCCATCGCCGTGGGCGTCAGCCTCGCCCCGTACATGATAGTGGACTCGCTGCTTACGCAGCATATCAAGCGTGGCATCAATCTGCTCCGCACCAATCTTAGTTGTCGTGCGAGTAATTTGCACATTAGATAAATCACCCATTTTCACTTCAGGAAAGACCTCAAAGGTTGCATCTACCGTATAAGTAGTGGCATCCGCCAAATCATTCCTGATTTCTAAGTTTGGCAACCCAGCAATTCTAAAATTTTGCGCTTGGCTAATGGCTGACAATTCCTGGCTTGCTTTGGTGTAAAGCACTTCCTCCTGAACTCGCTCTTGGTGCTGTTGCGCGACAATTTTGAGTGGCGCTTTACCCGGTCTAAACCCAGGGTGTTTGAAATTTTTCGCGAGCTTACTAATACGTTGATTGATTTCTTGCTGCACGTCTTCTTTCTGGATAGGGAGACGAGCGCTGCGCTCAAGTTTGCCAAGGTTTTCTATATTGATGTTTGAGGTCATGGAATCAAATTGTCCTAATTAAAAACACTCAGCCAAGTGCGTGAGTATGAGTATGCTCAAGGTTCTGCTAATCATGCTTCTTCCACTACCCTGCTGACGCAGCTATACAAATCTAAGTCTGCCTCTAGGGTGCTAGAAGTTTTGCACTAAAAATAACGGAATAAGTAACCTAATATGGAAAGTACGACTGAACGTCGTCATTCTATCAAATATTCCCCCCTACCTAAAACTCTTCATTCATAGCAACGGGACCTTCGCCCAGGAATTTCACTCAAGGAAGTGGTTTTATCATGCCCCCTCACATTGGTTATCCATTGATCTCGCTCGTTTTAATTAGATTTTTACTTATCGTCGCACTATCCGCTTGCGGCAACGGCAGTAGCGGCCAGGATTCGAATTATCCCAACTCTGTCAGCGTTTCACCCGCTGACTTGCATTCAGCCTTCGTCGTATTAGGTCCAAATGGCCAACGCATCGTCCGGGCAATCGCTAAGGGGGATACATGCCCCAAGATTAAGATTAATGAAGTAGAGCACAATATGGTCGTGCGGCAGGCAAGAAGCGATCGAGCCACCACCCCGGACCAGCCTAATTTGGATAATTTACCGCTTACCTGCGAAAAGCCGCTCACACCAGAGGCAAAAACCCTATCGATTCGCGGCAAAGAATTAAGATTAGGCAAAGAATTTCCCCAGACTATTGTCATTATTGGGGATACGGGCTGCCGAGTCCCTAAAGGGCAATCATGCGATGGTGAAATTCCATTTAAAAAGATTGCCCAAACTGCAGCGCGAACCCCTAATTTAGACTTAGTCATTCATCTTGGCGATTATCATTACCGACAAGCAAAAGCGGGAGAGCATGCGGATTTCGACACTTGGAATCAAGATTTTTTTGAACCCGCAGATGCCTTATTAAAGGCCGCGCCTTGGATCATGGTGCGCGGCAACCGAGAGAGCTGCCAACTTGCTGGACAGGGGTGGTGGCGATTTTTAGATCCGCGGCCGTGGCAAACAGAACAGCCCGAGCAGGATTGCCTCCAGCCGTTTGAAGCAGGCCACTATGCAGGCGACTATAGCTCTCCTTACGCTATCCCGCTCGGAGTTCATGAACAATTTATTGTTTTTGATTCAGCCCAGTCACGTTTTAAAAATTTTCAACCCGGTGAATATTCTTATTTCCAATACCAGCAACAGTATACGGAGATGGAAGAACTCGCGCAAAAAGCCAGGCGCAACATTTTACTTATGCATACCCCCCTATTAGCGCTAGCAGGCGACATCGGAAAACCTTATATAGGAACGTCAATCAGATCCGTTTTTTTAGACAAAAATAAAAAACTTTTTCCAGCAGGAATCAAGCTTGTCTTAGCGAGTGACTTTCATATCTGGCAGCATATTAAATTCTCGGCGCACCCCTCGCATTTTATTATTGGATTTTCCGGCGCACAGTTGGATGATTCAGACTTACTCAAATCCCTATTGAACTACCCAGATCAAACAGAACGGATACCCTATTTACAAAGCCTAAATATTAACTTTTTCCCCTATTCTCCGATTCCCCCAACCCCCAACGTAGAGATCCAAGCCATCGACATTTTGCATCAGCAATATGGCTATATGGTCATAAAGCGCGTCGGCCCTACAAACGCTGACAACACGGCTTGGAGTTGGGACGCTGAAGTATACAATCCGTCAGGTCAGTTATTGAAAAACTGCACAATTCGAGACACAAAATCCGCATGTAGTTCCGCCTAAGCTGCAGGGGCTTGCGTAGCCTGACAATCCAGTGCGTGAGTCCATTTATCCCATTCAAGTCTGGAATCTTTTTCGGGGTCATGCTTTAGGCTAGCTGAGGCCTTCTGTAGCACACCTAACGAAGCAGACCCTAGCTTGCTTATGAAACCCTCTCACAACTTAAACAATTTAGGCTAAGATAACGCCTGTTTATAGGTTAGCCACAATTTCCAAGGTTGAAAGAGGTACATTCACAATGAATCCACTCATCAAGATTATTAACGACGCATCCTTTGAAGAAGACGTACTCAAAGCAGAACGGCCCGTATTATTAGATTTTTGGGCTGATTGGTGCGGCCCATGCAAACAGATTGCGCCTATCCTGGATGAACTTGCGCACACCTACAGCGATCGTTTGCATATTGCCAAAATCAATGTTGATGAAAATCAAGCTACACCCGCAAAATTTGGCGTACGCGGCATTCCAACCTTGATTCTCTTTAAGAATGGTGCTGTCGCTGCACAAAAAGTCGGCGCTTTATCGAAACACCAACTGACCTCGTTTCTTGATAGCCATCTTTGACGCTAGCATTTGCTTAAAACTGTACCGGCCACAAAAAAGTTTCTAAAAAAAACCGAGTAGCCGGACTACATTATGCTAGAATGCGAAAAATTACATACCGTTTGATTCCCTGAGCGTTCGCTCTTTCTTTCTATAGTCCTTAGCGACAAGTTTTCTCCCTAGCGGGATTCCTATGCACTTATCTGAGCTTAAATCTTTACACGTATCTGCCCTTATTGAAATGGCCAATGGCCTAGAAATTGAAAACGCAAACCGCCTGCGCAAACAAGAATTAATGTTTGCTATCTTAAAAAAGCGCGCAAAAACAGGCGAAACTATCTTTGGTGATGGCACGCTCGAAGTGTTACCGGATGGCTTTGGCTTTTTACGCTCGCCAGAAACCTCCTACTTAGCCAGTCCCGACGATATTTATATCAGTCCATCACAAATTCGACGTTTTAATTTACATACTGGCGATACGATTGAAGGGGAAGTCCGCACCCCCAAAGATGGCGAGCGTTACTTCGCCCTTGTGAAAGTGGATAAAGTCAACGGCCAGCCCCCTGAGGCCTCAAAACATAAAATTATGTTTGAGAACCTCACGCCACTCCACCCGAATAAACCGCTTTTACTAGAGCGAGAATTGCGCGGCGAAGAAAACATTACGGGGCGGATCATCGATGTGATCGCCCCCATCGGTAAAGGCCAACGCGGTTTACTTGTGGCCTCGCCCAAGTCAGGCAAAACCGTGATCCTACAACATATCGCTCATGCGATTAAGGCGAATCATCCAGATATTAAACTGTTCGTCTTATTGATTGATGAGCGCCCTGAAGAAGTCACCGAAATGCAGCGCTCTGTGGCCGGTGAAGTCGTTGCGTCAACCTTTGACGAACCTGCTTCACGCCATGTACAAGTTGCTGAAATGGTGCTTGAAAAAGCCAAACGCTTAGTCGAAATGAAGCATGATGTGGTGATTCTGCTTGATTCCATTACTCGCTTAGCACGTGCCTATAATACAGTCGTTCCAACTTCAGGCAAGGTTTTAACCGGTGGGGTAGATGCCAATGCGCTACAACGTCCCAAACGCATCTTTGGCGCCGCGCGCAATATCGAAGAAGGTGGTTCGCTGACGATCATTGGTACGGCCTTGATCGAAACCGGTAGCCGGATGGACGATGTGATTTACGAAGAATTTAAAGGCACCGGCAATATGGAAGTTCATCTTGAGCGGCGCATGGCTGAAAAACGAGTCTATCCTGCAATCAATTTGAATAAATCAGGCACCCGGCGCGAAGAACTGCTCATCAAGCCAGAAATCCTACAAAAGATTTGGGTTCTGCGTAAATTCATCCATGATATGGATGAAGTTGAAGCATTGGAATTCTTGCTTGATAAATTTAAACAGACTAAGAACAACGCTGAATTTTTCGATCTAATGCGCCGCGGCGGATAATTTTGATATAAATACCCACTATGCACAGGCATCAGGTTGCTTAAACTAAACCTTTACTTTATTAAGCAACCAGTTTTCTGGCATAATAATGTGTTTTCCACTTTGAAATCGCTTTCGCGCAACAAGGGAGTCCGCGTTAATGAGGCGCGGACAGAAGTGATTGCGCCACGCAAGGAATGAATATGAAAGAAAATACCCACCCAGAATACCGCGAGGTCGTCTTTATGGATATGTCGTCTAACGACAAAATCCTAACTCGCTCGACTATCCACACCCGGGAAACAACCCAATACGAAGGCAAAGAATACCCTCTTGCAAAGATGGAAATTTCTTCAGCCTCCCACCCTTTCTATACCGGTCAAAATAAAATTGTCGACAGTGAAGGAACCGTCGAAAAATTCAACCGGAAATACGCAAGTTACACTAAATCGGCAAAAACCTCAGACCCCGCATAATGCTCAAACACAGAGCTTTGGCATCGGTGTAGCAAGTGCTTACACCGAGAGGCGATCTAGGCAGCGCATAGGCTGCCTTTTTTATTTATTTTTTGCTTGAATGATTTATCGCCACGCATGAAATCCGCCGTTGTTCGTTTGACGACTACCGCCACGCGCACATTGCCACGCTGGTTATTGTTCGCTATTTGCATTGTATATGCAGTCACTGGCCTATTTGGGCGCGACCCATGGAAAAACGAAGATGCGGCCGGTTTCGGCATTATGTGGACGCTGGCCAATGGCCATTGGCAGGACTGGCTATTGCCCAATCTAGCCGGTAAAGCCATCACCAGCAGCGGCCCTCTTGCTTATTGGCTCGGTGCGATCAGCATACGCATATTTGGCGGCTGGATAGGTCCGGTTGGCGCTACGCATATTGTCACCGTGTGTCTACTGTGCATGAGCTGCGCCTTTGTCTGGCATAGCGGCTATCTACTCGGCCGCCGCGCTGAAGTTCAGCCCTTTAAATATGCTTTCGGTGGCGAACCTTCGTCACGTGATTACGGCCGCACTCTGGCCGATGGCGCGCTCTTGATTCTGCTTGGCTGCTTTGGGTTAGCCGAGCGCAGTCATGAAACCACACCTGAAATTACACAATTTGCTTGCATTGCGATGATGCTCTACGGCCTCATCCGCTGCATAGATAAGCCTAAGCAAGGCGCGCTCTGTTGGGGTCTGGCACTGGGCTTACTCTTACTTGCCGCTAATCCGCCTTTACTGGTTGCACTCTTAATCAGTACCCTTGCCTTAATGCTCGTGACACACGAGCTGCGTGTCAAAGCGCTCTTCACACTTGGCGTGCCGGTGCTCACTCTGATTGCGCTTGCTTGGCCGCTTGCCGCATACATTGCCTTGACCAGCGAGGCTAGCCCCTATTTATATGCCTGGCTCTTTGGCAATCTCCGCACGTTCTCTGGCTCTCCAGTCAGCACACTTTTTTACGCTTTAAAAAACCTACCGCTCTACACGTGGCCAGCCTGGCCGCTTGCCGCATGGTCTTGGTATAGTTGGGCAGGTTTGCGGCGCGCACCACATATCATGATTGCGCTGTCCGTAATAAGTGGGCTACTTATATTGATTGCCCTACAAACCCATCAGACGAACCGGCTCTTTTTGCTCTTATTGCCTGCGCTGTCGGTGCTTGCTGCATTCGGTTTGCCTACTCTTAAGCGCGGCACAATCAATGCAATTGATTGGTTCGCGCTATTAAGTTTTACCATTCTTAGCTCATTTGTCTGGCTGGTTTGGATCGCGCAGCAAACCGGTTTCCCAACTCAAATTGCGCACAATTTAGCTCGGTTTGCACCTGGTTTTCAGGCTGAATTTAGGCTTCCGGCATTTATTATTGCCCTATTTGTCACAGGCTGCTGGGTCATTCTCGTATATTGGCGACTCGCGCGCCGCCCTAAAGCATTATGGCGTAGTGTCGTCCTCTCAAGCGCAGGCACAACGCTAATGTGGGTATTATTGATGACATTATGGCTACCGCTTGTCAATTACAGCCGAACTTATCGGGATGTGGCCACCCAGCTTGCAAATCACTTGCCCACTGATTATCAATGTATTAGTCCGGTGCGCTTAGGGGATGCGCAAATTGCCTCTTTTGCTTATTTCGGCAAAATGCGTTTCGCCTTTGGTAACGAAGATTGTGATGTATTACTCCGTCAAGATACCTGGGATTATGGCGCACCCGCCTCACTATCACCTTTTGTTTGGAAGCTCATCTGGGAAGGCCGCCGGCCGGCCGATCGCGACGAACGTTTCCGGCTTTATCTACGTACCGAGCGGGTCAGTAAGCAATGGCCCAAAAAGTAATTCAGCGGAATACAGCAATCGTGTTTAATGTTTGCTACTGTTACGCCCCAATTTTTTGGCGTGCGGCATCAACCAGCATAGCAATAAAGGAATCAGCGTCAATAAAGCGCCTATTAAGAAACTCGCCGCTGACCCTAAATGATCCCAAAGCCAACCGGCACCGGCACTTCCCATCACCATGCATACACCGCTGGTTAGATTAGAAATGCCAAATGCTGTGCCGCGTAACTCTGCTGGCGCGGCTTCTGCTAGCAGCGCGGCTAAAATGCCATGGATAAATCCCATATGCAAGCCCCATAAGATAACCCCAAGCAACAAAAGTGCGAGCGAATGACCTAACCCAAATAGCAGATCCGCTAGAATCATCAGCACCAGGCCGCAAGCAAGCAAAACCCCACGCTCTATGCGGTCCGAGATTTTGCCGATCGGATAAGCGGACAATGAATACACCAAATACATAACTACAATAATGCCAGGAATCCACCTCGGCTCGAGGCCGGCTTGCTGCGCAAGTAACAGAATAAAGGCTGGCCTAAATTGCACCATAGAGAAGAGCGCTATAATCGTTACGATTAGCCAATAGTACGTTGAAAACTTACGTAATTTCCGCCAGCGCAAAGGAAATGATTGTAAAGAAGGTTTATGCGGTGCACGCTTTTTCTCATGAAGCCCAAAAAGCACTAGAGCCACGGCAATCCATGCGGGGAGAATAGGAAACCAAAGAATCAGCCGAATATTCTCCCCCGACCAAAACATCAGCCCCAGCGCCAGCAACGCGCCCATAACTGCGCCGAAAGTACTGGCTGATTGACGTAGACCAAAACAAGCGCCACGCGCTGCAGGCGAGCATATATCTGCAACCAATGCATCTCTTGGCGCACTTCGAATACCACGACCAAAACTCTCAAGCAAACGTGCGGCCACCAACATAGTGGGCAAATGCGCAAGGGGGAATAATGGCTTACTTAAAGCCGCCAAGCCATAACCTAATAATACCAGCCATTTACGCCGCTTAAGATAATCACTGAGCACGCCAGACAGAACTTTAATCATAAAACTCATCGCATCGGCCATGCCTTCAATTAGGCCCAGCGCGGTCACACTCATGCCCATTGTGCCAACCAGTAACATCGGCAATAAAACATGGCCTAACTCAAAAGAGAGTGACATGAAGAAACTGACTGCCCCTAACACCCAAACAATACGTGGCAGAGTCGCTTGTTTCATAGCGGTCTCCTAGCTAGGGGAAATACTTCCCCTGGATTGACTCACATATATGAATAATAGATGCAGATTGTTTTATATTGCCAGGAGCAATTAAGGGACAAGCTCTAGCGCTGGTCCCCCCGACAGGAATCGAACCTGTATCTAGCGCTTAGGAGGCACTCGTTCTATCCATTGAACTACGGAGAGCAGCATGCAGAAAATATTACAGATTGGAGCGGGCGATGGGAATCGAACCCACGTCTTCAGCTTGGGAAGCTGAGGTAATAACCATTATACGACGCCCGCTTTGCCTTATGCGGTATGGATTCTAGCAGATTTTTGACCCCTGCGCTTGCTCCGCAATATACGCAGTGCCGCTTTAGCTTTAGACTGACGTGAAATCAATTCACTGTCTTGAATTGTGCGATTTACAGCGCCAATGCTCTCAATGCCAACACCTGCTGGCAATGGCCCGAGCAAGCGCTAAAACTAGAAGCGTTTTATCACCAGTTACAAAAAATCCATCAATAAGATTTAATAATCTATTTCATGCGATGGGATACTTTCGAAGGTAGGTGCCTCAATGCAACGTCTCACAAAATAATTTACTCCGCCATCTCTCGGGAACGTATTATCGCTCCACGCTGCTTTAATAACCTGCAATCCCCTTCGCTGAGGCCTTTTACATCTTCGATTAAAGTATCCGTCGCCGTAAGCTTTGTATGCATTGATCTCCAACATAGGCGCGTATAATACTCGTTTCCCTCTTTTATCACCTGCCACTGGCAAACCAAATTATTCCCATCGCCGGTCAATAAATAATTACCGCCTGAGATCGCTTTCCAAGCAACACTCATCACTAATCCGTTAAAATCTTGAATCACTTTTTGACAGTGTCCCGAAGCAATATCCCACAGCCGCAGCAAGGCAAAAAATATGCTGCAACGTCAGGGTTTCTATCAACTTCGAATCTGCCGCCGCTAAATATATATGGTTATTCGCTGTATTATGATTGCCAATGGTTAAATTGTTTATAAAACCATTACCGATTTGCACGTTGCTTTCACTTGGATCATCGGTTCGTGCTTACGTATCAGAAAAAGCTGAAGCCAATTGAGGAATATATGAAGCTAAAGAAGGTTGAGTGCTCTGATTTAGATTAACCGGCGACATACTGGCTGCTCCTTTTTAATAATTCGTATTTAACCTACATTTCTTCGAAAAAAATCTAGCCATCCACTTGCATTTTTTGGAGGGCGCGCGCCACTCGGGTTTAATAGCCTATGTTGGACTTCGCTTAACCCTATTACGCCTTCTATTAGAACATCGCCTACTATCAGCCCTGCGTGCCCTGACATCCAATCCAGCCTGGCCTTATATCCTTCTCCCTCTTTTTTTACCTCCCACTTGCGTACGAGCTTATCTGCGCTGCCCGTCCACACATACTCCCCTTCGACCCGCTGTTGCCAAACTACACTTTGGACTTTTCCAATAAAACTTTGAATAATCCTTAAACATTGACCTGAAGATATTTCCCACAGCCGCACCGTATTGTCATAATTACCTGAAGCCAGCTGCGACCCACTCGGCGAATATGCTACGCTCGAAACATAACCCGTATGTCCACGCAAGATCAGGTCGGATTCTCCTCTTTTTAAGTCCCACAATCGTATCGTCTTGTCCCAACTCCCTGACGCCAACTGCGATCCACTCGGCGAATATGCTGCGCTCGAAACCCTACATGCATGTCCGTGTAAGATCGAGCCCACCCCCCCTGTTTCCACATCCCATAACCGCACCGTATTGTCACCGCTTCCTGACGCCAGCTGAGTCCCATTTGGCGAATACGCTACGCTTAAAACCTCACGTTTATGTCCCCGCAAGATCGGCCCCGGCTCCCCTGTTTGCGCATCCCACAGCCGTACTGTATTGTCATCGCCTCCTGACGCCAGCTGCAACCCGTTCGGTGAATACGCTATGCTGGAAACTCCTCTTTCATGTCCTCGCAAGATCGGTCCCGCTTCTCCTCTTTCCAGGTCCCACAGCCGTACCGTCTGGTCATAACTCCCTGACGCCAGCTGCCTTCCATTTGGCGAATATGCTACGCTACAAACTGCGCCTTTATGTCCACGCAAAATTGGGCCCGTTTCTCCACTTTGCGCATCCCACAGCCGCACCGTCCAGTCATTGCTCCCTGACGCCAGTTGCGTTCCGTTTGGCGAACATGCTACGCTGTTAACCCCATTTTCATGTCCGCGCGAGATCAGGCCAGACTCTCCTCGTTCCACATTCCATAGCCGCACCTCCTCCCCTCCCCCTGACACCAGCTGCATTCCGTTTGGCGAATACGCTATGCTATAAATCCAATCCGTATGTCCGCGTAAGATTGAGCACATTTCTCCTGTTTTCACATCCCACAACCACACTGTCTCGTCACTCCCCCCTGACGCCAGCTGTGATCCGCTCGATGAATACGCTACGCTCATAACTGCACCACGTTCATGTCCACGCAAGGTCAAGCCCAACTCTCCCCTTTCCACCTCCCATAACCGCACTGTACCGTCCTGTCCCCCTGATGCCAGCTGCGTTCCGTTCGGCGAATACGCTACGCAATGAACCTCACCTCTATGTCCGCACAAGATCAAGCCTAATTCTCCGCTTCGCACATCCCACAGCCGCACCCCACCATACTCCCCTGATGCCAGCTGCAATCCGTTCGGCGAATACGTTACGCTATTAACGCAAACCGCATGCCCGCTCAAAATCAGACTCGACTCCCCTTTTTCCACATCCCACAGCCGCGCCGTACCGTCATTACTCCCTGACGCCAGCTGCGTTCCGTTCGGCGAATACGCCACACTATTAACGTTACCGGTATGTCCATGCAGAATCGGGCCTGGCCGTCCTTTTTGTGCATCCCACAACCGCACCGTATTGTCATTGCCTCCTGACGCCAGCTGCATTCCATTCGGCGAATACGCTAGGCTCTTAACAAAACTTTCATGTCCCCGCAAGGTGTGGATATTTGCCCAGCTCGACGTGTCGTACACACAAATCTTGCCATCTAAAAATCCCACTGCACACGCTTTCCCATCCGGCAAATAAGCACATGAATACACTGCGCTTTTTTCTTTCAGGGTCGGCCATTCGCCAAACTTCACTCCCGCCATCTGCGCTTTGCTTAAATTCGCTCCGCGCAACCAGGCCTGACGAAAATTCACTGCCCTAAAATCCGATCCTTGCAACCGCGCTGAATCGAATACCCCATTACTCAAATCTGCACCAGGTATCCGAATTCCCTTTAAATCTGCTTCGATAAACTGCACACCTGCTCTGACAAATATCGTGATCGCATTCGCAGCGCCCACCGTCACAAAGGCACGAGGGTCTTTGGAAGCTTCTATCCAGGCATAAAGATGCGCCTTAAACTGCGGTTGCTCTTTCACCCGCTCCACCAGAAAATCTAAAATAACGGGCTCTTTAACCAACGAAAGCTGATTCAGCACATCTTCGGGATGAAGTTCTATCGCTTCAAAATCAGGCGCACAAATCGCTCGCGCTACTAAATACTCCTGCATCGACTTATGCGAAAATTCATAGTGCTGCTTTTGCTTTATCTGAAACGGTGCGTTAAAGCGTAATAATCGTTTCTGTGCACGCTCTTCTATCTTAGTTTCATCTGCAAAAAAAGCCTCGTATACGCTTTGGTATCGATTTTTAAAACCTTCACTATCCTGAACAGATATCAGACTTGCTTGAGTCAACTCCACTGCACAATTCTGAATATAAGCAAAACCTTGTTGTATAAATCCGCCTTTACGCTCACACAGCTCTTCTTTCGCTTCTTCTTCCTTCCGCGTTAACTCAATTGCCCCCAGGCGTGATTGCCAGTTTCCCCACCATTTCTGGAAATAATGCTCATAGACCGCTCCTAGCGTTAAAGCCTTCTGGTTTTGATTCATTTTTCCTAGCCCAGGCAGTACCTGCAACAGCAGACGCAATACGATCGGACGCTCCAGTTCCTTGCTTAAAGTCGTCAACTTGCTTAATGCCTGCTCATACTGTTCTACCGTCCACGGAGGATTGCTTGTGTTCACATAATTTTGAATATAATGAGACCTCTGCTCCGCAGAAAATGGTGCCATCCAGACTTCCCTCAATTCATCACGAGCCCCTTTAGGATGGAAATACGTTTGATAATTCGCATCTAAATACTCTGGGCGGCTCGTAATGACAAATTTCGTCTTTTCCCACCGCCATAACTCATTCAAATCATAAAAATTGCGATTCCGTTCCTTGATTTCATCATACCCATCAAAAATGAAAATGCAGCGTTGATGCGAATGTGTCCGTAGAGCCTCAATCTGCTCCGATGCAAATCCTTTGCCTTGTAAGAACTGTTCGATTATCTTTTCATTCGGATTTTTAATGCTTCTGAGCTCAATAAAAAAGACGAGAGGCGGATCGCTTTGGGTTTGAGAAAGGCGTTGATAATCCTCCAGCTTTTTAAGGGCCAGATGACGGTTAAATGTCGATTTTCCTGTACCCGCTACACCCTGCAGTAAGAATACGGTTGCTTCTGAGGCAAAAAATCGCTCCAATTCTGCTTCAAGGTCAACCTTCTCTTCACCCTGCCGACCTTTCTTGATTCCCTGGATCGGAACATACATTGACAGCACATCCCACTCTCCTCTGCCCTTTAAACTCCTTTCATACTCTTTCTTGAAGTCTTTGATATTTTCACCCAATAGCGCAAGAGGCTCAGGGATCGACTGCAGCGCTTCTTTTTGCGTTGTCTGACTCGTTTCAAACGCCTGGATTAAAGTTTCTTCGAATTTTGGATTTGAAGAGGTTAAATATATATGGTGATTCGTTGTATTATTATTGCCCATGATCGCGTTACTCATTGGGCCATTAGCGATTTGCACCCTGCTCTCACACGAGTCATCGGTTAGTGCTTGCGTATTAGAAAGAAACGGAACGAAGGAAGATCTGGTACTTTGGTCTGGATTAATAGGGGACATGCTAGTTATTCTCCTCTAAACACCCTCACTTATTGAGTCTGTGATTACACCAGTCATTATCGATTGGAGTTTCACTTATCAACTGATAAAACTCACCTGTCCCAAGTTACGGCAGTATGAGCAACGTCAAAAATTCCACAGCAAAGATACGACTCAGGCCCATTAAAAGCTTAAATCACCTATATACAAGCTAATTGAGAAACAAATTTTAGGCTATTTTTAATTCTATTATATTTAGCAAGAGTCTGTTCATCCGCCGATAGTGGGTTAGCAGCTGCTGCATAACTTCAAGTGTACGTTTTACAGAATCGCCTCACTTTTCTGCAAACCGTTTTTAATGTTTTTTAGCGTAAAAATAAGTGAGATGATTAATTCAGTTGGATTGCTACAAATCCATAGCAACGATAGCTAAAGCGACTTTCCAAGTGCTACAACAGATGCGTTCTTTACGTGAGTCGTAAGCAGAGAAAAGCATTTTATAGCTAAACCCAAACAGAAACCAACAAAGTAACCCCCGAAAAAGTGAGCAAACCGAGTACGATCTTGCGAAAAGTAAGCTCATCAATCCCTTTATATAAGCGCGCACCAATTAAAGTAGGTACCAACATAGCCACAGCTACAACCGCAAACATCGGTATCATGCTGCGCGTTACAACGCCTGTGGCAACGTAGCTCACCATTGTCGCCGTTAAAATAGAAAGGTTAAAATTTTGGATCACCGCACGCTGCGTATTTTTATCAAAGCTGCTCAACATACACCATAAAGTCGGAAGTGCGCCAGCGAAGCCCCCTAGCCCACCCATGATGCCGCCCAAGCCACCGACTATGCTGTCCGCTAGGCGCGAACGCAATTTAAACGGCGGGAGCCGATCTTTTAAAAGCATAATCGGACACCAAACGATCAGTAAGCATCCTAGGATGGTTTTTAAAAGACTCGTATTTAAGTAGGGCAATATCGCTATGCCAATAGGAATGCCGACTAACCCCCCTATGAGAAAAGGAAGCAGTAATGGCAAATTCAAGGAGCGGCGTACTGTCGTCACCGCCAATAACTGGCCCGTGAGCCCACCAAAAACAGTCATTGCAATCACCAGCTGCGGGTCGAGCACCCAAGCCCAGAATGACATGGAGACCATGCCAAACGCAAAGCCAGAAAGTCCCTGGACAAAACCCGCGACCATCGCGCCGAGTACTAAAATAAAAAAAGCTGAATCAAAAGACATTGCTATCAGCGCTCTAAAGAGAGAGCGCTACCTTAAAATTTCGTTATAGTGATCGCACTAGATAGAGTACTAAGCATTTAGCTTTTACGTGTAGCACGCAGCACCCCTACGACTTCAATTAATAATGCTGCCGCCCGCGAAACCTGCGCAGTACTGGTCACTTCAACCGTGAAGTGCATTAATGCGAGGGCACGCCGGCTCACAATTTTTACGTTAATTACATTGATCTTTTCTCGCGCGAAAACTTCCGAGATATCGCGCAACAGCCCTGGCCGATCAGTTGCTTCTATGACCAGATCAATCGGATAGACTATTGTACCTAATCGGCTCTGTGCATGACTAGACCAAGTCGTTTGCATCACCCGCTCAGGCATCCGTTGCGCCAAATGGAAAAAGCTTGCACATTGAGCACGGTGAATGGAGATGCCCCGAGCGCGTGTCACAAAGCCAGCAATTGCGTCCGGGGGAGCCGGCCGGCAACAACGGGCAAAATGCGTCATTAATGCACTGACTCCAACCACGAGCACACCGCTTGACGCACCTTTCAACACGCTTAAATCACTGCTTTTTCTGGTGATTAACGCAGCAGCACTCTGGTTTTGCTCAGCGCTGGGAGTAACTAATGCTTGCTCAATACTGCGTGGGCTTAGCTCTTCTTTGCTGACGGCAATAAATAATTCTTCGGCTGACTTGAAGCCCAATTTAGCCGCGAGCTCCTCTAAATTAGTAGAGGTTTTTCCTTCGCGCTGTAAGGTTTTCTCAACCAGAACTCGTCCGCTCACGATGTCTTGTTGCAAATCAATCGCATTAAACCAAGCACGCACTTTTTGTTTCGCGCGCGCACTGCTTAAATAGGCCAATTGCGGATTCAGCCAATCACGCGATGGGCCGCCCTGCTTCACCGCTATAATCTCGACCGTTTGCCCATTGTGCAGTGGCGTATTAAGCGGCACCATAGCGCCGTCAATCCGAGCACCGCGGCAATGATGGCCCAGTTCCGTATGCAAATAATAAGCAAAATCGATAGCGGTTGACCCTTGCGGTAAAGCGACCACATGAGCCTGCGGCGTGAGTACGTAGAGGTGATCATCCAGCTCCGCTTGCTTTAATTGTTCCCATGGTTTTTTGTCAGTGCATATATTTTCTGCAGCCTCGCCCTGCGTTACCTCGTCCTTCCACGCAAGTAATTGCCTCAACCAGGCTAACTTTTCATCGTAACGGCTTTGGGCAACCGTCTGCCCATCATAATTCTGTCCGCCAGTTTCTTTATAGCGCCAGTGCGCAGCAACGCCATATTCGGCAAAGCGATGCATTTCATGGGTGCGAATTTGAATTTCCAAGGCACGACTTTCATGATCTAGCACAACGGTGTGCAATGATTTATAGCCATTCAGCTTAGGCCGTGAAATATAATCATCAAATTCTTTTGGGATCGGCTGCCAAAGATTATGCACAATGCCAAGCACGCTGTAGCAATCTTTTATGTCATCCACAATCACGCGCAATGCGCGTACATCATAAAGCTCAGAAAAATCGAGTTGCTTACTGCGCATTTTGCGCCAAATGCTATAGATATGCTTGGGCCTGCCACTGACATCGGCTCGTATACTGGCCTTAGATAATTCAAGTTGTAATTGGGTTATGGTCTCTACGATATAGGTATTACGCTCAATCCGCTTTTCGTCAAGTAAGCCCGCAATGTATTTATAGGTCACCGGCTCTTCAAAGCGAAAGGCCAAATCTTCGAGTTCCCATTTTAGCTGCCAAATGCCAAGACGGTTAGCCAGCGGTGCGTCTAGCTCAAGCATTTCACGCACCGCGGCAAGTGCGGGCCGTTGCTGCGTCGCAGCATAGTAGCGTAAGGTTTGCAGCCGAGAGGCCAGGCGGATCAACACCACCCGCACATCTTGGGCAAAGGCTAACAACATTTTGCGCACAACCTCGATTTGCATCCGCCGCGCGGCCTCAAGATCGCGGCCAGCGCGCTGTGGCCCCACCGCGGATGTCTTCGGTCCTTTGCTGACACCCAGCCGCATCAGCTTGCATACATCCGCTGCAAGCTGTGCAATTTCAGGGCCGAAGCGAGCGACCAGAAGCGCGCCGGGCTCGGTTATGTAATTCAGGGTATTAAAGATAACGGATGCAATCAAAGTGGGTTGATCTACATTCAGCGCTTTAATAATACGCACAACACCTAGCGCATGATCAACGACAGGCTCTCCCGAATCTAATCGGAGCGTACCCGCTTGCTCACGCACAAAGGCGAATGCATCACTCAGCCCTAAAGCACTGGCTGCGGGTTGAGAAAGAATCTCGTGGTTCATTATGAAGCAACAAAAATGGACATCAATTTGTGCGCCCAAAAAAGTTAATTAACAAAATCTCAATCTGTTACAGCTTACTGATTGCTTGCAGTAGAAGGCTACTTCCAGCACAATATTGTTCGCTAAAACAAATCATAATTCGCAGTGGAGAGCTATGTCACCTACCCCCTTTTCTGATCAATCCGGCCAGCGCGAATCGATGGAATACGATGTAGTCATCGTTGGCGGCGGCCCAGCTGGCCTCGCGGCGGCGATTCATCTAAAACAGCTCGCCCAACAAAAAGGCGCGGAAATGAGCGTATGCGTACTTGAGAAAGGCTCAGAAATTGGGGCTCACATTGTGTCAGGCGCAGTCATGGATCCACGCGCGCTGAGTGAGTTATTTCCCGATTGGAAAGCACGCGGCGCGCCGCTTGAGACACTCGTCACTGAAGATCGCTTTTTATTTCTGACTTCCAAACGAGCGTATCAAGCACCCGCTTGGATCCTACCCGAGACTTTCAAAAATCACGGCAATTACCTGATTAGCCTGGCCAATGTCGTGCGCTGGCTCGGGCGCCAAGCCGAAGCGCTTGGCGTTGAAATTTTCCCAGGCTTTGCCGCCGTAGAAATTCTATATGGCGCGCATGGCGCTGTCAAAGGCGTCGCCACGGGTAATTTGGGCATAGGACGGGATGGCCAGCCGACTGAGCAATTTCAGCCCGGCTTAGAACTGCATGCCAAATATACGCTTTTTTGCGAAGGCGCACGAGGCCATTTAGGCCGCCAATTACAAGAAAAATACCAGCTCAGCGCTGATTCCGATCCACAAGTTTATGGTCTTGGCATTAAAGAATTATGGGAGGTCCCAGCTGCACAACATCAACCCGGGCTGGTTATACATACGGCTGGCTGGCCACTTGATCATGCAACTTACGGCGGCTCTTTTCTGTACCATATGGCCAATCAGCAAGTGGCGCTTGGGCTGGTGGTTGGGCTAGGTTACCAAAATCCTTATCTTTCGCCATTTGAAGAGTTCCAACGCTATAAAACGCACCCAGCCATTCGTTCCTTTCTTGACGGGGGCAAACGCATTTCATATGGCGCCCGCGCGATCGCCGCGGGTGGCTTAATGTCGTTACCAAAATTAGTTTTTCCGGGCGGTGCGCTGGCGGGTTGCGAGGCAGGTTTTTTAAATGCCGCGCGCATTAAAGGCAGTCATGCTGCAATTAAAAGCGCAATGCTGCTCGCCGCAGCAACTTTTGAGGCTTTAGTAGAAGGCCGCCAAGGTGACACACTGCACGCTTACCCGCAAGCTTTTAAGCACTCTTGGCTATACCAGGAGCTCTCTCGAGCCCGCAACTTTAAGCAATGGATGAGCAAGGGGCTCACCTTGGGTACCTTAATGACGGGACTTGAACAAAAACTGCTCGGCGGTAAAATGCCATGGACTTTGCACCATCGGCAAGCAGATCATGAGAGCCTAAAACCCGCGGCACAATTTCAGCCTATCGCGTATCCCAAACCTGATGGCAAACTCACTTTTGATCGGCTCTCTTCAGTTTTTCTTTCCAATACCAACCACGCAGAAAACCAGCCCGCACACCTGACATTGAAAGATCCCACGACGCCCATCGATGTCAATTTACGCCTCTATGCGGGGCCAGAAGCTCGCTATTGTCCTGCGGCTGTATACGAATTCGTGGCCGACAACAATAAACCACCGCATTTACAAATTAATGCGCAAAATTGTGTGCATTGCAAGACCTGCGATATTAAAGATCCTACACAGAATATCGTATGGGTTGCGCCAGAAGGCGGCGGCGGGCCGAATTATCCCAATATGTAATAGCTCAATGAAAATTAAACCGGCACTAAGATTTCTGGCTCAACGCCTGGCAAAAGTTTAAACGGATGTTGAAACACACGGCTAACCAAGATGGGCGAGAGAATTTCTCGCGCGGGGCCGCTATAGACGGCTCCGTTGCCATCCAGCAAAAGTGCATGGGTGGCAAACCGACGTGCCAAATTTAAATCATGGCATGAAAAAATAAGGGTGCGTTGCGCACTGCCGGTCCAACTCCGTAAACGCTGTAGGCAATCCATTTGGTAAGGTAAATCTAAATACGCCAGAGGCTCATCTAATAAAAGTAATGGCGTCTGCTGGCATAGCACTGCCGCCAGCGCAACCCGCTGCCGCTCGCCCCCCGAAAGTGACAGCACATCACGCGTAGCCAGCGAGGTTAAATTCCAGCTAGCGAGCGCCGCCCAAGTAGCCAGATGATCTTGCTTAGTCTCCCAGCCCCAGCCTGCCAAATAAGGATAGCGACTCAGTAAGACTGTCTCAAATACACTCGAGCTAAATATATCTTGCAAAGTTTGCGGCAATAACGCCCGCCGCCGCGCAAGCGCAACGGTTGACCATAAGGACAGCGCGCGGCCATCGAGCTCAATCGTACCCTGCTTCGCTTGACGCACGCCCGCTAAGTTTTCGATTAAAGTCGTTTTACCCACCCCATTAGGGCCGGCAATGCACCATATCTGACCCGGCAAAAAGCATTGTGTGAAGCCCGCAACGAGGGTGCGAGAACCCTGCGCGAGCGTCAGTTCACGCACCATCAGGCCCTGCGCTATGGGTGCATCTGCGGCAATTGCTGCGCCCTTTGGCGGGTGCTGATTCATCGGCACGTGCTGGCCAGCAACCATAAAAAAACGGGGACCCCAATCAATGCAGTCACAGCGCCTAATGGTAATTGAAGCGGAGCAGCTATCGTGCGGGCCACCAGATCCGCCGCCAAGGTCAATGCCCCACCGGCCAGGGCAACCGCCGGCAGTAACATGCGTTGATCATTCCCCAGTAAAAGTCGCACTCCATGAGGTACCACTAAGCCAATAAATCCAACGCTCCCAGCACTACTCACCGCGGTCGCAGTAGCCAGTGACGCCAACCAATAAATCCGCCGCCGTAATGGCGCAGCCGCAACCCCTAGCGCATACGCCGCAATCTCGCCCCGCAGCAAGACATTGAATTGTGTGGCATGCGTTAAGCTCATGATAAGTACTCCGGCAAGCACGATGAATGCACACCAACCTTGCGTCGCGCTGCTTAAATCTCCGACCAGCCAGAACACCATGCCACGCAATGCGCGCTCTGGGGCAAGCGTGAGCAAAAGAATCATCAATGCGCCCCACCCCATTGCCAGCGCAACTCCGCTTAATAATAAGCGCGGCGCAGCGCTATGCGATGCGTGCTGCAACCAGATACGCCGCGTGGCGAGCAGTAAAATCATAATCGCGACAAGCGCACCAGCAAAGGCACAAAGATTAATATAAAAAGCCGGCAATGACAGCATCATCGCGCCCAAAGCAAAGGTGGCCGCGCCGCCTGATACGCCTAACACATAAGGATCGGCAAGTGGATTACGCAATAAAATTTGGAGCAGCGCGCCAGCCACGGACAGTAACGCGCCGCAAGCAAAACCTGCTACCGCACGAGGTAGGCGTAAAGTATAAACAATTTGGGTCGCAACACTCTCTTCATCAACAAAGAAAACGCGCAATAATTGCGCGCAAGACAAGGTAACACTACCCACTGCGAGCGAGGCCACAAATACGCTAGCGGCAATTAAGAAAAGCACCGCCCAGATGCATGCGGCGCGCTGTAACGTCATACTTTTGATCATTGGCTATTTGACATCATTAACGCTGCTGCCAACCTAGCGTGAAATATACGCCACGTGGTGCAGCGCGATAGGCTTGAACCAGCTCATGGTTTTTGTTTAACAGATTCTCAATCCGGGTTGCGAGGTGCCATGAGCGGGATAGGTCGTAACGCGCGTTGAGATTCACCACTCCATAGCCACCGAGCAGAGCGCCATTATCATGGCGCTGACCACTCATCAACCACATGCCCCCCACCTGCCAATCGCCCAAGCGCCGTGTCGCGAGGAAGTTTGCCAAATACCGGGCGCGGCGCGGAAGCTCACGTTTATGCGTTTCATCCATGGCGTGTTGCGCGGTCACTGAAGTCCGGATCCGCGTACCGAGTACCCGTCCGTGCCATGATGCTTCAAGTCCCTGCACGCGCGCGCGGCCAATATTCTGAGCTTGATATAACTGAAATACAGTGCTCTGAGTAGAGGGCGCGGGTACCGCTTCAATTAAGTCATTGTAACGTGTTTGAAATACGCTCAAACGTGTCATGCCCAATTGATCTGAAGTATGTTCAATCCTCGCCTCCACCGCTTGACTATATTCAGGCTGTAATTTGGCATTGCCATAATTGGGATAATATAAATCATTAAACGATGGTACGCGAAATGCCGTAGAGTGACTCGCCGTAAATTTCCAATGCGGATCGAAGGAGTAACTGTAGCCGACATAGTAACTATGCGCCACATCGAAATGTGTATATTGGTCGCGCCGCACATTAAATTGAAATTGATGCGCGCCTAAGCCCGCCTGATAGCCCGCAAAACTGGCATGCGAATGCCGGCTAGCGGCTGTATAAAGGCTGGCATCTAAATTTTGCTGAAGGTATTCATAACCAAACCGCAGCTGCTGCCTTGGCCGTAAAGTCAGCTCATTTTGCCAGGTCAGTTGGCGATTGGTGGTGCTGAAATGATTATCGAATATGCCATTTAGCCAATTTAGGTTTTGGTCGTTGCCGCTGGCCACGGTCAACGAAGTGCGCCAGGCTTGGCTTAATTTGCTTTCCACAAACATAGATACCGTGCGCACTCGGTTCTTGGCTAAATTGAGATCCGTTGGGCAACCATAGGCCAGATCAGAACCCACCATCCCTTCTGATTGATAAAAGCGCAGTCCCGCCAGCCAAGCAGGTGTAAAGCGATGCTTAAGCTGAGCGCCGATGCTTTCCGTAAAAAAACCATAGGCCTGCGGATGGACCGCTTGCGTTGGTGACATATCGCGCGTTGCGAAACCTTCGGTTTTCAGGCGTGAGCCATTCAGATTAAAGGTCGTGTCACCTGTGGTGTCAAGTGCGCCAGCTAGGCCAACTTGCTGATGCTGGGTATGATGGCTACCCATTTCCGCCGAAACATTTAATTTTGGCGAAGCTTGGCTACCTTCTTTTGTGAAAATGTGTACCACACCGCCAATCGCGTTTGAGCCATACAGCGCAGAGGCATTGCCACTCTCTACTTCGACCCGTTCAAACTGATCCAACATCAATTGCGATAACTGCGCGCTCCCAAGACTCGCTGAGTCAACGCGCACCCCATCGATCAATACTAAGGTTTGCGTCGCAGCAGCGCCCCGCAAAAAAAGACTACTCGTCGCCCCAGGTCCACCACTCCTAACAACCTGCGCCCCTGCGACAGCAGGCAATAATGCAGGCAAATCTAGTGCACCACTCTCTGCCATATCTTGTTGATTAAATAACGTAGTGGGCGCCAGCGTATGGGTTAATGGTAGCGCTATGCGAGAAGCTGTCACCACCACTTGAGCCAATACCGGAGGCTTAGCCAACGCTGTTGGGTTGAGAGCGAATTTAACTGGACCCATTTTTCCAGGATCCGGCTGATGTGTATCGGCGTGCGCCCACTGCGACAGCATGCTTAGGATGATGCCCATCGGCCACACGAATATCGTCGCTAATTGACGGTTAAGTTTGCCTTTCTTTGTGCAAACTACCGCAACGCGATTTGATACGGTTAAAATACGCTGACTTCCAAGGATGCAGCTCATGCTTAACGAAATAGATTCTTTACGACAAAATATTAGTCGGCTCATTACATTACTCGACCGCTATCGCCAACAATGGCGAGAAGTCACCCAACAATTAGCGCAAACCCAGGCGACCTTAGCCGAGGCCCATTTGACACTCGAGCAAACGCGCAGTGAGCGCGATGCCCTGGCTCGCAAAATCGAAGAGGCGCAGGCTCAATTGAATGCCATTCTTACCCAGTTACCGCCAGCCCTACCTACTGCGCCGCACGCTCACTCCTCTCAATAAACCTCCGTAAGCTCTCATGACAAATAAACAAATTGAAGTCCAAATATTGGATCAACAATACCGCCTCGCCTGCTCAATAGAAAACGAAGCGGCCTTATTGGAAGCTGCGGCACGCGTTGACGCAGAAATGACCAAAGTGCGTGCTCAGAGCACGGCCCGCGGCACCGATCGGATTGCCGTCATGGCCGCTCTTTCGTTAGCTTCCGAGCTTTTATTACTGCAACGTAGCGTACGTCAAAATGAAGCATTCCCTACTGAAGAAATTCGACGTACAATGCAACGTATGAATCAGCGGATTGCCACTACGATTGAGCAGCATGAGCAAAATGTGCTATCGTCAAGCAGTGATCCAACCTAATTGAGGGCTTTAAATAGGAGCCGGCGTAGTATAATTGCTGAATCAATTTTTTGAATTGTTTAAAAAGCCAATGTTGTGATTTAAACTCTAGTTTTCTCTGCCTAGTTCGCGAGGGCCATATACTCTTTGAACCAATGCAATATGCAAAGGTTGCGGAAATTTGTGGTACGGGTGTGAGCATCACTTGTCTGATGCACTCAAAGTACTACTAACTGCGACCATCTTGAACCCCGGTTCAGGATGCTGGTCTAACGGCTAAGGTGGAGATTTTATAATACGGCGTCGAATTCTCGGCGCCGTTTTTTTTACGCTCTAAATGTTACTCCTTAGCCATTGGCAAAGTAGTGAGCGGGCGCCTCCGATAGGTATAAATCAGCACACCAACCCCGACCACCACCATCGGTATTGACAGCCATTGCCCAAGCGACCAACCCAGCGTTAGTAAGCCAAGAAACGCATCTGGCTCACGTAAAAATTCAATCAGAAAACGCGCACAGCCGTATCCAATCAAGAAAACGGCTGAAACTGCGCCAACCGGTCTTACCTTACGCGCAAATAGCCAGACCAGAATAAACAGAGCCCCCCCTTCCAGAGCCACTTCATAGAGCTGGGAAGGATGACGCGGCAGTGCGCCGTATTGTGCAAAAATGGCCTGCAACCCGGATGCAGCAGCCTGCTGCGGATAATTCAAGACCCATGCATAATCTGCGCGTGCCGCCTGTGGAAATAACATGGCCCACCAAGTATCAGGGGTGGTCACCCGGCCCCACAATTCACCGTTAATAAAATTACCTAAACGCCCCGCGGCCAAACCTGCAGGCACCAGCGGCGCCATAAAATCGCTCACTTCTAACCAGCGGCGCTGATGTTGGCGAGCAAAAAGAAACAGAGCAAAACTTACGCCAACAAAACCGCCGTGAAACGACATCCCACCTTCCCATACTTTAAAAATATCCAGTGGGTGAGCCCAGTAATAGCTGGCTTTATAAAACAAAACGTAACCCAGCCGGCCGCCTACAATGGTCCCCAAGACAGCGTAAAACATCAAATCGTCTAAGGCTTTTGCGTTCCAGCCTTGCGCGATGATCTGCGGCAAGTGTAGCCGCCAGCGACCCAACCCAATGGCGGCGAAAAACGCAACCAAATACATTAAGCCATACCAATGCACAGCAAGCGGACCCAGTTGAAGCGCGATCGGATCGAATTGTGGATGGACCAGCATGATTGGACCTATAAACCATTAATAAACCTCACATTATAGTATTTGCAAGCAATAAAAAGAGATTTCATTGCTATACTTAGCTTAGTGATAACAGATTAACCCAAATTTAAACGTGGCAAGCCCAGCGCCGAGTACAGGCGTTGCTTTTTTGCCCGTTTTTTGCCCAAAGGAGAATCCATGCCTCATAACTCACGTTCAAGCCATATTACGCAAGGTATCGAGCGCGCGCCCAACCGATCTATGTATTACGCGCTAGGTTATAAAAAAGAAGATTTCGATAAACCCATGATTGGGGTAGCCAACGGTCACTCTACCATCACGCCTTGCAATGCGGGCCTGCAACCTCTCACAGATGCTGCCGTCAATTCGATTAAAAGCGCTGGCGCGAATCCTCAGACTTTTGGCACGCCCACGATTTCCGATGGTATGTCGATGGGGACCGAAGGCATGAAATATTCATTGGTCTCGCGCGAAGTCATTGCCGATTGCATTGAGACCGCAGTGCAAGGCCAATGGATGGATGGCGTGGTTGTGATTGGTGGTTGCGATAAAAATATGCCGGGTGGGATGATTGCGCTGGCGCGCATGAATGTGCCCGGGATTTATGTCTATGGCGGCACCATCAAGCCAGGCCACTGGCATGGGAAAGATTTAACCGTCATCTCGGCTTTTGAAGCGGTGGGGCAATTCATGGCTGGCCGCATCAATCAAGAAGATTTTGAGGGCATTGAACGCAATGCCTGCCCGAGCACCGGCTCATGCGGTGGTATGTATACCGCGAATACCATGAGCTCATCCTTTGAAGCCCTCGGTATGTCATTGCTCTATTCGTCAACGATGGCGAATCCTGACCAAGAAAAAGTTGACTCCGCTGCTGCCTCGGCGCGCGTTCTGGTTGAAGCGGTCAAACGCAATTTAAAGCCACGCGACATTATCACCAAAAAATCCATTGAAAACGCCATCTCCGTGGTCATGGCAACTGGCGGCTCAACCAATGCCGTTCTACATTATCTGGCGCTGGCCCACGCCGCTGAGATAGATTGGACGATCGATGATTTTGAGCGGATCCGTCAACGCGTCCCAGTGATTTGTGATCTCAAACCATCGGGTCAGTATGTGGCGACGGATTTACATCGCGCCGGCGGCATTCCGCAAGTGATGAAGATTTTATTAAATGCCGGCCTACTACACGGCGATTGCATGACCATCACCGGTGCTACACTCGCTCAAGAATTAGCCGCTGTACCAGATACACCTAATCCCGAACAAAAGGTTATTTTTCCAATTGAAAAAGCCTTGTATCAGAAAGGTCATCTCGCCATTTTGAAAGGTAATCTAGCGCCAGATGGCGCCGTTGCAAAGATCAGTGGCCTCAAAAATCCTGTGATTACGGGTCCAGCACGCGTATTTGACGACGAGCAAAGCACGCTTGCCGCGATTCTTGCAGATCAGATTCAAGCTGGCGATATTCTTGTACTACGCTATCTTGGCCCGAAAGGTGGCCCGGGCATGCCTGAAATGCTCAGCCCCACCTCGGCTCTGGTTGGCAAGGGTTTAGGGGAATCCGTCGGTTTAATTACCGACGGCCGCTTTTCTGGCGGGAGTTGGGGGATAGTGGTTGGGCATGTTGCACCTGAAGCGTTTGTGGGCGGCACGATCGGCCTCGTGCAAGAAGGCGATTCAATTACCATCGATGCGCACCAATTACTGCTGCAATTAAATGTCGAAGAAGCTGAACTCGAGCGCCGCCGCGCCGCCTGGAAGCAGCCAGCCCCCCGCTATACGCGTGGCGTATTGGCGAAATTCGCGACTCTCGCACTGCCCGCAAACCGCGGCGCGTCCACCGGCTAATCACCCCGCTTGTAAGTGTTAGGCTGGTAGCCTTGCTCACGATAAAAGCGATACCTTTCACGCGCAGCGGCAAGCTCATTCGCCCCGCTGCCAACGACTTCAAGCACCCGCGTAAAATGAGCAAAATCAGGCGCGGCAACCGTCCCAAGATTGAGCAAAACCCGGCCATATAATGCGGGTTTTGCCTGAGTCGCTAAAACAATCGGGGTGACTGCGCAAAGCGCATCATCTGCCATGCAATGTGGGATAAATTCAAGCGCAGAAAAAGTCCATAACTGCGCATCAAAAACCCGCAAAAGCGCCGGCTCAGCAAGGACTAGCAGTGACTGGCCTGCAGCATAAACCTTGCGCACGAGCCGACACGCATAGTCAAGTTGATCCCCAACATGCGTATGAAAATCAATTTGCGTCATAACGGATAAACGATTAGCGGGTTGCGCGCTCAAGCAAAAATTGCGTCAACAATGGCACTGGCCGCCCAGTTGCGCCTTTGGCCGCGCCGCTTTTCCATGCAGTACCTGCAATGTCCAAATGCACCCAAGGGTAAGCTTGCGTAAAGCGCGCTAAGAAACAAGCCGCTGTCACACTACCCGCAGGACGCCCACCAATGTTCGCCATATCAGCAAAATTGGATTTAAGCTGTTCTTGGTATTCATCATCAAGCGGCATACGCCATGCCGTATCAGCCGCCACTGAAGCCGCTGCCAGCAGTTCATTCGCTAGCGCGTCTTCTTTCGTATATAAGCCGCTATGATGGTGACCGAGCGCGATCACACAGGCCCCGGTTAGGGTTGCAATATCAATCACCAGCGCCGGTTTAAAGCGCTCAACATAAGTCAGCGCATCGCACAAAATCAAACGCCCTTCAGCGTCCGTATTCAAGACCTCAATCGTCTGTCCTGACATGCTCGTTAAAATATCGCCGGGTTTATAGGCATTGCCTGCGGGCAGATTTTCACACGTTGGAATCACGACAACAAGATTCAACTTTACACCCAGTTCAGCGACCGTACGCAACGTGCCAAGGGCTGCGGCTGCACCGCACATATCGTACTTCATTTCATCCATGCCTTCGCCGGGTTTGAGCGAAATCCCACCCGCATCGAAAGTAATACCCTTGCCGACTAAGACAATCGGCTTGGTTTTTGCTGCAGCGCCTTGGTAATGCAACACAATCAATTTCGGCGCTTCGGTCGAGCCTTTCGCAACTGCTAGAAAGGCGCCCATTTTTAGGCTCTCTAATTGTTTTTGCTCCAACACCTCGACTTTTAAGGTCAATTCACGAGCCAGCTCTTGCGCCGTCCGCGCTAAGTAAGCGGGCGTGCAAATATTGCCAGGCAAATTGGCTAAGTCGCGCGTCAGATCCATTCCATTAGCCAGCGCAACGCCCTGTTTAGCCGCCGCCTTTGCACTTTTCTCGTCCGCTGCATGTACCGTGATGATGACCTTTTTGGGCCGAACCTGGCTAGGCTCAGAGGCGCTTTTTAGCTGCGTAAATTGGTAAGCGATTTCACGCATTAAACTAATCGACAAGCGCACCCCTGATGCCGCAGCCAATTCGTTGCTACATTCTTGGGCCAGTGTCCAACATAAATTTTTGACACCCGGAACAAACGTGGGCGTGATCAAAAGTACGCGTGCAACCGCGCGCACGGCTTGCGCAAAAACTTTGGCGTTAAGATTCTCGCGTGGCCCAAGGCCAACGACTAAGACGCGAGCTGCGCTCGGACCCGCCGTCTCGTGCAACATCCGCGCCACACCGCACTTGCCACTGACCTCTCCCGCTTTTACAAGCCGACTCACTGCGCCATCCATAGCTTGATCAATTTGTTTGGCAACCCCTAGCAGAGAACCCCCTTCAAAGAGCCCAATTACAATACAACTAGACTGCGCCCGCAGCATTTCAGTTTGGGCAGCTCTATTCCAGTTACATGCTTTTATGCTAAAGTCCATCGCGCTCTCCTTGGATAAATTGGGTTTACTTTGAAGCAAACCATGATTATCCGCTATTTTCTTTAGTTGCTGCCTGTGTAGCCGCTACAACCGCCATGATTTTCGAACGTTCTCTGCAACGCGAGCTTGCATATACGGCTTTAGCCGTGTTTATGGTATTGCTAACCATTATGTTAGCCACCATGATGATTCGCATTGTCGGCTTTGCCGCCTCAGGCAAGGTCGATCCGCGCGATGTACTATCACTCATCGGCCTTACCGTGATTGGTTATCTCGCAGTCATGCTGATTGTGACGTTATTTGTCTCAATTCTGTTTGTGCTGACGCGCTGGTACCAAGATTCGGAAATGGTAGTTTGGATGTCATCTGGCGTCAGTCTCACGCATTTGATTAAGCCCATTGCGGTTTTTTCGGCGCCGCTGATTGTGGCGATTGCGTTTTTCGCTTTCGTCGGCTGGCCCTGGTCAAACGAACAGAGCAAAATTTTACGCGAACATTTTGCGCAGCGTGACGAAGTCTCCTTGCTTGCGCCAGGTCAGTTTCGAGAATCTGCCGCCAACAAGCGGGTTTTTTTCATCGAAAACATCTCGCCTGACGCGACCAATGTACGCAATGTTTTTGTCAGCAGTACCGAAAATGGCAAAGTTAGCATTATCGTTTCAAGCCAGGGACACATCATAACGCAACCCGATGGCGAGCGCTTTGTAGTACTTGAAAACGGGCGCCGCTACGATGGTCAACCGGGCCAACCTGACTACCGCATCATGTCATTTGAACGCTATGGCGTACGCATTGGCGAACAACGCTTTGTTAACACCCCCACCTCAACCAGCACCTCAACCCTACAACTCATTCAGCAGCCTAGTTCAGTCAATTTAGCCGAGCTTGCATGGCGTGCCGGTTTGCCATTGATTGCGATCAATTTGATGTTACTCGCCATTCCGTTGGCCTATCAAAATCCCCGTCGCAGTCGCACCATCAATTTGGTCATGGCCGTTCTGATTTACCTAACTTATTCAAATTTGCTGAATTTAATGCAGTCTTGGATTGAGCAAGACAAAATCTCATTCGGCATAGGTCTATGCATCTTGCATCTTATTGCTGCCGCGGTGGTTGTGCTACTTTTTGGGTTACGCACACGTCAGCGACCATGGCTTAGCTATCTATCGATGGCTAGATCTAAAGAGAAATAAATTATGTCTGCTCCTGCAATGCCCACTTCTCTATTAGTGTATGAAGGTTATTTAGCGCGCCAGATTTATGCCACGTTCGGCTTTGTGTTGTTTGCATTTTCTGGGCTTTTTTTCTTTTTTGATTTGATTAGCGAACTCAACTCAATCGGACAGCACAATTATAAATTTGGTTACGCGGTCATACGTGTCGCTTTACTCGCTCCATCTCGCTTATATGAAATAATTCCAGTGGCGGCGTTAATTAGCGCAATTTATATCTTCGCTACTATGGCTGCTAACTCAGAGTATACGATCTTGCGCATTAGCGGTTTATCGACCCGGCACGCACTCAGCGCTCTAATAAAAATTGGCATCCCGTTGGTGGTGGCTACTTTTCTCCTTGGCGAAGCAATTAGCCCTTATGCCGACCAATTATCGGAGCGTGTGCGGCTCGAAGCATTAGGCTCCTCCGTATCTTCGAATTTTCGCTCTGGGGTGTGGGTCAAAGATACCCTAGACAATGACGGCGCAGGCCGTCCCGTCATGCGCTTTCTGAATGTTGGCGAGCTCATGCCTGATACAACAATTCGCCATGTTCGCATTTATGAATTCGATCATCAATTTCAGTTAACCGATGTGCGCGTTGCCCAACGTGGCAAATTTATCCCACCTGATCACTGGCAGCTGACTGAAGTTCTTGCAACCCATTTATCTAAGCCGACCTCATTGCCGCCATCAAGCAGTGCTGTGAATAAAAAACCTGATCTGCTGCAACCGATTTATCACGCGGCACAAGTTGCCTTGCCTGAATATTTAATGCGCTCACAGCTGACGCCACAAATTCTGTCTGTATTGCTGGTAGCACCTGACCGCATGTCAATGTTCGATTTATTTTCATATATTCGCCACCTACAAGAAAATCATCAAGATACGCAGAGCTATGAAATAGCCCTCTGGCGCAAATTTCTCTACCCATTCACGGTCTGGGTCATGCTTGCGCTTTCTTTGCCATTTGCCTATCTGCATACCCGCGCCGGCGTAGTCGGCATTAAAGTATTTGGCGGCATCATGCTCGGCATGAGCTTTCAGCTCATCAACACGCTGTTCTCGCATATCGGCACGCTCAATACCTGGCCCGCGCCGCTGACTGCTGCCACGCCGAGCTTGATTTATATTGCGCTTGGCTTAATTGCATTGCGTTGGGTTGATCGACATTAATAATTTATTCATATTCTTAGGCCGTCTTCAAATATGAATCTTCATCAGTTTTACTTTATACGCGAAGCCGTTCGGCGAAATTTCAATTTAACCGAAGCGGCTAAAGCACTGGCGACGTCACAGCCCGGCGTATCAAAAGCGATTATCGAGCTTGAAGATGAATTAGGGGTCGATATTTTTAGACGGCATGGCAAGCGGGTACGCTCGCTCACTGAGCCTGGACGTGCGATTTTATTATCCGTTGAAAAAATATTACAAGAAATCGATAATATTAAACGTGTTGGCAAAGAGTACGCTGAGCAAGATCAGGGCAAACTCGTATTGGCGGCAGCCCAAGCCTGTACCTGCTACACGCTACCCTCTGTAATTACCGAATTCAAGAAAAAATTTCCCCGAGTTCGCTTATCCATCACGCTGAGCACGCCAACTCAAGTAGCCGATCAAATCAACCGCGAAGAAGCCGATCTCGGGCTGATGATTGAAGCGGTGACAGGTTATCCAGAACTCAACTTAACGCCCTCTTCGCCATGGCATTATATCGCTGTCATGCCGAGCAATCACCCGCTTACGGCAAATGAATTCACCCTTGAAGAGCTAGCCCGCTATCCGCTCTTGATCTATGATACCGGTTGCGCAAATAGCTACGCGAAGCTGCTGCAGACGTTTACGCTCCAGTCATTAACGCCAGAAATTGCGCTTACAGCGACCGATGCTGGCACCATCAAAACCTATGTTGAACTAGGTTTAGGTATTGGTATCGTACCTAATATAACCTTGAGTGCTGAACTCAAGAACGGTGCGCTACGCGTGCTACCATTAGCGCATTTATTTGGCAGTTATATGACATATATTGTGCATAAACAAGGGGTTTACTTACGTCGCTATATGACTACCCTGATTGAAATGCTAACGGTGCAACGCAACGAAGTTGAACCAATACAAAATGATGAATATCCGACTAACGCACTTTGAGTCTAAATGGCTAATGTTGCCTAAATCTCGCGTACTAGCAACTCGATTCAATCAGTTGAAACGTAATGACGAGAATGTGGTCGCACATGGCTTGTGCCTTCTTATGGCAGCCTATGTGGAATTTCAACACGCCTTAGTTTTTTTAGCTTTATATAACAGTTTTCAACAGACACAATAAATTCCAGAAAATCTACTATGTAAGTTGTGCGATTTACAAACATCGTTTCAATTTTCTGCAAACAGTTTTTAATGTTTTTTAGGGTAAAAAGGAGAAGGTTACCCTACGGCCGGGTTCATTCCTTATAGTTATAATGCACTGGCACTTTATAGTCTTCTGGGAAAGAGGGCCAATTGAAACGTTCATCTGTCCGGGCATTTCTTAGTGCTATTCTAATCGCCTTCAAGAATTTATAAAGCTGAAAATTGATTAGTCTAATTCTCTGGAGAATCGCCCGAACTGCTCGCCAGTCCTCTTGTATAAAGGCTTTTTCATATCCCTCAAAAGCTATTTGCAAAGCTAGCAGCTTCTCATAGAAAACTTTATTGAAGTCGACGTTCAAGTCAATGCCCCATATCAAGCGCCCTGTTCTTTTATCTACACGCTTTAACTCTTCATCTGTCACTCCTTGAGATTTGACTAGATCTATCAAGATCTTTTGAATTTTAGCTAAATCATTCCACTCCTTTTGGTCAATTTCATTTATTTTTTCATCTAAATATTTCTTTGGAATGGCATAACCTAACCCAAGAGAAGGCCAATTATAATTTTTGTTATTCAGAATTTTTGTTAAATCATGTGATATTGACCAAAATGGACTAATTGCCAAGTCACCAATTTTTATAGAAGCATGCATAAGTCCTGCCTTAGCAGCCAACCTATCTTTCTCCAATAGCGCTCTATCATATAAATTAATTTCTCTCTTTAATGAGTCCCAATCCTCTTTGAAATCTTTGTTCAAATCACGCCTCCAATTTATATGCCACACTGAAAATCCAGTCTTTTTGTGTGACGCGCTTAGATCAATATCTGTCAAACCATGAGATAGAAGAAGTTTTGCAAGATACTCTTTGAATTTATTAAAACCCAATATAAATTTCATTTTATTTCCTCAATTTCCTGCCTTCTGCTTTATCAGTCTTACCTTCATTAATTGTGCCATCAAAATTTAAGACATGTTTAAATTCTTTGTGTCTATCAAGAACCTCCAAATGATTTTTGTGCGCTGTATCTAAGTAGAAGAAATCGCCCTCATTTACTATACCTTTAATTTCATCGGTTGCTTTGTATAGCCTTGCCCCTTTACAAATTTCTTTAGTGGGCTTAGCTATATGCTTCATCTCTTTCCCAAACTCTGTTTCATTAAAGAATTTCTCCATATTACCCACAGAGCCAGCATTCGGCACAAAATCCCTGTCTCTATTAGCCTTCTTCCTTTCACTAAAAATAACCGTATCAGATATATCCAACTCCTGGACCCCTGGATTTATCAGAGGCTCTACTTTATGCTCGCCAGATTGATCTGGCGTACTCATAGGCTCAACGACAAATTTATCCGATTGATCCGGCATGCTTTCAGGCATCTCCTTTTCTTCCTGATGCCAAGCTCTGCCGGGAAGTGGATCAAACTCCTGAGGTGCTATCGGAAAAATAATGGGCCGCTGAGGGGGCTGTATTAACTGATTTTCATCTTCTTCAGGCTGCGCTACAGGATAAGCTTGATTTTTTCTATACGCTTCATAAGCATTCCAGGCCACTAAGCCTGCAGTCACCGCAGTTAATGCAACAAGCCCAGGTGGAGTAACCGCAAACGGTGCGACCCATACCATGGCATTATTTTCTGTCTCAATCTGCGCTGCATTCTGCGCGGAGGTTGCATCCGCTCCTCCGATACTGGTCGCCCCTGCCACTAGGCTCGTGACGATATTTTTGCGCGCTTCTTTCTCCTCTTCAGAAAGATCTTTTACAGGACCTAATAGATGATTCACCCAGACACTGGCGCTGGCTCCCAGAGCCGCTGAACCACCCGACTGCCCCTGCGCAACTGCGCCACCATACGCCAGTGCGCCCTGCAAGGCCGCACGTGCCACCTCATCATTCAAACCATCGGCAATATGTTTAATCTTTTCTGCACCCAAACTTTGCAAATAGTTGAGTGCTGCGGCTTGGGTAAATTGCGCAGTCGCCCCTGTCACATTACCCGAGGCTGCTGCCGTTAACGCAGTGACAATGCGACGGTAGGTACCGCCTACTCCCCATTGCTGATTCAAGGTCTGTGCTTGCGTACGTAACTCAGCCGCGGTTTCCAGCAATTCTTGCCGCGCTACAGGCATTAGCTCCTCATCGGCCTGTCTCTCTATACGCTCGGCTCGCTCAATTTTATGATCTGCTTCTCTAGCTCGATTGGAGATAAACGTATTCGTTTCCCGACCTAATGCACCAACAATATCAAGGCTAGCCTGAATCTTAGCCTGGTTAAAAATGGGTTCTAACGCCGCATGGCTGTGTGCTGGATTACGGTTTAGGCCAGCAATCGTCTCTGCTGCGCTTTGCCCCGTCAATGCCTTTTGCCGCGACTCATGCGTAATTACAATTTCCGCACCGCTAATCGCACTTTGGGTCATTGACGCGGCTTGGCCCGAAGCGCGCATGGCGATCGGCAACGCAGCGCTAGTGCCTTTTAAACTAGTCAACTGATTACCCTTATGCGCTGGCGTGACCGCTTGACCGCGTTGGCTCGAACCCACTCCTCGGCCGCCTTTGCTGTACCCAATGCCTAAGCTTAAGCTGTTTGCGTCGTAGTGTGCTTGATTCTCTATCGCACGAGCCTCTAAAGTACCCGTTATAAATCGATTCTTGCCCTCTTCAATCGCGTGATCTGTACTAGCGAGTACGCCCCCCATCAGCTTCGTATCGCCTTTGACTTCAATTTGGAAGCCTCCTGCACCAGATTGAATGCCCGTTTGCTCTGCTACGCTCAGATAACTACTATTTATCTTTTGTTGTGAGAAATTAAGGCTCACCGCAGAGGCAGGACCATAGGTAGCGCTGCCGCTGATACTTTGATAGCGGCTGTTATATGTATTCGCGT
The DNA here is from genome assembly GCF_014218255.1 of Mycoavidus sp. B2-EB. Classification (NCBI taxonomy): domain Bacteria; kingdom Pseudomonadati; phylum Pseudomonadota; class Betaproteobacteria; order Burkholderiales; family Burkholderiaceae; genus Mycoavidus; species Mycoavidus sp. B2-EB. The sequence goes on from NZ_AP021872.1 coordinate 1,194,760, forward strand.
TCTGCACGCTTTCAATTTCCAAGTCACCTTCAATTCTGGCTGCGACTTGCTGACCAGAGAGTTGAGCGCCTTTTAAGCGAACATCACTTTGCGCGGCTAACATCAGTTGATGACCGGCTCTGATCTGAGCGGGTGTATGGCTAACTTCAACGCCCTCTGTGTGGCCGCGCCCACTGCTGATTGCAACCGATGCGCCTGCTGAGCTACGGGCTCCGAGGGTTGCCACTACCCCTGCTGCACTACTTTGGCTGTGTTGCTCACTATGCTGGGCAAAGGTGCTAGGCGCTGCCTCAATTCTCAACGGGCCTTCTACTTTGAGCCGAACATCGTGCTTGACTTCAATCTGAGAACCGATGATATCAAGGGTTGATCTTTCGCCTAAACCTTCCATCTCTAAGAGCACGGTACCACCCGCCGCAATGGTGCTGCCCATTGCCATTGCGCTCAACTGGGTTTGCTGAAACGCATGGCTGCTTTCGCCCATCATCGCGCTAACAGTAGCGCCACCGGCTGCGCTAGGATCGACTTGGATTGCATCATAGGCGTTTTTAAGCGCGAGTGCGCCTGTGCCAGCGGCTAAAGCTTGCATGCGTGAGTCATTGACTTGGGTACCGGCCTCAAGCATTTGCTGACCGGTTTGCGCAGCAGCAATGACTGGCGCACCCACGGAAACGGTCAAACCAGATTGATGCATTTCGCTACGATGCCAGCGCCGGCCTTGTTCATAGACTGCATCGATGGTGCCTTTGAGTGCTTTAGCCTGAATACTGCCCTCTGGCGTAACCAGCTGACTGCCGCTTTGTTGATATTCGCGGCCAGCTATGGCCTGGATCTGACCTGACACACTGCCAACCACAGTGCCAACATACGGGGTGTTTTCAGCTTCGAATTCCTCTATTTGTTCACGCTCGCCAATGGTGCACCCTAGACTACCGCTTTCTAATAGTCCTGAGCGCTCTTTGACTGAGTAATGGCTCGCTTTCTCAATCTGCTTAGCTGCTTTGAGCTTGATGTCATTGTCAGCATACAAACCCACATTACGCATGCCGACTATGTTTGAACCCGTAGCGCTAAGATCGTGCCCAGCCTCTAGCTTGACGGTATCACCTGAGAACGTACTGTTCAATGCTTGTTTTTTATAGTGTTGAGTTTGGGTTAATTCACTTGAAGAAGAAAGTAAATGATTAAATTTTTGATAGCGAGATTCAGCAAAAGCGTGCTCTTCATAGGCTGCTGCCAGGTTAATATCTCTGCCAGCTTTGACAGAAAGGGTGCCCCCTACATGCACATAAGCGCCAACTGCATTGACATCATGACCCGCCTTAAGCTCAAGTGGCCCACCTGTTTGAATGGACGTCCCCACTTCGGTTTTTCTGCTTTGGCTTAACGAGTTCTGCTCATCCCAGGTCAATTGCTGCTGCGCTGCGATAGCGACAGTGCCTAATGTGAGGTTATGTCCCGCTTCTAAAGTTGCAGCTTGATTGACTTCGACGCGAGTCGCTGCCAGTTCAAGGTTTCTCCTAGCCTGAATTTCCAGTTGCTCTGCTTGAATACGGCTTAAGCCATCTAGCGTAGTCAAGCTAGCGTTAGATATCTGGGTCGTATGAGTTTGACTTTGTAGATGAATATCGCGCTCGGCTTTCAAGGCAATTTGTTTACCGGCAAGTGTACCCGCGCGGCTGTCGATATCTTCGCTAGCATGTAAAGAGATATTGTCTAAGCTTACGATTGCGCCGCGTCGGTTATCAATATTTTGCGCGTTAAGATTGATACTCCCTGTGCTGATCATCGTGCCGGCATTTTGAATCATGCCACGGCTGGTCAAATCAATCTCGCTAGCAGCGATACCCGAACCTCCTAACCGCGGTACATGGATGCGTGCGCCAGAAAGATACAATCGCGGTGCGAGTACAGTTTGCTCCGAACCATCAGGCAGTCTAACCGTTTGATTCACCAGCCAGACCATATCATAGGGCAATAGCGCTTGCTGTTCAGCTGTCAATGGCATGCCTAATTGCAGGCTAGCCTGGCGCGCATATTCTGCGCCCGCTCTCATTAAAGCTTGATATTCAGCTCTTTGACTCCTTTGATATGACAGTGCATATTGACCCGCCAATGCAATGCTTTGATCGCGTATAAGTTGCTGCTCATAAAAACCGCTCCCTAGGCGCTTGGGTGCATTTCCCAGATTAACACCCACCAGATTTAATAGGTAATTACTTGATAAAGGCAAGTCAGTACGATTAAAACGTGGGTCGAGCTCGACTAAAAAAGGGTGATCCAGTGCAGTCTGCAAAATATGCATGCCGCTTGTAGGTAAAGGCTGAACCGTTAAGCTATTCGTATCTTGAGCTTGTATTCTCAATAGATCAGGTGTTTTGTGCTGAACCAATCTACCTTCTGCCTGAGTCGTGAGATCCAACTTGCGCTGCTGTGTAATCGGAGGAAGTCTATAGTCGATAAAGCCACTATACGTACGCTCCCATCCTCCAAAATGGCCGCGCCAATCACTGCGCGTATAACGGGAAAGCCCTACATCTATTTGGGTAATTAAGTTAATCGCGTCACGATTTTGATCCATCTCGAAAGTATCATCCAGAGGGAGAATTTTGCCGCCAGCGATCAGCTTGCTTTTGTCATTGCGCACCATGCCAGACAATTTCATATCGCCACCGGCCTGGATCGTCGCAGGCGCGCATTCTTCGACGACCGTATCTTTTACGATTCGCATATAGCCGTATTCAGTATAGTCAGCGAAAGGAGCAGCGCTTCCGTCTGTCACCATTTGACGGCCTCCCCGGCTGGCATCCCATGACAGTTGGTCAAGGCGATAGCGCTGAGTTGACCCTTCGGGTTGTACTTCTACAATGAATTGCTCATCGATCACCCGCTCTCGAGTTTTGAAATAAGCAGTTTTATTGATGATTCGAAAAGTATCAATTGAAAGTTGACCTACCGCATCCATCGTAGCGGATGAGTTAATGGTGCGCTGCGCCTTATCCGTTGCTTGGTTTTGCGCATTAAGCTGTAGACCAATAGCCATATCGCCACCACTGAATAGCAGGCTATGATCTTTGTTTTCAAGCCAATTAGCTCCTATATCCAGACGTTTATCCGCCGCAATGACGCTTGGCTTATATCCATTGACAGTATATTTTGTCTCAAAGTTAATTAAGGTCTTAGCACCCACTGCAACCGTGTCGCCATAGATCAACCCTTTATTATTCAACGTAGCTTCTGCTTTGAGCAATACCTGAGACCCCGTAATCAGTGCCTCTGTTTGATTGTCAAAATTGATAGCGTGAATCAGCATCTGCTTTCCGCTTAGCATGATTCCTTTATTCACAAAATCGCCTTGAGCGAGTGTAAGCACTTCTTCTTTATTGGGCATATTAGATGTCCTGCGCGAAGAGACGAAAGTCCCCACTGCCGTGCTTCCCTTGAAGTTCCCATGGGCCGCCTCTAATTTGAGATTTTTACCCGCCAACATCTGATTAGCTTGGCCATTCAATACACTTTGTGCATTTATCGTAATATTTCCATAACTGATTACCAAGCTTGGCCACTCAGCTGGCTTATCAAGTACGGTGTTATTTTTGAGTTGCCCTGCAATAATCCGTGTATTACCCCCGCCAACGTGCACGATATGCCCGCTGTCATTCTCTAACTCATTGACTACTCTCAGTTCAAGCTTTGCAGGGTCTCTATCGAATAGCAACGTAAGTTGCTCGCCCACTTGCGCTGTTTGCTGCTTTTTAACCTCATCTATCCATGCTTTTCCTCTGTCAGCCATCGTGCCGACCGGTATCGCAGTCAGCTCGCCTTGATAAATCGTGCTAAGTCGGTTTTCTAATTTTTGCGCATTCAGTGTAAGAGAGCCTGAACTCGCAATCATGCTGCCTATATTCGTCTTGCTCACATCTTGAGGCTCAGAGTGATTGACGATGGATGCAGCAGTAAGCTGAGTCTCACCTTTGCCAAAAATAACGCCAGATTGAATATTCTCGATTTTTTCAGTTGCTGAAATTTGTGTTTTTCCGTTACCACGGTTGATCATCTGCGCTGCGCTATTTTTAATTTCATCAGCTTTAACGAGCAACGTTCCGGTTTTGCTTGAAGCTTCAATTTTGCCTGTTTCATTACTTAAGAATTGCGCCTCAGCCCTGACCGCCCCGCCACTTATCACGCCTTGGTTTTTGAGTTTTTCAGCCTTAATCGTGGTACTAGAACTATCGATTGAAGAATCTGAATAGGTCTCAATCTCCGTTGCAGAAATTTGCATTTCCCCATTGCTATGCAAAGCGCTCTGGTTAATTAATTTGCCCTTAGTCTGAAACGATAAATGACGCCCTGCTTGCAAAGCTTGGTAGTCAGTATGCGTATAATCCTCCTGTAACGATACCGACAGATCACGTTTTGCTTTGATCATGCCAGGGTCTTCTAGCGCAGAGGCTTTTAACTCCAGATCTTTATTTGATCCAATGACTCCAGTCTGACTGTTCAAATAAGTAGCTTTAATTTCAACCTTTGCGCCCTCTCCTTGATGCAGGATGCACCCGCTCTGGTTATTTAAAGCTGCAACGTTTATTGTGAGTGCTCCAGTCCCCGCTGCAATATTGACCAAACCATGGTCATTATTGAAATGACCGGCGCTACTCAAGCTCAAATCGCCATGATTTGTATGCAGGCTACCCCGATTCACTATGTCACCCGAACTCGAAACCCAGAGTTCTTTCTCAGCACGTACTTTAGCGTGCTGGTTTAGAGTCAGCTGGCCTAAATCAGGTGTTTTGTTGGAATTAGTAAGCGGGCCAACTACATTCTTCCAATAGCCAGTTTTCGTGTAATTCAGCCAGTTGGCTCCGCTTAATAAATGAATGCGCTTAGCCTGTAATTTGCCTTCTATTTTGATGCTATAGGCAATTAAATCCAGTGATTCAAGCAGCTTTAGTTTTGCCCCAGAGCGGATTGTAATTTGCCCTTCAGCTACACGCAGTGTTTCAAGATCACCGTTCTGTCCCCAAATCGGCGAACCTGTTGTCAACGCAATGTGACCATTATTCAAAAAACGGTAACCCCAGTAAGATAGGCCATGAGCATTAATACAAGACATTTCAGCCGGCTGCCCAGCAATCTTCACGATACGATTAGGCTGGGATGGCATCTCTCCAGTGACTTCATTCAGAACCATCTTTAGCGTTAAGTCGCTCTGTGGTTGCGGGCCACGCACCATCGTCCATTTTGGCTCAGTTGTCGGGCATGCGTCTTTTTCAAGCGCAGACTCGTGGGTATCTGCCAGGGGCGTCGTCAGTTGGCGAATGGATGAAGATGACTGAAATGGCTGAGACGTATTCTGAATGGGATTCATAATCGGATTCTCCAGGCATATAGCAAAGCGCGCAGAAAAAAGCTGCAATTTCTTGAAAAACTTCGATTAATGCTCGGCTGCACGTTATGCTTTGTCTAAAATTTTATTTTTTAACGCACTGATTTTTTGCTTAAGGACTTTATTTTTTTCAACGAGCGCCGCGTTGTCTTGAACAACTTCAATACTGCCCTGAAGATACTCTATCGTCTCTCGGATTTTATTAGCTTCCTCGCTTAAATCATCTAGAGCCTTCAGATCTTCTCTTGCAGAGAGTGGCATAGCTGACCTTGCATCATCTATGATTCTTTGCAGTTGGACTGTATCTACCATCACTGCTTCTAAAATACTTTGTTCAACTTCCAGATCTGCGCCAGATTTTATTTTCTCTTCAACACGTTTAACCAAATGCGTCAGACGAGCCATCAGTAATATTGCTTTACTTGCAAAAGCACCTACAGGGGTCATTAATGACCGGTTTAAATCACATGCGATCCTTTCTAAATGCTCTGCTGCCGTCATTAGTCCAGGAGTCAGATTTTCTGATGAAAATTCTTGTAATATTCGATCTAATTCACGCGTAATGTCACTTAAGGGTCTTTTGTCTTCTCTCGTATTTTGGCGTGTAGCTCATAAGTCTTACCTAAAAGATTGAGCGTTTCTGCGTCACTTGCTGGCGTCTGTGCAATGATCTCATTGATGTCCCCTTGCACTTTCGAATAATCTGCTTCTGTTCTATTGAACTCTTCTTTTGCCTGTTCCCTTATCTTTGCCTCCGTGGCTGGCATATCTGTATTAGCGGGTATATCTACGTCTGGCTTAATTAAATCTAAAGTTCGCCCCATCAGCAATATGCTCTCTTTTGCAAGCCCTGCTACAGGTCTGAGTACGGCTCTCTCAGTGCCGCGTATAACTTGCCCCAAAGGTCTTATTGTCACTCTTTCTACATCACGCGCAACTTCTCCTAAAGGTCTTATTGCTTCTCTCTCTACGGTACGCGCCACCTCTCCCAAAGGTCTTATCGTCACTTTCTCCACTTCACGCAAAACACTTTCTACAGCACCCATCTCGATCTCCTTAGGTTTAGAGAAATTAAAAACGGTACTCACTAGCTATTGCTCCTTTACCACGCGAAGCAATTTTCTCAATATATACAAATTATTTTTGTTTGCAAATTTTTTTATAAAAGATATATTCTATATTTAAGTAAAAATACTTTTTCAAAAGTGCATTCTTTGTAGAAAAATCGAGTTCCAAGCATATTTCTCTATAAATTTTCTTCTAAAAAGGTATGCCCAAAGCAATGCCCTCTTGCTTAGTAAAATTTATGTACATATCACGTAATTTTTCATCTAGTTGGACCTTTACCTTAACTATACCTTCATCATATTGTTCCTGCGTCATATCTGCAGGCTTTTTTGCCCAAGCTTCCAATAGCCTCTTATACTCGATTTTATAGCTCTCAAATTCTTCAAAATATTCTCTTTCCAGATAGCTTCGCCAAGCCTCATGATGCGTGAAGAAATTTAAAAGCTCAGCCCCGCGCCCCACGCGTTCCAATAACTGTCTTATTTCACCCATTTCCGGAGCCGAAATGCCTGACAACCTTGGGTACAACATATCTTGCTCTTGAATCAGTGAACCCCACAAATCTCTTAAATTAATCTGAACCGCAAGATATGTTTCAACCTGAGTAGAGGATGGTAAATGCTTGAATTTTTCACATATGACTGTTTCAAGTTTATTTAAACGGAATTGTTGCATGACAATGTCGGCCATTTCATTTTGACTAATCTTATCGCGTTTAACTTTTGCATTAAGAAATACCTGTTCAATATGATTCAGCCCTAGGCTCACTCTATTACCACAAGTTTCCAAAGCCTCGTTTGCAAGATAAAAGCAGAGAGAGTTTAAGTCTTCATGTGCCACTAGCTCCAGAAGCACGCGACGCAGACGTTGCTTAAGGCGTTCTAAACCCACGCTAGATTTAGCATCCGCTGTGTCAAATAACCTCAAGAGGAAATTTGAAAATGTGGATGCGTTTGCGGTAGTAATATGAGTAGCCCAATTTTCAAAAGATTGATTTTCTTTGGCGGGATAGATCTCCAAAAGTTTGATCATCTTAACAAGGCAACGCCGCGCAATAAGTGCATCAATTTGATTCTTCGCATCTCCCTCTAGAATAAAATTTCCTAAATCACTTGAACCAGAGGAATTACTATAATCAGAATTGATTTTCTCTTTAATTAAACTTGATACTGGATTACCTTTAATATCGATAATAATACTATCAACCCCAGAAGGGAAATTCCTAAACTCTATAATTTCATTATTTTATATATTTAACCTAAATAATCTTTTAAGATTTTGAGCAGAACTTGGAAATTCACGTAATTTATTATTTTCCAAATTTACAAAAAGAACGCTTCTTAAATTATCAAAATCGCCCAATATTTCTGGCAACTCTGTCAAATTTAGATTACTAAGATCTAATACCAGGCAATCATGACACTGCTGAATACGTAGGACAGCTTCTCCACGCTTTTCTCCTGGATGCCCAAGAGTCCGCCAATATTCTAATTTCGCCCAATTATCATGTATCTCTTTCTCTCCTTCGCCACACCCTACGAAGGAAAAAAATACTATCAATATAGATAAAAAGATTCGTTTCATCGCACTTTACCCCTTTCTTTACAGAACTCGCTATCCTCTACTAACGACTCGACTCTACTTTACCTCAATTCATGGTGATCTAATTAAATTCTAATAAGAAACAAAATATACTCCGCTAAACAAAGTATAGTATTTTTCACAAAAACACCAACGAATATAATCTCTAAGGAGTTTATATAGAGACGCTGATTTAATCAAAGATATTTGCGCCTTGACACGCTCGAGCTGCCGAGCCAGTTCACTATGACAGAGTAACGAAATGTCAGCACAATAAAAAATCTCACCGTAGCCAAAAAACCTGAACGAGCCAAAACCTGGATGCACACAATGCTGATATGCCGTGCACTCAACTCAGTGACAAAAACTGCTGCACGCTATTAAGCTGTAAAGTTTTGCTGCTTCCTTATCGTCTTTTTTAAGCAGCTTTGAAGATCTTTATTTCTATTCCCTCAGCTTGATTCAATGCTCTAATTCATTGTTTTCCCTGATCTTTTTGAAAAACTTCAGCGCCAGGCCAAGCGCTCTTTTTCATTACCTGTGGTTATCAAATAACCATAAACTTTAAAAATTGCCTGCACAACGCATCAATAAGCTGGGCAGGAAAACTACAGACAGCGGCCAATCCATTTTCTAAATTACACCTTGTCGGTCGCTTCCTCTTGCGCCGACAGGTCTTTCCCGCCGGGTGTGATCCCCGCTCGGCGGGTTTTTTTGAAGCCCTAGAAAATGCAAGACATGGATAAATCCGCTGCTCAGATAGCCCAACACGTTCTGGATGAACATTTACGGCCTATTCGCCACTTACTCGATGATCCAAATGTGCAGGAAGTCATGATCAATCGTTATGACAATATTTGGCTTGAGCGTGACGGCAGTACGCTTTATCTGAACGACATAAAATTGACTGAAACGGGTCTTGAGGCCGCCATTACTTTACTGGCCAATTTAAACCATAAGCCAGATGCATTGATGATGGACTGTTGGTTACCGGGTCTGCGCATCGCCACCGCGCGCCGACCCGTTTCGATCTACGGTCCAATGCTGTGTATCCGCAAACATAGCGAACACCATCTAGGTCTCCAGCACTATGTGCAGAACGGGGCTTTTGACGCCTGGCCACAAGCCTCGCAACACTCATTACACCCGATGCCGCCCACCACATCTTTGAATCCAGCTTTGCGCCGCGCCATGCAAACCGGCGGCCAAGCGCTACAGCAGTTCTTTGAGTGGGTCATTCATACGCGCCAAAATTTGCTGGTCTGCGGTGCAACTTCATCCGGCAAAACCACACTACTTAACGCATTAATCGAAGTCATCCCAAGAGAGGACCGACTGATCACGATTGAAGATACCAGTGAGCTGCAAGTCTACGTTCCCAATTATGTATCGTTTGAAACGCACCCAGCGCAAGGCGCGAACATACGCGAGCTCGTGCAGCTGGCTCTACGCTGTCGACCTACGCGCATCATCATTGGTGAAATTCGAGGTGCCGAGGCATTTGACTTGCTGAATGCGCTCAATACCGGTCACCCGGGTTCAGTCGTTTCATTTCATGCCGACTCCTGTCAATCAGCACTCACCCGCCTTGAAACCTTGGTACGGATGGCTCCTGAAGCACAAACCTGGCCTTTAGCCGATCTACGCCAACACATTGCAGCCACTTTCCGCTATGTAGTGCAAACACAGCGCTTAGGCGCTCTAAGAGGCCCTTGGGAGATCCGGGAAATCCTCGGCATCGAAAACCATCGCTATCAAACCCGCCTGCTATTTTCCAAAATTCAACAAGAAGCCACAGCGTATGACACGGTTCAATAAACCCAAATCTGGAGCACACATGATCTTTCTTCCTTGGCTGTTATGCACCTGGTCAACTTATGCTTACGCCGGGATTTGGGGCGGAGGGTTATGCCGCTTCTATAAACAAGTTATCGATGATGAACTGATCACCTTTGTCAGTATCGGTTCATGCGCTCTCGCCATCATTTTATGGATGCTAGATGACAAATCATCTTCGATTAAATTATGGATGCTACGCATCGTAGCGGCAACGCTCGTGATCTTTAACCTCCCGATTTTCTGGACAACCATCTTTGGCCGCTCTCCGGTTTGCAGTTAAATATAAAACCGCAACACACTATTTATGCCTAGCTCAAACCAATCTCTTAATGCCCAAGTTAAAAAAGTTCTGCTTGAACGCAAGCGCTTACTCGCAGTGGATAAACGCATGCTCGGGCTGCTCCTGATTCTCGTCCTTTTGGTCGCCACGACATTACACAATTATTGGATTCTGCTCGTAGCGCTGCCAGGCTACTGCAGCATTTGGCTCGCCAGCCAACGCGATCCTGATTTGATCGATATTTATCTCAAATACTGCCGCCAAGCGGACTACTACGAGCCGCGTCAGCAGCTCCTACAAAGACGCAATCAGCGTCCATTGGGCTTTGCTCGTAAACACCTATGTTAAAACTTAAGCCATCCAAAACAAGTGCGTTTGAGCAAGAGCCGCCAAGCCAGCGCCGCAGCTTTGGAACTCGTGCTTGCTCCGAATTAGTGCCCTGGCTATTTGCGTGCAATTCATCTACTTTAGTGTGTAAAGATTCTTCATTGCTCGCTACTTTCGAATATAGCGGCCCCGATACCGACAGCATCACGGCGGGCGAGATGCTCAAATTGATTGGAGATTTAACCCAAGCTCTAATTAGCCTAAGCCGTCAACCGCTCACCCTCTGGTGGACCGTACATCGCCGGCGCATCAGTGACTATGACACACTACCACTACCCGATCTATATGCTCAAATTGTCGACGATGAACGGCGGCACGCTTTTGCGCAAAGTGGCTGTCACTTAAACCGTCACTACCTGACGATTGTCCGCCCACCTGACGCCGGTCTAGATCGCTTCTCAGGCAGGCTCTCACATGCTTTATCACATGATGGTTTACCGCTTTACAAAGCCCTCTGGCAAGCGCTGCGTGGCACCTTCTCTGATCAGTACGCATTTGCCTATACGGCCGATGAGTTACGCCATCAAATAGAAGAATTTGAAGCATTATTAGACCACTTGCTAGCAGGCCTACCTAATCTGAAATGCAGTCGTTTAAGCAGCACTCAATTGGGTGCGTTCTTACATACCACGTGCTCCCCTTGTGCAGAAAATCAAACCGACGTGGATATATCCGACCACCCTTTTCTGGATCTCGCACTGCCTGATACAGAAGTCATCCCGGGCCATGATTTTTTATCCTTTGAAGGCAATAGCCGCAAACGTTACGCACTTGCGCTCAGCATCCCAGTGGCCCGCGAAAACTGGCCTGACCAGATCTCGCCCACGACCCTTGACGACCTCCTCAAAATTCATGGAGAACTCACCATCAGCCAGGTTTATCGCCTCGCCAGTCGGGCCCACGCAGAACGCTTTATCAACAGTATGCGCAAGTATCACGATAACCGGCAACTGGATCTGCGAGGATTGCTCAGCGCCGCTTTAAAAAAAGGACATTCTGAATCGGTACGGCACAACTTGGCCCGCGCCCAAGCCGCCAGCGAAACGGATGCGTTGCACGGCGAAGTGTCAATGGGACAACAAGCATACGGCTGGTATAACCTCACCATTCTGGCCTGGTCACCCGTATTTGAAGCGGGCGGACCGGACGTTGCTCAATCTGCCAGCGCCGAACGGACCGCCTATGCGCAAGCAAGCGCCACCTGTAAAACGGCTGAAGCCATCTTGCGCGCTGCCCATTTCACACCTGTGCGCGAAAAACTCCATGCACTCTCAGCTTTTAGCGTGACCATTCCCGGCATGTGGCGTGAGTGCGCGCGCTGGGCTTTTATTGATGCGCAGGTGCTCGCACGGCTCGCACCGCTGCGCACGGTCGCGCAAGGAGAACGCTATAACTTACATCTCAGCCAGGAAATGGGCCTCGACTGCCCAGCTTTAGCGACCTTCCCAACCGAATATGGCACGCCTTTTCATTTCACCGGCTATTTTGATGATGTCGGGCATGTGCTGCTATGCGGCGATTCCGGCTCTGGCAAAACCTCGTTTCTCAATCTGAGCTGGACCCTGTTTCGCAAATATACCGGGGCAACCGTCTATTTATTCGATAAAGACTATTCTTCTCGCATCCCTGTGCTCATGCAAGGCGGTGCTTATTTAGATGTTGCTGCAGAACGTGGAGAGAGCGCCAGTTTTAATCCAATCGCCTTACTCGCACATGAACGCCACTTAGAATGGCTCAAAGACTGGATTTTATTTCTAGGCAGCTTACGCGGCTATCAGCCTAGCGCGCAAGACGACATGCAGCTGCTCAACGTTTTGCGCGCAACCCGCAATATTGATCGCTCGCTTTGGCGCCTGTGTGCGATTTATAGCCAACTCTCTGATGGACCCTTCAAGCAGCAACTGGCGTCATGGGTAGGCGACGGTGTGTATGCCCATTACTTTGACAATCTTGAAGATAGCTTCGCCGCTACCAGCCTGATTGGCATAGAAGTCGGCAAAATTATTCACAACCCTTTAGTCGCTCCTCCACTGCTCGATCTATGTTTTTACAAGCTTGACGATACGCTAACCGTGAACCGGCTAAACGGCGTTATAGCGCCAACCTTTATCGGTTTACCTGAAGTCTGGCATTTGCTCGATAACCCACGCTTTGCCAACAAAATCGTGGATTGGATTAGCACCTTGCGCAAAAAGCTCGGTAGCGTCTGGATGGATACGCAATCCCCGGAAAGTTACCTGCACTCCCCCGTCTATCCAAGCCTACGCGACAATGTGCCAACCTGTATTTTTTTGCCTCCTAGCGGCAGCTTCAATCCGTCACAACGCGCAGCACTTGAAACCGGTTTAGGGTTACATGCGGGCCAGATCCAAGGGATTGAAAAAGGGACGCGCAAACGCGACTACTTCATCACCCAAAAAAATGGATTTGCGCGCCGCATTTCACTTACTTTAGATATTCGCACACTTGCCGTACTCCGCAGCGAGCTGAGTGCGCAAGCAATCTTCGAGCGTCACTACCGCTCAGGCCACCCCGCCTGGCGGGCCCGCTATTTTGAAGAGATGACTCATGCGGCTCGCTAAATTACATAAACATTGCTTGCGCATATTAGTGTGCAGCATCGCGCTCGGTTCGGCAAAACCTACGCTAGCAGGCGGGGGCGTTGGGGCAACGATAGGAGGTGCCACTGAATTAACCCAGATCATGAACCACTTTGAGCTGCTGGCAAGCGTCAGCCAACAAAGCGCGATGGTGACGCAAAATATTACAGCGCACATTACGCGCGTGCAGCAATATATGGCGATGCTGCAAAATCTGGTACAGCTTCCAGCCCATGCTTTAGAGCAAATTATGGCTCCCTGGCGAGATCAATTGCAAATGTTTATGCAACTTGCCCATTCGGTTGAGTCATTATTAGAAGCGACCCATCAAACACGCGCTTTATTTAAACGTAGCCTACGCGAAATCACCCAGTTGCACCTGACTCCGGAACAATGGCTAGCAGCCCATAGCAATTTAGCCAGAAGTCGAGATCACCTTTATCAGCGTCAATGGCGGCAAGATCTAGCGGCATTAGATACGCTCGCACACCGCGCGCGCAGCGTACATACCCTATCCAGTCAAATTCCAGGTATTACGAGCACCATCCAGGGACTCCAGCTACTCAACCAACAAGCCTCCATCTTAGCATCTGAAATGCTCGAATTACGCGCCTTGATGCAGCGCCAATTAACCATGCAAAACAAAGATCAGCAAGCCCATGAATGGAGCAACCGCGCTCTTTTAAATCTAATTCAGGCGCGCCAAGCGCAAGCACGCCAACTCGATACACATGAGCGCCAACTTATCCAGAACGGTCCATTCCATGTCCTGCAAGAACACCCCTAAACCGTTGAGAAAACGAGCGATGCCTTTATTTTTGCGCTGGGTGATTTATCAACTATGCTACGACCGCAACGAGGTTTTTCGGTTGCAGCGCGCCTATCAACGTTATGCAAGCACCTCCTCTCAGGCTGCCATAGAAGAATTGCGCGCGCCGCGAGGTTTTCATAAACCACGCTTATCACTTGCCTGGGCCTGTTGCCGCCTAACGCTAGAGCAACCCACGTTGTTGCCAAAGGGAATCTTGGCACTCGCCGGCTTGCTTTTTGTCATCGTTTTACATTGCACCACTGGCATAAGGTAACTCGCATGAATGCAAACGATCCACTTGGCATTGTCGACGAACTCTTCCGGCTGATGCAAAAAACTGGCCTTGAGCTATACGGAAAATTTATTCATGAAGGAATTGAATTGCTGTTAGCGCTGGGTCTTGTAATGGCGACTTGGTACACCCTGATGTGGATGCTGGCGGATTCCACCATCGATTATTTCGTTAACCAGTTAAATTTGTTAGTTAAAGTTGCCATCATTCTTTTGATGTTAACGGCTTGGACAAGTACCGTACGCGATTTTTTCATTGGCAATATGGAGCGCACTGCCAAGCAAATTAGCCTCCATAGCGCCACTCCAGCCGACACCGTGCGGACCCTATGGAACGCCGCCCAAACGATTTTTTCGCTGACCCGCGCTGACGCAACCAGTGTCTGCGAAGAATTACCCAAACTCACCGACGATGGCGCGCAGTTGGCCGGCAACCAACGAATTTGCCACCTTAGCCACAGTGCTCATAACCATCAAAACCATTGGCTCGACACATTACGCAATTTATCGTTTGTCTTATTGTCATTTATATTCAAAGTCATTGCGGTGCTGGCCGTCACCCAAATGGCCATCGCCTTTATGCTCGTCGCCCAAATGTCCTCTTTCTTGCTGGCAATTGGCTTTTGCCTGGGTCCTATTTTATTACCTTGGTATATTTTTCCTGCCACTGAATTTTTGTTTAACGGCTGGCTAAGATTCATCATCGTTGCGGGCTTATACAAAGTGATTGCTTGGCTCATGTTAACGATTGTCCAAGCTGGAATCAATCCGGCCATACAGAAATTAGTTTTACAGCTAGGGGCAGGCGTTGGTCCTCATGTCAGTTCTCAACTCGATCTTCATTGCCTAACAATGCTTGGACTTGGCTTCACCGGTAGCGTGGGAGCCTACATGATGTGGCAAGTGCCACAGATTGCTCAGTGCCTTATTTCAGGCCATAGCGCACTTAATTTGCCGAGGTTTGGACCTAGCCAGATGGCTAGGTCCACCGCCAGCGCTAAAGCATAGGAACTTCGCCACGATGCCCTTTTCAAAACAGTCCTCTCAGACAGACACCCCTCATCCTGGCGCAACATTAGCCGCCAACCATGCCTGGTTTGCTTATTTTCAGAAGCCGCTACTGAATGCCAAATGGGCACGCTTAGCCGCAACAGGATTTTTCATATTGGCCTTAATTGAAGCCATTGCACTGATGCAACTCCTCAAAAACGCTGGCCCACGACCTTATTTTATCGAACATGATGAAGCTTCTGGAGCGGTTTATTTGTCTTCTCGAGTGGCCCAACAATTTACACCCACTGCCGCCAATATCACCTATTTTCTGCGCATTTGGGCAACTCATATGCTTTCGATCAAGCCAGATCAAAAGCAAACTCAAGAAAACGATATACCCGCCGCGGCGGCCTGGACAATCGGCGCAGCAACCAAGGTTTTCACTGAATATTTTGCGCAGACTGATCGCGTCGCCGAGCGGATCGCCAAGCAGCCTGGCCTAACCCGAGAAATAGTAGAAAACTCGACTTCATATGCTAAAGAAGGAGGGGTCGCCTATATGGTCCTAACGCTCATTGAACGGATCGATGGCATTGAGACAAACCGCGCGCAAAAAATGTTAACGGCGAATCTCATCCTAGCCCCCGAACGCCTTGACGAACAGCAACGGCGAACCAATCCAATCGGCCTAATGGTGACCCACTTCACGCTCACCCCCTAT
The DNA here is from genome assembly GCF_014218255.1 of Mycoavidus sp. B2-EB. Lineage (NCBI taxonomy): Bacteria > Pseudomonadati > Pseudomonadota > Betaproteobacteria > Burkholderiales > Burkholderiaceae > Mycoavidus > Mycoavidus sp. B2-EB. Next base: position 1,210,717 of record NZ_AP021872.1, read on the forward strand.
TACGGTCCCAGCCCTTCAACTCAATCCGCATCATGAAATTGCTCCAGCATAGCAAGCGATCTCTTTACTCGCCGCTCGTCGCATTATTAACGGCGCTACTCCTGAGCACCACACACGCCGCAAAAACCCATCCGGCGATTCCAAGCTCACCGCCAGAGCTCATGCGGGCCGAACCGGCAACGCTTGATCCTAAATTAGTCGTATATCCGTACGACCCAGACTACACCTATCCAATTTTGACGCAAACCGGACGGCTCACGCATCTTGAGTTTGAAGAAGATGAAACAATCATTGGCATCTATCTAGCCGACCCTAAAAGCTGGCATCGTAAAACCGCCGTGACGCGGCGCGACTTTTTTATCCAGCCCAAGCTAGCGGGGCTTGCGAATACAGCCACCATTATCACGAACAAACGTCGTTATGAGTTGATGCTCAAACAAAATGCAGATCAATATTATCAACGCGTATCTTGGCAACATCATGAAAGCGATCCCCTAGATGGATTTACGCCTGAAACCACGAATAACGCAGAAAATAACGCCAAACTGCCCAAAAAACCCTCACCCGCCCGCTTGTCTGAAATGGCCCCAAGCAACCCATCTCATCAGACAAGTACGCAGCTGCCGTTCAATTTGGAGCGCGCCAATTTTGACTATACCGTTAAAGGTAAAGCGCCATTCAAGCCGCTTGCAGTCTTTGACGATGGTCGCTTCACTTGGCTAAAAATGCCCGCTACTCAAGAAATTCCAGCCATTTTTATGTTGGCTCAAGATGGTGCAGTGGAGTTGGCTAATTTCATGGTGCAGGGCGATTATTTTGTCATCCGGCAAATGCTTGAGCATGGCGCATTGCTCAAACTCGGCAAAGATGAAGTCCGCATCTATCACAACCAACGCCGGGCCTGCAGTTTTTGGGGGTGCTCGACAGGTACACAAATCAATCATTTGTGGGAACATTAAATGGCGCCTCCCTTCCTCTCGAATTCCTCCATACCGCGCCAAAGCCAGCGCGTTAAACGCAATCTCGTCCAAGTATTACTGACGGTATTAATGCTATCTATGTTAGTTATCGTGATGACGCGCCGCTTCACTGGCACAGCCCAAATCCCCGCGCAACGAGAAACCTTGCAACACCATGCTGAATACCGGATGCAATCCGCTGGAAACGCCAACGATATACGCTCGGCCTTACGCCAACAGGCCGAGCGCGCCTATCACGCCAAACAACAAGACAAAATCAAACCCGAGGGCCCCCCATCGGTCGCACCTCCCCTACCTCCGGCATATAACATACCCGCCCCAAACACCCCCTTTGCCCCTTTAAGCAACGAACAAAAACTCACTCTTGAACGGGCCCGCGCCGCGCTTAACGAAGACACGGATATGGCAGTCTACGAAGCGGAAGAGCGCCGTGTGTTAGGGAATCATCCAGAGCATCCAAACCCGCTTGCGCCGTTGCCGCCCATAGCCAGCGCACCTCTTGCTGCCCCCCACACTCACCCGGCTTTGCAGCAACTACTCAACCAGCACGCTAGTGCTGCCCCGGCAGTCAGTCGTGACGAACACTGGCTACGCCACCAAAACACATACACCAGTAGCCAACCTCTAATGCCAACTAGCGCCGCCTCACCTTATCTGTTGATGATGGGCGAACCGATCCCCGTGGTAACCCTGCAAAGTGTCAACAGCGACCTGCCCGGGACGGTGCGCGCCATGGTAACACGCGATATTTATGACAGCGTGCGCGGCCATTTCAAGGTGATTCCGCGTGGCACTATTTTGGTAGGAGTCAGTAACGCCGATGTGTTAGTGGGTCAAAGCCGCTTGCTCATCGCCTTTAATCGCATGAATTTCCCGAGCGGAGCCTACTTAGATATTAGCGGTGTCCCAGCCACCGACCGCAGTGGCTCATCTGGCTTGCCCGCTCATGCAAACCACCATTTTCTGCGCCAATTCAGCCAGGCTTTTCTAGTCGCAGGCATTGCGGCCTGGGCTGGCCGCCAACCATCGGCACCGCCTAATGTGACGATCAACGTTAGCGGCTCAGCATTGCCCTCAACATTTTCTCAAACCGCCGCACAAACACTTTCGGACATCGCGCGGCGCATGCTCGATCATCACCAAAACATTAAGCCTACGCTCACTTTGTCGCCGGGTGAAAAAATCACCATTATGGTCGCGCGCGATATGGTGCTTCCTCCCGCTGTAGTTGCCAATTACGAAGGCGTTCTATGAAAAATTTATCTATGCCGCTTTTGATCATGCCTGCGTTACTACTGAGCTTTTTATACGACTCAAGCCAAAGACTGTATGCTTCCCCGATCCAAGAGTCTAAGCCCCAAACGCAAACGCCTACAACCTATCATTTCGACTGGCATATCTCAGGAGCGCCGGAGGTTGCTCCACTCCAAGTCTTTGATAACGGCCAGAAACTCTATTTACAATTTCGCAAAGGCTTCCCTACACCCGTCATTTTGGCTGACAAACCGGATGGGCAAATTCTGCTGCATTGGCGCGTAGAATCGCCTTACATTGTGCTCAACCAGCTTGAATCACGTTTGCATTTTCGTCTAGGCCGGCAGCACGCGCAGGCTTGGCGCAAAAATTCCAAACTGCATATGGCGACCGCTTGGCCTGCCAAAACCGTAAAAACCGTAGCGCCACAGGCACTATTTTTGCCCACCAACGCCGCCAAAATACCTGCAAAAACTCAACCAGAATCGCAAAAGCCCGCCCCTACGCTGTGGCAAGTCAAACGCTCTGATGAAAATTTACGGCAACTCCTTACGCGCTGGGCGCAAATAGAGAGTTGGCATCTAGTATGGGATGTAAACCATGATATTCCGATTCAAGCCGAAGACCAAAGCCACAGTAATTTTAAGGAAGCCGTACGCCGCGTACTAGGCAGCACAGCGTTAACCGAATACCAGATTAAACCGTGCTTTTATGCGAACCGTGTCGTGCGCGTGGTGCGTAAAACAACCGTTTGTAACCCACATCAGTAAACCTCCCAAATCCGCTATGCAAAATTTCTGCTACCTCATTTTTGTGACGCTCGCCGGGTTTATCTTAAGTGGCTGCATCTCACCTGAGCTCGTACAAAAAACCCGCACCAGCATCGAGCAGGCTCAAGCCAAAGCGCAACGATTACGCACAACACTCTTGACCCAGATGCATGACGGCAAACCGCAAAGCGCGGTCAATGATGAAGTCAATCTACCTTATTTAGTCGGCAACCCCGTACCTCTCGCGCGCGAAGTGACCTTACCTTATGCACTGCGCAAAGGAGTCAAAACCGCCGTGATGTTCCCAGAAAAAACGGTCCCTTTGAATTTAGCCGCCGAACGCATCACCCTGGCAACGGGTATTCCAGTTAAGATCGAGCCAGATGTTTACCTCTCCGCCTCAATGCTCTTGCCACGCGCACAAAGCGCTCACGCCGAGCGGCAAACAGCCCATAGCGCCCCTTATAAAGCAGGTGCGCCTTTTGCCCCAGCACGATCCAATCCATTCATACACCATCCCCCTCCAGGGTTTGCCAGCTTAAATCCAGCAAGCCCGCTCGACGCGTTCCCTCAGGTTGAGTTTCAACCGGCTGAAATACCTCTGAATCAAATGCTCGATCTGATCGCCACGCGCTTATCCATCAACTGGCGCTATGATGAAGTACGCGGCGCGATTCGTTTTTACCGGATGCTCACCAAAATCTGGCAACTTCCTGGCTCAGCGGGAGAAATGTCTTTCACTACTGCGTTTCAGGGCAGTACGGTTCAATCCAGTAATACTAACGCTACGTTACTGCCACAAAATACTTACGCTAACTCTACAGCTAAGCGCGAAGCATCTCAGATTAATGAACTTGACTCAGTGCGTCAAAGCATCGAAACACTGATGACGCGTGCCGGTTCGATTGCAACCAACGCGGCAACAGGTACACTCACCCTCACTGACACCAAAGAGGTTGTAGAACGCGCGGATGACATCATCACCCGCGAAATTCATATCCTGTCGCGACGTGTACTCCTTAAACTACAAAAAATCCAAGTGCTCACCCATGACACCGGCACAGCTAGCATCGATTGGAATATGGCGCTCACCCAGGCCCTCTCTAAGCTACCTGATTTCAAACTCACAACTCATTCACCCATCTCACTAGCGGGCTCTCATGCCAGTGGTTTGAATCTCAATATTCTAGCGGGGGCATTGAATAACTCCAAAACGATCATTCATGCTTTAAGCGAGATCGGGCGCGTGCAATCGTCGACTGAACTACCGCTGACAATTCGCAACCGACAACCCATGAGCTATGACATTGGCAATGCTTTTTCTTACGTCTCAGAAGCCTTGCCCGCAGGTTCAACGGTAGGGGGCGCGCCGGGTGTGCCTGGTCTTAAGACCAGCCAGATCTCAACCGGCTTAAAACTCTTGATTTATCCCAATGCGACCAGCAAAGATACGGTCGACTTGACCTTTTCGATTGAAGATTCGATGCTCACCGGCCTCGATCGTTTCGATGCTGGAGCAGGCCCGCAAAACCAATCCGTGCAACTGCCTAACATCGATCGCCAAGGAGCGATGTTACACACTACCGTACGCAGCGGCACGACCATTGTCCTTACCGGCTTTGAGCGCTTTGATGATCATTTTCGGCGCAGAACGCTCGGTGAGCAGATGCCTTTGCTCAGCGGAGGGTCAACCAGCGCAAGCCGTCAACGCAGCACAACTCTGATTGTCATATCGGCCATAATTCAGGATGATATTTAATGCATATCATTACAATTAACGGCAAACACCTGGCCTTTGGCCTATGCTGGAAGCCCTTGCTCAGCGCCACAGAATCTTACGAGGCGCTCGCTCTGACTGAGGCGGATAAACTCAACGCAACGTTGATTTGGCAAGATGGCGCAACACCGCTCATCGGCCTGTATCACGGAATCTTGCCTACCCCGCTGCGCCATCAACCCGTGTACGCCGCAGCGCATGTCCTATCAACCGTGCCAGGTTGCGGCCCAAACGCACTATTCGCCATCCGGGATCAAGCCGGGACCCATTCGCTATGCGGGATTTTTCACGGCCGGCCGTGGGGAAGCGCGACTGCGAGCGGCAAAAATTTTGATAAAGTGGGGTTGTCTAGCGCAGAGTTGACTCAACTCATTCAACAGTTTGTAGAATTATGCGGTGACCACGACTACACGCTACTCGGAAATGTCGCGCTGGCAGACTGTAACCCATTCCAATTAACTGAATTAGCGCGCTTTGCGGGCCCGACTTCCCGTATGTATCAGCCGCGGCGCAGTGTATTTCGTCCCTATATGCTATGGCTAGTCATAGCGCTAGGTATGGCTAGCGCCCTCTATACTGGCTACACGCACTGGCACAATAAACGCGCCGCAACCACGGCGCCCACGCTAGCTACGGCCCAACCACCCGTACCGTCCAGCACTGCACTCAATCAGCCATTGCTGAGTGCGCCAGCCACGATAAGCGCTTGGTTTGAGTGGGCAAAGGCGCTACCGCTTACCGTAGGCGGTTGGCATCTACGCCGCATAGACTGTACTGCACATCTGCCTGCACCAAAATGCTTATTGAACTACGAACGCAAGCTACCACAAGCCACGCCACAGACTTTTGTCGAAGCGGCAACACACCATGAAGCTGAGCTGATCGACACCGTCAGCGATCAATACTTACAGGTAAGCATGGCGCTGCCCAGCATTCCGACCATGAGCCTACAGCAACATCTGCCTAACTTGCCAAGCCAGCGCGCACTTCGCTTAACTTTCATTTCGCAATTACAACGCATGCAACAAGTCGCTGAAACTAAGATTGAGAATTTCCGTGCTTATGGCGTACCGGCAGGCATGCCGCCCAGCGCACTCTTCGATTCAATCCAATCTGCAGCTTGGGAGATCCATGGGCCGCTGCACAATATCGCTTTATTTGAAGCCTTCCCAGCCAGCGCCAGCCTCACCCAACTTTCTCTCACACTGCAAGACTCTCACCCCACAACTTCACTCAAAGCCTCAAGCTTAATGTTGCAGGTTAAAGGAGATATTTATGCCCGTGACTAATCGATCATACAAGCGCCATATCCTAGCGAGACTCATGCCAATTTCACTATATTGGTTAAATGCCTTCAGTGCTGCCAGTGCTCAAACCGGACCTACAATCAACGAGCTCATGCAGTTAGAAAGCCAACTCAAACTGCAAAAACTAAAAAATGAATTGAGTCAAACATACTCCGCGCCCACCCAACAACCCAGGGCCCCGCACCTGCCACCGTTTGATTCTATGCGGCCTAACTCTACCGAGCAGCCTCGCTACATTGCCGTGTTTGGTATTGCACCTGATTATCGCGGTTATCTGATTTGGGGGGAGCACATCTACCCACTCTATGCTGGCGCAATCGTACGCGACTATAAGGTGACCGAACTCAACCCACAAGCCGTTAAATTACGCTCGTCAAATGGCCGGATTCGTTCTATTTCATTTGCTTTCGATACGCGAATTGCGCTGCCTGCGATGTCTTCAGCATCATCCCAGCAACTCGATCTAGCCCCTCTTCCCGCGGCGATCAACCGGTTACCCTCTGCAGCTGAACTTAAACCAAATTTCAACTAATGCTTCATCTCAAAGTAATGTGCTCATGCGCTCTAAATTGACCTCCAAACAAAATAGCCCAAATTCGGCAGATACCGATACCTCTCTGCATTTCCGGCGCGCGAGCCGGCCCACGCCGACACCTCAGGCGCTCTACACTCCATTACCAGGCGCGCAGGCCAAGGCAGTCATTAACCTGCCTGATGAATTGCCCTATTTCGTGCGCACGTTGTATGAAGAAATCTCTCTTCAGCCCTCTTTACGCAACCAAATTTGTCCAGTCCTGATTGAATCCGCTACAGAAAAAATGCAGCGCGGCCGCTTTGCTCTTATTTTGCTTGAGAACATGCTGAGCTCAGATATAGCCGAAGAAATCGTGCGCCAATTCAGTCTGCGTTATACCCCAGCGGACCCTTTGTATTACGTCGCAGCGCCCACTCTAATGATTGAATTATGCCGAGTGCGCAACGAACCACACAGCCATCGTCAGATAAAAGGCCTCGCATCGAAAAAACTCGATGACAGTGCATTATGGGCCCATTTTTTAACCGCCGCGCGCTTTGCAATGGCTAACGGCGCGTCTGATATTCATCTGGAAATTCGGCGCGCACAAGAACGCTCGCCGATAGGCTTTAGAGTCGCCGGACGCCTGGTCCGCCCCTCCGCATTCCATATGTTCACCGCCCACTTGACCGATATGGCCGCGATTATCTATTCCCGCGGCAATTCAGTGTCCGAATCCGTCTTTAACGAAAATTATGCGCAGCAATGCCAAGTGCCGGTCACTATCGATGAGCGCAACATCCTCTTCCGCTTAGCGACTTTCCCGCTCGTCAACGGCACAGATGTGGTTTTGCGTTTGCTGTTTCAAAGCAACACGCAAACCATTCGTTCACTTGAGGATTTAGGCTATCTGCCTGACCAAGTGGCGCTGTGGCGACGCACGATAGCTCGCTTAAGCGGTGCAACCATTGTCGCGGGCGTGGTTAATTCTGGCAAATCGACCACACTGCAAACCGTATTAGCGCAAATGCCCAAATGGGCTAAAAAATTTTCTATTGAAGACCCCGTTGAATATTTGATCCCCGGCGTTTCTCAAGTCTCGATCGCACGCTCGCTCAGCGAGCAAGAGCATAGCAGCGATCCATTTCTAACCATCAAACGGCAGCTCAAACGCGGCGACCTAGACGTATGCTTGATTGGTGAGATTCGGGACCGGCCGAGCGCCGCTTTATTGCGCGATGTTGCCGAATCAGGCCATCGCGCCTTAAGCACGTTGCATACGCCTTCTGCGCTTGGTATTGTAGACCGCCTAGCCGATCACGAACTCGGCATTCCACGTGAAGTATTAGCGACCCCCGGCTTTCTTAATTTACTGGTTTATCAAACGCTGCTGCCCACGCTCTGCTCACATTGCAAAATACCTCTATTTGAGTTAATGCATTCAGCCAGCGCACAAACCCGCCACCTGGCCCAACTGGCAGACATTTTTCCGGCGTCAGACCTCTTCGCCACATCTGAAGGGCTAGCGGCCTATGTTACGCGTATTACTCGCTGCTTCAAACTCGAGCTTTTCGATAACACACTAAAACATAAGCTGTTTTGCCGCAACCCAACGGGCTGCGCACACTGCCAGCGCGAAGGACTACCCGAGTTAAATGGTCTACACCAACGCACGGTAGTCGCTGAAATGTTCGAGTTAGACAGGCCAATGCTGGCATTGGTGCGTGCCCATAAAAATCTAGAGCTGCATCAATATCTTTACAACTTGCATAAGGCCCCACTCGATAACATATCGACCACGGGCAAATCCGCACTCGAAATTGCTCTTTATAAAACCTTACAAGGTGAGATCGACCTGCTTGATATAGAAGCAAAATTTGGTTCATTTATACACTATCAACGGCAGCTACAACTGCACCAGAGGAGCCCCCGATGCCTCCGCCACTCTGCGCCAACAAACTGAAGCAATTCTGGCAGATCATATATACCTCATGCAGAACGCGTCGCACTCGACGGTTGGCCTGGGCCCAGCGCTGCTTTCGCAAAAAACGGGCTGAATTCTATAATGATCTCGCTAGCCAAATCGATGCTCAACCTGGGCAAACCCTTGCCATATTTCTCCAAAAATACGCCCTCCGCTACCCAGACGAACCGGTCGGCATAGTTTGCGCTTACTGGCTCACTCGCTTTGAAGAAACCGCCCGTTTCTCACGCGCTGTAGCCCCTACACTCCCCCCTGAAGAAACCACTGTGCTTGCCGTTGCAGAAGAATCCGGTGATCTTAAAATAGGACTCCGCACCCTAGCTGCCAATCTCGAAACGCTTGAAAGCACTCATCGTTCATTTCTTGAAATTAATGCCAGCGCTCTCGTTGGCCTGGTTATTTCGCATATTTTTTTAGGCTTAATCGGCTATTGGATTGTGCCGCAAATCGAAGCTGCGATGGATATCGATAGGCGTTTTTATGGTCCCATCGCGCAGACCTATCATGTTTTCGCAACGACGATCCGCAGCGTGGGCCCAGCTTGGCTCGCCCTACTTTTAGCGGCCTTGCTATGGGGCTCTTGGTCAATCAAAAACTATACGGGTCGCTGTCGAGGATGGCTTGACCAACACATCATCTTTTACACCTTATATCGAGATTTTTCGGGTGCGCTATTTTTAGCCACCCTGTCCTCAATCACACAGAAAATCGGCGAACGCACAATGAGCATCCACGAAGCCTTATCACGCATTAAGCCCCATGCATCGACTTGGCTGGCTCAACATATTGAGCGCATTTCACGCAATTTTGAGGAGATCCCCAATCGTGGTGGCGAAGCATTTTCCACCGGCATCCTCAAGCGTGAATTCCAGTACCGCTTGCAAGACCTGAGCGAATACCAAAAACTCGATAGCGCCTTACTTAACGTCTCTCAGCACATTCTGCGCGAAACCCCAAGGCGCATTAAAAGAAGCGCCACATTAATTCGCTATAGCGTCTCATTTTTAACCGTAGCAGGCATGATGGGACTGTATTTTGGACTACTTGGGATGATTCACGAATTCCAAGCATCAGCCACCCTGCAACACATCATGCAGAGCCCCTAATTTGTCAGAATCCCCACACGGTTAACGACCTCATTCCTTTTTCATTTAATTTATTCAACCTGGATCACCACGATGAAGACACATCCACTCCCCCCCTCAAACAGATTACAGGGCGCCACGCAAAATAGCCATCAGCGCGGCTCTTTAATGGCTGAATATGGCTTAGTGCTCTTGCTCATCTCTTTTGGCCTAGTCAGCACCCTGGTTTATTTTTCCACCAATAGCCAAGTCACGCACGCCAATACTCTGGCAATGGATCTTAACAATCTGATTGGCAGTGTGCGAACAGCTTATTCCGGGAATTATCAAGCCATTAACAATACCGCTTTACATCAAGGCGGTTTTTTCCGCTCTTTGCCTTCCTTCAGAGATAACCATGGCGCTGTCACCATATCACCAGGCAATGGCGTACTGACTGTGACGCCAAGTCAAATCAACACAACTGGCGATGCCGTTCAATACCAAATTACCAATTTACCAGACATAGCCTGTCTTCCCCTCGTCACGGCCCTGGCACGCAGCGCCTCACGGCTCACCATTAATACCAGCGAAGTCAAAGCACCTGGCGGCCAACCTGATCCCGCACAGATCCGCTGCCTAGGCGATGCCAATACACTGACACTGGTGGTCGGCTAAAAGGGCTCGCCTTATCCTTGAACAATCCCATGAAAACATTCACACCCCATCCTTTCATTCATCCCTCGGCCGGTCCACGCCAACGCACTCAACGAGTACCCAATATAGGCTGCAGATGTCGGCATGGTTTTATCACGCTTGATGTCGCCTTAGCCATCACCCTTTCCACGCTTGGCATAGTGGCGACTTTCTATAAAGTCCAAACTGAGATTACGCAAATTTTCGCAAAAGCGACTGGCCAATATTTGTACGCGCTGCAAGCTGGCGTCAATCACTATGTGCAAACCCACTACGATACACTCGCTAGCGGCAGTCCCATGCCTCAGGTAAACAATCCGCTCGAACCCACCGTCGCTGAATTGCGCGCGCTTAAATTTCTGCTCCCCACATTTGCTGATAGCAGCCCGCTCGGGCTCTCTTTCACAACCCAACTCAAGCGAGAAAACTGTCCAGGTTTAGCATGTTCAATCACTGGCCTCATCTACTCTAAGCACCCTTATCATGACAAAGAAGGCGCACTACGGATCGATTTATTATCTCAAGCCAGATTATCTGCTGGTGCAGATGCTGCCCTCTCTACCCCCGCCCATGGCGACCAACTGGTTGGGCTAGATCATAAATGGCGACAAGCTAATCCTCTTGGCGCCGTACCTGGCACGCTTGCAGCGCGCGTGGGCGTTGTTGCCGGCAATTTAACTTGGCAGCTTGCACAATTTTACAAACTAGATGGCTCACGTCAATTAAGCGGCTCAATGAATGCCGCTGGACAAGAGATTCGTAATGCCAAAGTCGTTGCAACAGAACGGATCCAAGCCGATGACATCTTGGTGCAAAACCAACTGATTACCCGAAAGCTACAACTTACACGTTTTAAAGAAGCGGGAGAAGAGTGCCATGAAGGGCATGGCGCTATGGCAATCGATCGATCGGGTTTTATTTTGACTTGTCAAGGCGGCGCTTGGTGCTCATCCACCTCAAGAAAATTCAAAGGATGGCAAAATTATCCCTACTCTGGATGTGTGCATGACAGCGGCTTTCTGCTCGCGACCTCACATTTTAATACGCATATGACTGGCTACACGTCCGGGGTTCTGCGCTTCGAAGACTCTAGGCGCGACAAATATGGACAAGGGAAAAATAGTGCGCTGATGCCGATCATGCAAGGAGAATGTTTCATCATCCACGGCGCAGAAAAAGTCTGGTTTATGGCAATGTAAAAATGTCCTAGCCAAGACTCAAACAGCTGACTTGAGTTGAGCGCTCTTGCCCCTCACCGCCCCTCCTCAGCGCATGCAACCGCCTCGCTTAATCCATTACAGCCTGGCGGGCACCACCATTGCGCTTCTAGCCTGGTTTCCAGGCCACTGGCTAGCCAGCTTAGCGCTCTTACCATGGCTCTGGCGCAAAACACAGACACCCCAGCAGGCAGCCGCACTTTGGATCAGCTATTACCTGACTGGGGCACGTGACATCCCATGCATGTGCGCGCGGTTTTTCAGCGGCCATAATGAGTTGCCGGCGAACTTGGGTTATCTGCTTGGCGGAGGCTTTTGGTTAACCCAGGCGGCCTTGCTTTCTATCCCATGGATGTTATTCCACCCAGCCTCTCACACCTCTGCGTCAAAAACGCTCATCCTTACATTCAGCGCACTCTTGTTCACTCAGATCCCCCCGCTTGGCATCATTGGCTGGCTCTCCCCCCTGCATATCAGCAGCGCACTCTATCCTGGCTGGGGTGGATTAGGCTTATTACTCGGCATCGGAACTCTTTGCCTAATGGCGGCAAACCTAGGCCGTAATAAAATGATATGGCTTATTTTATGCGTAGCCTGCATGGTTCTAAACGCACATAAAAATGAAATACCCCCAACCATACCCAGTGGATGGCAAGCGCTTGATTTACAATTTGGCCGCCTTGATCAAAGCACACTAGCTGCATTATTTAAGCGCACTGAACAAGTACAAAACACGCTCTCCCAAGCCCTCGCGCAGCCCGCCATAAAGATTATTGTGCTGCCGGAAGAAATTGTCGGGCTCTGGCATCCAGCGCTGGCGTGGGGGTGGCACAAACAGATACGCCAAGCAGCCTACCAAGGCCAAACCTTCTTACTCGGTGCTGATATTCTCAAACAAGCAATACCGCTCCGCTACACCAATAGCGTATTAGCACTCGGACACAACCCAGCTCAATTAGATAGCCGCATGCCCATGCCTATCGGCTTATGGCGCCCAGGCGCAAAAATCAGCGCCGTAACAGGTAAATTGACACAGCCCTATCTCAAACTTGACGGCCTACAAGCAGCGCTTTCCATTTGTTATGAGGATTTTTTGTGGTGGCCGCATTGGCGCCTATTTTTCATCTCTCCGGACCTCCTAATCAGCCTCTCAAATCAATGGTTTAACAGTGATTTAGCCACAGCCAAAATCCAGCAACAAAGCATCCACTCTTTAGCTCGGCTAGTTGGGGTTCCATTATTAAGATCGACTAATCGCTAAGCCGGCTCATTTCAACATACTCAAATTTTTTCGAAGCCTCAGCAATTGTTTGATACACCTAGCGCGGCCTTCATTTTATGCATCTAATTTTCGCATCCACGCCAATAAACTCTCTTCTCCTAATTAAAATCCTGATCTAATTCAATAAATAAGCCCCGAAGATATTTTAATATGTATAAAGATTATTACTCAAGAAATAATGCTGATGCACTGTCTCGCAGCAGTTCCTATCCACAATCCGAACAGCCAGCATCCCGTTTTACCCCATCCCACCGAACAATATATAATTCGCCCCCTCGCATACCACTAAGCAAACAACCCAGAACCTATAAATTACATAAAGAATACCCTCCCTCTTATCTGGATATAGATCAGTATCAATATAAAACCGAGTATGTCGACACGCAAACACTTCAACACCTAGACATCGCTTCGAAAACGATACAAGCTGTCGATCGTTTAATACCCTATGGGGCAGGAAATCAGTGGCTTAATGTCGTTGCAACAAAAGGCGAAAGTGACGTACGTTGCGATATGCTTCAGGATAAAATCGATGAAATAATGAAAAATTACCAGATGCATGACGAATCACTCCAATCAATGATCGAGACTGGATTAACTGTATACCTTACTCCCCAATATCAGGCTGGAAATTGCTCCGAAATGTCAATAATGGCTCATCACTTACTTATAACCAAAGGTCTTCCGGCACCAATATTGACTTTCGCTGATGGTATACGGAACCATGCTTATACGCTTATTGGTGACCCCAGAGATCATAAATGGGGAACGCAAAATACCGTAGTTGTAGATGCCTGGTTTCCTTTTAAGACTGCTTATACATTAAAACAAGCATCATATAACCTAGATTCTAATCCAAGGGTCACTCTCCAATATCCAGCATCTACGCCATCGCCCGACTCGGTAGATAGATTTTTCCGAGAAGAATGCCCAAATCTTGGTACAGTTTCTATCGATCAATATTTAGTTGATAGCAATCTTCCTCCTGTGGGTGATGAGCTTATTGAACATTGTTATGACGACTTTAACTCAGGATACCTCCGAGATGAACGGATTGGGACTAAAGATCCAAGCACACTTTATACAGACGGAAGTCAGGCACGTACCTTTGACGATATATCAGAGCAAGAACTTAACAAACATATCGTTATTCAGAAAAATGTCGATCGATTTCTTGCTGCTCTCCCCGATTGAGGGGCGCGGCAAGTCAAGATTGAGTTTACTATTTTTCAGTAAGTTTTTATGCTAAATCTGCCAGATTTAAATTTCCCCGTACATTTTAAACCAATGAAAAATATTTCTTAGAACCCATTCAGAATTTTTAAGAACTATAGCAAGAAAAGCAAGGCCAATAAATTGGTAGGCAAGTACCAAACTTTAGACTTTAGTTTATCATATGAAACTTGAATATTAAGAGCAACCAATCTATAAATGGCATTCAGTTTATACGCCATACCTTCGCACCAATACAAAAAAATTTCTATTTTCTATTAAAATTCTATGTTATTGAAACGAGACAAGTACGTAGGGTTTTTAATATGTATAAAAAATTTCATTTAGAAAATGATATTAATCTAATCTCTCACCATGATCTTTCTGCACAAACAGGGCAAGACATACCTCATACGCCAACTTACAGTAGGGTATCTAAGGTTCGCTCTACACTAACCCGGCTAAACCATCAGCCTAAAAAATTTAAATTACACCAAGAATTTACCCACTCTGATTTAAAAGTAAACGAGTACCAGCATAAAACTGAGAGCGTCAAAAATCAAACCCTTCGGCACTTAAACATCGCTTCTGAAGTCGTGACAAAAACCAAACGTCTAATGCCCTATGGAGCAGGCAACCAACTGTTTAATATCGTCAGCACAAAAGGCGAAAGTGCAATACGCTCTTATATAAGCAGCTATCTATTTGAACAAAATCCAAAACCAGAGGAGCCGATCCAGCAAATCAAACAAATAGCCGAGCGCGCAATTCGATTTAAAGCTGGAAACTGCGATGCCATGGAAGCGATAACGTTCAGTCTCCTCACCACCCAAAATTTATCGGCACCCATATTAAGTGCATTTGATCATGATCGAGATCACTTTTATACACTCATTGGCGACCCCAAAGATCCCACATGGGGAACTAAGAATACGGTCGTCGTAGATGCTTGGCATCCTTTTGGAACCGTCTATACGCTAAGACAAGCTAGTATTTTAAACCCTGAACCGGATATATTTTTTCAACATCCGCCATCAACACCTGCCCCCAATTCGATCGCAACGCTCTTCGGAGAAAGGCCGCGCACAGTTCATATAGCGGAGATTGATTTATTCGCAGAAAAGCAGGGATATCCTAATGTAGGCGATGATCTTCTTGAGTATTTTTATGAGACCTCGCCCCCTGAGTTATGCCGAGATGAGCGGGTTGGGACTAAAGATCCAAGTACGATATACAAAGATAATAATGGGGTCTCGCAAACCTTCGATGAAATACCCATTGAATTTCTTCAAGAACAAAAATCTACTCTTAAAACAGCAGACACCTTTCTGGAACAACATCCTAAGTGGAATTTCTAATTTAAAATTAGCTTTTTCAAATCATAAAACTTGAAAAAATGAGATTCTTAAGTAAGAAGAACTGTACTAAGCGTATTAACTATACCTGTCTTCGCATCTGAACATATAAATATCCTCCGCCCAATCAGAATTACCTATCCCAAGATAAAATTAAGTAGGATTTAATAATATGAACAACGGTTATGTTTATAGAAATAGGAGTGATCTCTCTCGTCTTATTTACTCTAGAAAAGATCCAGGACAAGGCATTCCTCGCCTGAGCCCACTACATTATCCAATATCCCTCCTAGGCCAACTAATCTCCATCAAGCATTAAACCCAAGAGATTTAAAATTGAACCTAAAGAAATATCGCAATAAAACTGAAATAGTTTCAAAAGAAACCATGGAGCATTTAGATATTTGTACAGAGGTTATTGCGGAAGTTAATGCTATTCTGCATTATGGCTCTGGCAATCAATTATTTAGCATACTTGACACAGAAGGAGAAAGTAGAGTACGCAGCAAGATGTGTCGAGAGTCAATTCGAAAAGCAGCAAAAGAAAGTTCAGCAGATAGCAGTCCAACAGGAAAAATCGAACGAAAAATAAAATATGCAATGCAACATCAAGCTGGAAATTGTGATGAAATGAATGCTATAGCTTTTGGCATACTCACAACTCAAGGGCTAAAGGCCCCCTTATTCAGTATGGCGGATCTAAAACAAGACCACGCCTACACATTGATTGGTGATCCGAGAGTCCCTGAATGGGGGGAAACCAACACTGTTGTTGTAGACGCATGGCCTATTTACGGAGCCGCCTATACCCTTAAGCAATCTCGATATAATCTGAAGACAGACCCGCAAATAACCCTGACATACCCAGCGTCAACGCCAGCGCCTGAGTCAATAGAAGCACTCTTTGAACAAGAGTATGAAATTGTCAATACTAGCTTTGTTAATCAATACTTAGCCCGAAAATCTGCGCCCAATGTAGGCCGTGAATTAATCGAATCTCTTTACGCAAATACACTTAATGCTAAAACATATCGCGATGAACGAGTTGGAGCTAAAGATCCAAGCACACGCTATCAAATTAAAGGCGAAGCTCCGCGAACCTTTGATAAAATATCAATGCAAGATCTTCAAAAATATCGCGCCATCCAAGAAAAAGTCGAACCATTCCTTTCGACTCACCCAAAATGGGATATACAACAGACTAGCAAAAGGAATCTTCTTTCACACTTAAAAAGCATTTTATCTATATAAAAAACCTAATAAAAATCTGAATAATACTAAAATAAATATAATAAAAATCATTAAATACATTGAAACTCCAAAAATCAGGACGGTAGAGACGCTCTCGCTAACCTCTATCAATAGAGCTAGTGATTCATCCTAAATCACCTATCCTCTTGCATTTTCATGCTTCCCTCACCTTTATAAAGTTGCCATTTACGTTATTTGAGCCAGCAAAATAAGCGCTAATAGCACGCTCAAGGCCCCGCCAATGCGCGTTGCCAATTGAGCAAATGGCATTAAACGCATGCGATCAGCCGCAGTAAGGATCGCCATATCACCAATCCCACCCATGCCACTATGACAGGCATTGATCACCGCGCTTTCAACCGGATGCAAGCCAACCCAGCGTCCCACCACAAAACCTACCGTCGTTAACGTCAATACAGTCGCCATAATCGTGACGCAATTCGCTAGCGTAAGCGCTGCAAGCAATCCTTTCCACGGCGTCAGCGTCAATCCGATGCCAAACAATAATGGATAGGCTACCGCACGGCAAAAAAAATGGTGCATCATCTGCGCACCATATTCCAATTTAGGCGACACCATACGCGTCAATTTAACGCCTACAGCTAAGCACAGCATCACAATCGTCGCGGGCCATGCCGTGCATTGATGCACAACCAGCCCAATCATGTATAGACCCAATGCAACCATGCCCGCTTCTGCTAACGGCTCAACCGAAATAAGCGGCAGCTTGCTTTTGCGAGCTGAAGCGCCAGACAATAATGTAGGGCCTTCTGCGCTATAGCGCAGATAACGCGCACCAAACTGATGATATAAAGCAGCACAGATAATGGCCATCAAATTGCCCAGCACCACTGGCGGCACAACTTGTGCAAAAAGCTGAGGTTGCGGTACCTGTAAAATCGCTGCATAGCCTAATGTTAACGGAATCGCTCCTTCACCGAGGCCACCCGCCATAATCGGAACCACTAAATAGAAAAACGTATCATATGCACTTAAACCAAACGCTAAGCCAGTCAGAGTACCGACTAATGCCGCAGCAATCGAACCTGCCGCCAGTGGCATAAAAATTTTAGCGCAACCTTGAATCAGCAACCGCCGCTCCATACTAAGCAAGCTCGCCACAATAATGGCGGCGGTAAACAAATAAAGGATATTCGTTGCATGCCAAAACTCACTAATTGAGCGCACTAAATCGGTAGGTATCCACTGGTAATACACTAGGCCTGAAGGGAGTAAGAGTGTCACCAGCACAGGCCCACCAATACGGCGCAAACCGGGTAGGCGCGCGCCCAATTCGGCGCATGTAAAGCCCAGCACGGCGAGCGTAGCAAACATCACCGAAATTTCACTAGGCAACGTGCCCCAAATGAGGAAAGCGCATAAGCAAGCAAAAATAGCGCAATATAGAGGCAATGGCATGATCCCAATACGAAACTGTAAAAGCCTTAGGCCGAGGGCTGACCAAGGGTGCGGCCATAGCGTATAAAAGTCGCTTTTAGAGACCGGCAAGCCTTTATATAAAATCAGCTTTGTCTGACAGCGAAATAATTTAGAACGCATTAGATACGCACGACAAATATGCACCCAATGCATTTTGGATTGAGATTCCATAAACGCTCCTTTTACGCCAATCATTACAGTTGAAGGATGTGTGGTCTCTTCTCTTTTTGATAGCGACAGGCCATATTGCGTTGTTTTTGTCAGTGGGGCGCGTTAGAGGCCATCATCATGCCTTATCGGGTACGCAGACGAGCAGCGCGGACTCGTGTGATTGGATTCAATCATCAGTAACCAAAGCCATACAATGGCTTTAAAATAATAAACCCAACACGCAAAATATAAGACATGCAGCCCCGCTGCGCTCATCCAAAAGCGATTGAATTGCCGCTCAAAATCATTCAGTTCACTCAACAATATATCTGTCCGGCCCATTACTTCCTCACTTTAACATTCAAGGCGGCGCACAATGTAGTCAACGTGAACTGTGGAAATTCACCATGGAGCTCGATGTACCGTTCACGATTGTCTTCGCGCTCTTGGCAAATTCTTTGCCATATACGATAAATCTCCTGGAGCTGTGGCAGCGATAGATGGGCCGCTTTAGACGGTGGAGCTACCGCTAATGCCTTGCGTAATCGGCCAACCTGGGCGCGCGTCACTTGCGGAAAAACGCTACGTAGCAAAGGCAGGCTTGCTTGCGCTCGCACAAAATACTGTAACGCAGCTTCTTCCCATTCCATTGATTCAATATGCTCACACCGAAAATTTAACGTATGCGCGCGAATTAATACGCACACTGAATTCATTGCGAGTAATCGGCTGATCAATTTTTCAATATCCGGCTTGCGCAAAATATATAATGCTGTGCTGGAAAGTCCATCAAATCTGACTTGTGCTCGGATTGATGTGATTAACTCAAGTAATGCAAGCCGACGTAGATTATTTGAATGCAGTTCAATCAAGCGCTCCCCTAAGCGGTAATCTTGCACTAAACACTCGCTCGGATTTGACGGTTGCGGTTGCGTTTGAGCAGATTGAGTTGCCGCAGTGACAGGCAAACCCTCTGAGAGCGGCGCGCTGGGAGGGTTTTGAGCATTCAAACATAAGGCGAGCCTCGCTTTAATCTCTTCCACGCTAAATTTACGGGCAATTTGGCTCATATGAACTCCTGCGCGCAAAAAACCTCCCGGGTTACAAAAATTGAGGCATTCAATAGATAATAAGGCAGGAAGGTATATAATTTCCCTCGCCCGCTCCTGGTCAAAGCCGGTGAGCTAATCGTCAACATCAGCGCTTCCTATTATTCGCTGCAAATGGTTTATCACACTGATTTCCCCTCCCTCGTGACGCCCTCTTGGGAAATCCAACATTTTCCTTTTCTCACTTTATTTTCAGTGGTTTAAGGTAGAAAAGCGGCTCAAGGACTCGCCCTAAAACCCTCTCAGGCATCAATATATGCCAGTTATTTTTGCTTAACAAGAAAAATTTGCAGTGACGCTATTTTTTCTGGCGGGTACATTGTATGACATGGATATACATGCACGAATCAAACAAAAACGCCTAGAAAAAAAATTTTCGCTAGAAGAGCTTGCCCAGAAAGTAGGCGTTAAAAGTTGGCAGGCGGTTCAGCACTGGGAACGCCCTGAAGATAAAGGGGGCACAGCGCCGCATAGAAATCGACTGCCTTCTGTTGCTAAAGCACTAGGCGTATCGCCAGAGTGGCTACAATTTGGGGACGAAGCAATGTCTGCTCGCAAACGCGCCAGAAAAAGCCAACCCTTATCAGCGCTTGAGCAAAAATTAATCAGTCAACATGAAAATCTTTCAATGGCTGTGCGCCAATTGATTCAAAAATTAATCGATGCGGATACAGTGAGCGCCTTACCCAATAACGTTGTAGTCGCGCTTGATAGCGTTTTAGGAGCTTATTTAGAGCTGTGTCAGACGTTCCCGCATAAGAAACCACAAAAAACTAGCGCGCCCTAACCAACCCATACAAGAAAAATCGAACAGCATCCGTTACTATGCCCGTCTAGGATAAGCCCTAAGCATCGTTTTAATTGCCATGAAAACTAGAATCATTCCGGTTACGCCTTTTAAGCAAAACTGCACTGTACTGATCTGTGAGGTCAGTCAGCACGCTGCTGTGATAGACCCTGGCGGAGATTTAGAGCAAATCGAGGAATACCTCGAAAAGGCAGGCGTGAAATTAGAGAAAATTTTTCTCACACATGGCCACCTTGATCATTGCGGCGGTGCGCAGGAGCTGGCGCACAAATATCATGTTCCGATTGAAGGGCCTCATAAAGAGGAGCGTTTTTGGCTAGACTTATTGCCCGAGCAAAGTATCCGTTTTGGTTTTCCGCCTGCTAGCGTATTTGCGCCAGATCGCTGGCTAGAAAACGGAGATCGAGTGCATTTTGGAAAAGAAACGCTAGAAGTCTATCATTGTCCAGGCCACACACCGGGGCACATTATTTTCTTTAGCCGAGCGCAACGCTTAGCCATGGTAGGTGATGTATTATTTGCCCACGCCATAGGCCGCACCGATTTTCCACGCGGCAATCGGGCCCAGTTGATCCATTCCATCCAAAGCCAGCTATGGCCTCTGGGCGATGACGTGACCTTCATTCCAGGACATGGCCGCACCTCTACTTTTGGGCAAGAGCGAAAAACGAATCCCTATGTTGCAGATGAAGTCATTTCATCCGCTAGCGTCGGTTAGGAATAACTTTATAAGCGCGCCGGTGACCTGCGCCCCTGACGAGTGCAAATACAGCACACCCATGCCAAAAATTACGGCTGACAGACTGAAGTATCAGAACGGTATAAAAAATCTAATGAAATACGCTGAAGCGCGCTGATAGATGCTGCTTCAGTCAAAAAGCAAGCTGGTGCCGGGGACCGGACTCGAACCGGCAAGCCCGAAGGCGGCGGATTTTCTTCACACTACGTCTTTAAACGCCAGCATAACTGCTGTTTGTGCGCTGGACTATGCCTTCGCCTTAACGCTCACGCGCAGTAGGCGCCCTCCGTCTAGTCTCTACACCTTTCTCTTACGCCTATAATACCCGGCACAAAAGACTTGGCTCGGCATTGCCTCGGTGCATGCACCAGGGGGTTCACCGAATTTGAAGGGTTCTACGCTGACCGTTTCCAGTCAGGCACTCAAATTTTAAGTCCGCTATGTTTACCAAATTTCATCACCCCGGCAGGAGTGAAACGCGGATTCTACCACTGCTATGGCCGTTACGTTCTAGTCTCAGAAAAAAATTTCTTACTTGACACAGCCTAATTTTTTATAAGTGTGGATAGTCACTCACCGTCAACCTAAAGCCTTGCGCATGCGCAACCAACTGCGCAGACGCGCCCACTGGCAAAGTGACCAGATCAGCGCAATGCCCGAATGGCAAACCGGTCACAACTGGAATCCCAATGACAGTCCGTATCTGCTCAACCATCGCCATAAAATCGTAGCCGTTATCATGTGGCGCTAGCCGAATTCCGCTAAAATCACCGAGTACCAGTGCCTGCTGACGGGCCAGCACGCCAGCAAAATGTAACTGATACACCATCCGCTCCAGTCGAAACGGATGCTCATTAATATCTTCGATAAACAGTATGCCACCCTCGATTTGTGGCAGATACGGGGTACCAATTAATGATACAAGCACCGCCAAATTTCCGCCCCAGAGCGTGCCGCTGACGTTGACCGACTGCGCCTGACACACGTTACTGGTTAACTGAATTTGTGCAGACTCCAGGGCTTGCCAAAAATGATGCAAAGTAAATTCAGGCATCGTTTCAGCACCAAAATGGCTGCATAAAGTCGGACCGCCAAAGGTGATTAAACCGGAACGAGCCAACAACGCCATTTGAATTGCCGTAAAGTCACTATGACCCACAAATGCCGTTGACGTGCCTGCAAAGCGGCGCCGTAGCCCGGCGTAATCTAGCTTAGGTAAAATCCGCGTTGCGCCATAGCCACCGCGCACTGCAAGCACAATATCTGGGCGCTCCTGCGCTGGGTCAATCAATCGATTGAGATCAGCCGCGCGCTCCTCATCAGTGCCCGCAAACCGCTGAAAACGTCGCTGCGCGGCTGCCGTATGCTCAAGGGCACAACCATATGCACACAACCGCTCAAGCCCACGGTGCACAGTGCTCGCTTCTAGCGGATAACCGGATGGCGCGACTAAACTTACGTTAAAATTTTTGTTCATTACTTTAACCGCCGTGCAGCTCGTAATGCGCACCGTCGATCCGCAAAAAAACGGGTCAATAATTGCGCACACTCCGGAGCCAGCACTCCGCCACTGATTCTGGTCTGATGATTCAATTGCGTATTAGAAAATACATCTAACACACTCCCCCCTACCCCGGTTTTAGGATCGTACGCGCCAAACACGACCCGCGCAATCCGCGCATGGATCATCGCCCCTGCGCACATCAGGCAAGGTTCGAGCGTTACATAGAGCTCACATTCGGGTAAGCGGTAATTGCCAAGTGCCTGCGCTGCAGCGCGCAGCGCGTTCATTTCAGCATGCGCAGATGGATCATGTTGACCAATAGGCTGATTAAAACCGGTCGCAATCACTTGTTTATCATACACAACCACAGCCCCCACTGGCACTTCACCACTGCTCTGGGCTTCACGCGCAGCGGTAAGAGCCAGCGCCATAAAATGCGTATCCTGTTCAGTGTAAGGTGCCATCATATTTGCCGCAGCAGATCGCTACCCAGAATATATCGTCGCTTCAATGTTAAGAGCCGTTTTTTCAGCCTAAACTGGAGGTCGTTCGTAGCATCTTGCGGTGCCATGTAGTCAGTCATCATTTTCTGTAAGCTTAGTTATCCCACGCTCAATTAGCCATGACCGATGCAACGCCAGTAGTGACAAAGGTTTATATTGGTGTAGGGTGACAAATACCATGTCCAGAAAATCTCTCTTGGTACGCCGTCGAAAACAGTAATGATACCAGCCAAGGAGATTGTCTTGATTACAAAAAAGTGAATCCCAAGCGTCCCACACAACTCACCAGAACGAAGCGAAGGCGCTACACTCCATCCACCTCCACCTTGCCCAGCAGGGTAGACTCTAACAAGAGACTAGAGCATGTAAGTGAGCTTGCCCTCGAGGAACATCAGATGAGGTAGGCCACATTCGCCAGCAGTCAGGCAATCGCTTGGATTGATCGTGGCTAAATTGCCTATTTTCTCAGATAAACTAACGCAAAACACGCTACTTTTCCCTTCGTTGGCGCCTTGAGATCATTATTAACATGGATAATGAAAATCAGCCTAAAAGTCTGGGCCGTCGTACCATAATCAAGCTGTTGACAGTAGGTGCTGCGGTCTACGCGCCTTTCGTTTGGACTCGCTCTAAGACGTCTCCAAAGAGGCAAATCGTCATTCGAGATTCAGGCGGACTTCTCTCTCGGCTATATAAAGAAGTGTTCTATGAACCATTCAAACAGAAAACCGGTATTGAGGTTATTGGTGTTGCATCAGATCCAGAACCCACCACACAAATTCAAACGATGGTCGAAACAGAACGTTACTTATGGGATATCACAAATCTGAATCATCGGTCCGTCTTGTTCCTGACCACAGGCAAGCATATTTACCTGGAAGAGCATAGACTTGGGAGCGATCCAATTGTTTCAAAGATTGCGCCACAGTTTATATCCCCTTATGGGGTTGGAACGAATGTATATACAACTGTGCTCGCGTATCGAACAGATATTTTTAGAAAAAGACAACCTCAGACATGGGAAGATTTCTGGAACATAAACACTTTCCCGGGTCGCCGCAGTCTGCGCAAGCTGCCGTTTGAAACCACAGAGATAGCCCTGATGGCTAGTGGCATGTCTCCAGATAAAATTTATCCTTGTAACCTTAACCAGGCATTTCTTAGCCTCGATAAAATTAAGCCGCACATTAATGTTTGGTGGACAAGGGGGGCACAAAGCGAACACCTACTAAACTCTGGCGAGGTAGATTTAATACCGGTTTTTATTTCTAAGGCACAACTAGCAATCGACGCTGGCCTACCGCTGGCATTTTCATGGAATCAACATCTCTACGGGTATGAAAATTGGACAATTTTGAAGGGGACACCTAACGTTAATGCGTGCCGTGAATTCATTAAATTCACTTCAGATCCAAAGCGGCAGGCACTTCTTGCTACGCATGCGATTGGACCAACACACCCTGACGCTTTTAATTATATTGATCCAAAGCGAACCAAGCTTCTCCAAACTTATCCAGATAACCTTAAAAAAGGCTTGTTTATCAACGCCTCGTACTGGCTTGAAACTCAGAGGGCAGCTATCGAACGCTTTAATCAGTGGGTAATAGATTAAATAAACATTTAACTATTTAATCTCTTCCTTTCTCTTAAATATTTATCTCTTTTTTATTTCCCGCGAGCGTTGCTCAGATTGGATTTTAATTTCCATCAATGTGGATCATCCCCAAACTACTGGCACAACTCAGCGCTTGCTGCTAAATTACTCGTCTACTCATTTAATTTAGATGTTTTTTTGTCGCGCCCTCGATCTGCAACCAGAATCGATCAACTAGCAACTCCGTAGCCATCTTTGGGCGCTGACGTTACGTAGACTTCCTGTTTTTATTAGATTAAAAACCAGTTAATTTTAATGCAAGAAGAAAAATTTAACCCCACTACGAGATTTAGTAACACGGTCGAGTATTACGCGAAATATCGTCCTGCCTACCCTGTTGCTGTGATAAATCTTCTCAAAAAAGAAGGACGACTTAAACCTGGCGAGGTAGTCGCAGATATTGGCTCAGGCACCGGCATATTCGCCAAACTGCTACTTGATGATCAATACAAAGTATTGGGTATTGAACCTAATGCGCAAATGAGAGAAAAAGCAGAACAACAATTGGCTGATTATGCAAACTTTATGAGCGTAAATGCCACTGCTGAGGCGACAGGTTTGAGCGACCATAGCGTAGACAGCATTACCGTCGCGACAGCATTTCATTGGTTCGATAAAGAGAGGGTAAAGCAGGAATTTAACCGCATTCTTAAGCCGGGTGGTTTGTGCATGCTGATTTGGAATGTGCGGCTGCTTGAAGCATCGCCATTGATGGCGACTCTTAAATCAGTATGGCACTGGCTATCAAGAGATCAATCCTAACAAGATAGATGAAGAGGAAATCCAAAAATTCTTTACGCCGACAAGCGTTCATTTTGCTGAATTTACCCACCAACAAAAATTAGATAAGAATAGTTTTTTAGGACGCTTACTGTCTATCTCTTTCATACCAAAATCAGGGCAACCCAATTATGAAGCCATGATGCAAGCGGCGAACAATCTTTTTGAGGCATATCAAAAAGAAGGCTGTGTTGAATTCATTTACAGCACAAAATGCTATTACGGACATTGCGGAAAATACATCAGGAATAAAAAGTGACTTACACTAAAAACTTAAGCGCATGTAAGCAAATCACCCAGCATCTACGAAATGGCCCTCAACGAGAGGATCGCACCCGTGAGAGTGCGATCCTCTGCTCCTACCCCTAAGCGGCACTTTACCAGCAAAGGAGGGCGACAATCAGAAATAGCTTTCCAATTTGCTCTTTCTGCGCACATCTAGGGTTATACAATGAAAGCCCCCCCCTAATGTCCGCCCGTGACGCAATAAGGTAGGTAGTACATCAATCCCTCGCTTTTCTAACAGTTTAATGAGTTCAGTTTGATGCTTGTCTACCACAGCGAGAGTAGGTGAGAGCATTAACAAATTCATCCCCAACCATTTTGAAGATGATGGCTTAATGTCTGAATAACTATATTCTGTCATCTTCGGTGCGTAAATAATTTCCCATTTCTTCAATATGTCGGGAATATTATCTTCATTGACACGTGCCGGATTAGCCAACAACAATCCTGGACGCAAAAAAGAGAGTGTCGAGTCAATATGGACGGAAGAATATATACTGGGTGATAGTTCGTGGACAGTATAATCATGGCCTACCGCATTTTGTAGCCACTGCATACCAAGTCTATTACCGGAATCAGATACCAAATAAAATAAGTCGCGACCCGCACGAATCACATTGGCGGCATCAAATACGGGTTCATGATTATTTAGACTCAGCTGCGCTTTATCCTGCATGTTGTATCCGTGGTCTAGCAGCCTGGGCTTAGGGGCAGAAATCCAGCGGGCCCCCGATTGCATAAACTCAATCAGGGTCTCTTTATAAGCGATCGTCTCAAAATATCTGGATCTAAATAAATTAGGTGTTTCAATTATTGAATTACCCACGGTCAATAAAACATCTCGGGGGCAATATGGGAAAAAAGAATCACAATGCCAGTCAGGAGTAGAAAAATTATTTATAGAAATATCTTCTGGACGCCTAACTTTGATATCAAGTTTCTTTAATTCAGAAGTAAAATTTTCAATATCCTCCTCAGTCTCCTGCAAGATATATTCAGGGAAAAATTCTGAAATATTAGGGTCGAAATAATCATAGCCACCGCCAATAGAAGCGGCCACCATTCCTTTATCTTTTTCTGGGACCCTAGCAAGTTGAGCGCTACCGACAATGATTTCTTCTAATTCATCCCATTCATTATGTGAATTGACTAAATTATTTTCTTTCATTAAATCCCCTCTCAATTTAAAATTTAAATTTTTAATGGAAAATTTAAGCCATGACTTATTTTGAGAAAAAATATTTTCTCTTATTTCGCTACCCCCTCGCGGCACCTCCTTCGATGAAAAAAATCTCTTGCAGGTAAAGACATTGCCTACAGAAATTTTATGCTGAGAGAAATCATAGTCGTAAATTGCGCATATTTCAAAAAATATAGCCTTGTTTGACGTACTGACCTAGGCTTTTATTCCCGAACTTCTGCTGTGTTGTCTAGCACCCCGCTGTTTTGAAGCTGATTCCGGTCGAACATATCGACCTGATACAAGAGGACTTAAAGGATATTAGTAACGCTGCTCTAGAAAAATAAGAAAAATGTTTTTTTGTTTTATTGTTCTTTTCTTAACTATGGACCAATGTCGACACACCTATGCATCAATGATACTATCGGCTGGCGAACATCCAATGCGGGCAGGAGAAAAATCTATTGCGCTTTTTGCTCAAAAAATGCTGTCATTTCTGATCAGAAATGAGGGGTGAAAAGTGACCAACCAAAAACCCCAAGTCTTTGATTTATAAGAATTTTATGGTGCGAGGGGCGGGACTCGAACCCGCACACCATTGCTGGCGTCAGGACCTAAACCTGGTGCGTCTACCAATTTCGCCACCCTCGCGTACTGCTTTACAGTCAAGCTAGTTATTGTAGCTGATTCATCCTTGCTCCGCTACTATTACTAGAGCCGCGGCCTGAATTACCGCTGCAATTCTTCCTACATCTCGCAGTTGCGCCGTGCTCATGCCTTCTTTAATCAGCGTATCAAAGTGTGCTTTTACGCAAAAGTGACATTTACCGACAATTGACGCGGCTAATGCGTACATTTCAAAACGCCGCTTATCTACGCCGCCATGCTGTGCATAAGCATTCATTCTGAGCCCTGCTGGTTGCCCTTTTAGCTCTGGACTGTCAGCCATCTCCAAATAGGGGTACCAAGTATTATTCATACCCATCAATGCAGCAGCGGTTAATGCACCATTTTGTTCTGCGGCGGATAATTGGCCTGAACGTTTGATGATGTCCACGATTTTGCTGCTTTTTGCCGCAAATGCAGCCGCTAATGCCACGCTAATTGCGTCACTCCCTTCCAGTGAAGAGCGAGCGATCGTGCCATCAATATTTAGACGAATATCTTTCGCGTAATCAGGAATCAAGTCCTTGATTGTATTTAAAAATTCCATTGGATAACCTTCACTAGTTAAAAAAAGCTCGCAGCCACGAGCTTTTTTGTAAGTTCACGTTACAGGGTTGCGCCACCGACGGTCCGATTGCATGGGCAAAGCTCATCTGTTTGCAAACCATCTAAAACGCGCAAGATTTCCTGTGGATTGCGGCCAACGTTTAGATTATTGACGGAGACATGTTGAATGACATTGTCCGGGTCTACAATAAATGTGGCGCGCAACGCTACGCCAGCTTCACGGTCGCGAATGCCGAGCTGATCGATCAACTCCCCTCTCACATCGCCAAACGCGTAGTGGTTCAGTTTATCTAGATCTTTATGCTCTCGCCGCCAAGCGAGTTTGACAAATTCATTGTCAACGCTGCCGCCCAGCAAAACCGCATCACGATCGGCGAAGTCTTTAACCAATGTGCCAAACTCAACAATCTCGGTTGGGCAAACGAAAGTGAAGTCTTTTGGATAAAAATAAATAATTTTCCACTTACCCGGAAAAGACTGTTCAGTGATGGTTTCAAATGCTGACTGCCCATTTTCTTCGTGGTGGTTGAATCCAGGCTTAGCTGCAGCAATGGAAAATGCTTCGAGTTTGTCACCAACTGTTTTCATATAGAAACTCCTGTGCGTGGGTTGGAAATACATTGGAACTTAAAGTGACTTAAGCAACTAGACTTAAGTGTAAACCTATTAATTATAAAATCCAATAGTATTTAACTAAATAGTCCAGTGATTTTAGCAATTAGAGGAGACCCTCCATCGAGGGCAGCCGGTTAATTTATTCTATCCGGCTTCCGTTCTCAGGGTGGCTCGTTAAGCGCGAGGCAGGAAAAGTGACCGCGGCTTCAAGTCCAGGCCCTGGTTCACGATTTTGAAGCCGTAGCACACCATGATGGCGGCTCACTAAACGTAGCACAATCGCCATCCCTAAGCCGGTTCCATCGGCCTGGCTGCGTGCAGTATCCACTCGGTAAAATGGGCGTGTAACCAGCTCAAGTTGATCGGCTGGAATGCCGGGTCCACGGTCATGCACAATTAATTGAACTTGCCCATGCTGGCTACGTGTAATGAGTGAGATATGCGCAATTCGGTCGGCTTCGCTGCGCCCATATTTGCGCGCATTTCCCAGTAAATTGGCTAAAATACGGCGCACATCCAGTAAATCAGCTTCAATGATCGCTGCATCGGCTAAGTCGACGGTAATCTCTATATCCTTTTCGTAGGCAAGGCGAGCTGCTGCCTCACGGACTAGGCGCGACAGATCAACCGATACAGTTGTGCGCTGAGCTTGACGCGCATAATCGAGAAAACGACCAATGATATGATCCATCTGCTCTATATCATCAACCATCGCGCGTTTGATCGTGTCATCGGCTGGGCTCATTTCAATTTCAAGCCGCAAGCGCGCAAGTGGCGTGCGCAAGTCATGCGAAATGCCAGCCAACATGAACGCACGATCCGCCTCGACTTGCTCAAGGTCGCGCACCATCTGGTTAAAACTACGGTTGGTTGCCGCTGCAACACCTAGACCACGCTCCGGCAATGGCTTAGGCGTCTGTCCCGAACCAACTTGGCGCGCGGCCGAGGCTAAACGCGCAATCGGGCGATTCACTAGATTCGTAATCAATGCAGCGCCCAATAATGACGCCGCGAGCGCAAAAACGCTCCACCCTAGCCACTGCAAGCCCGACACGTTATCCAGTCGCTCCCGCTCAAGGGCAATCCAGTAATTATCGTCATCGATCTTAAAGCTAACCCATACCGCGGGGATACGATTGACTGATTGAGCAATAATCACATCTCGCCCTAGACGCCGACGGACTTCGGTTTCTATCAATCGGTATAGCGTTTGGTCCGGCTGAAATTTGTATTGATCGGTCAATTCGCGTGGATAAACTCTAACGCCTTCGTTACTTTCTAGGTCTTGCAATAAGGCACGGCGCAAGTCAGGATCCGAATAGAGTAAAGCTGCGCGGGTCAATTTAACCACCGAGACCAATTGCAATGCAATACGCTGTGCGCGCGGCTCACGCTCAATCATACGAAAAATCTGGAACCACGCCGCAACGCTTAGCGCGATCAGGAGCGCAATTAGAAGAAATGTGCGCCAGAAAAGCCCGCCGAAGGCAAGCGCTATCAAGTGTCGATTAATTCGCATACGCTGGGTCTTATCGCTCTAATCAATCATGCCAATCATGTCGCTCCATTCGGAATGAAAACATAGCCTAGACCCCATACGGTCTGGATAAAGCGAGGGCTACTCGGATCAGGTTCAATCAGCTTGCGCAAACGCGAGATTTGTACATCTAAGCTGCGATCAAAGACCTCATATTCACGGCCACGCGCCAATTCCATCAGTTTCTCGCGCGATAATGGATGGCGCGGATGGCGGGCAAATACTTTAAGCACCGAAAACTCCCCTGTAGTCAGCGGAATTTCTCGATTGTTTTTGCTGAGGGTACGCGTTGCCAGATTTAAAGAAAAATCTCCAAACTGAAACATTTCACTCGTTTCAGAGGGTGCGCCAGGCAATTCCGCTGGGGCTTGGCGCCGGAGTACTGCATGAATGCGCGCCACCAGCTCGCGCGGGTTAAAGGGTTTAGGCAGATAATCATCTGCGCCCATTTCAAGGCCAACGATGCGATCAATATCTTCGCCTTTGGCGGTGAGCATGATGATGGGAGTACGCTCATCACCGCCTCTTAAGCGCCGGCAGATAGATAAGCCATCTTCACCCGGCAACATCAGATCAAGCACCAATAAATCAAAGCGTTCTCGCATCCAAAGTTTATTCATCGCGGTTGCGTTTTCAGCAACATAGACATTAAAACCTTGTTCGCCAAGATAGCGGCGCAGCAAATCACGCAGCCGTGGGTCGTCGTCCACTACCAGTATTTTCGGTGGGTTTTTGTTTTCCATAGCTATATTTTATTGTGAATCAAAATTAATTTATTTTAAACATTCATCAACTGATAACAAAGGCATTACAAAAGATTACAAAAATGATACGGCTCAAGTCACGATCGTTAGAGTACCACGCGTACACTTGAGTAGATTGAGATGAGTCAATAAGGATGAGGAATTATGCTTCGCTGGTTGAACACAAGTTGGCTTAGCATCGCGCTTTTTAGCTATACCTGCACGACCTATGCAACCCATTTGCCTTGCTCGCCAGACCCTCACGGCATACCCAGCAACAGCCGCAATTGTAGTCCACCCACTACAACCGTAAACTCAATCCAGCAGCCTCCTCCTTTATCTAATTCTCATGAACGCCGCTATAAAAATGTAATGAATCTTGAAGAGCGCCGCTTACTACGGCAACATATTGAAAACGCCGTGCGAGAAATATACAAACGTTGACGCCCCCTTTTAAGATTGATTTATGAGTTTGCAATCAATCTTTCTGGCGCCAAGATCTTTTCGGTTAAACGTGCGGTCCCTAAAAATTGAGACTTTTCATCATATACCCGCACCAGCGCAGCAGCGGCCGACGGGGGTAAATTGATGCACGCCGACTCAAGCATTAATTCAGCGGGTAAGCGCTGTCCTTGCTTAAAACGGTGCGCGAGCACAGCAGTAAGTTGTATCGTTGAATACGTAGAGAGCAACGTATCCGTAGGCCGCAAGTGGGTTAGGCGCGCGGGATGCTCAGCGCTTGCAAGTCGCTCCAGAGAGATCGCATCGGTAAGCTTTAATACACCCACGCCCGTACGACGCAGCGCACCTAAATAAGCCCCACAACCGAGCGCTTCGCCGATATCTTCCGCTAACACACGAATATAGGTTCCTTTACTGCATTGCACGCGTATTTGTAGCGTCCCTGTCGCGCATGGATCGGTTTGCGCTTGCGCCGGTAGCGTGCAACTGATGAGTTCAAGCTTTTCAATCGTGACTGGACGCGCTGCTCGCTCAAGTGTCAAGCCCGCACGCGCATATTCATAGAGCGGCTTGCCATCTCGTTTAAGCGCTGAATACATGGGTGGGACTTGCCATATTTCGCCGCGAAAGCGCGCCAGCGCTTCATGCACGGCTTTTAGCTCGCACTTGACGGAGCGGCTCTGAATTATTTCACCTTCCGCATCCGCAGTTGTCGTACACGCACCAAGGACTAAAGTCGCCTCATAGCATTTACTTGCATTCAGTAAATCATTGGAGAATTTTGTGGCTTCTCCAAAGCAAAGCGGCAATAAGCCCGACGCAAGGGGATCAAGGGTGCCTGTGTGTCCGGCTTTTTTAGCCAAGAGTAAGCGTTTGGCGCGGACCAATGCTTCATTGCTCGAAAGACCAAGGGGTTTATCAAGCAGTAGTACGCCATCAAGCGCGTGTCGGGCCGGTTTGCTTGATTGAATAGGAAACGCCATAACTGGGTTGGATTGATAGTGTTTGACTATCCAATACCTTAATCCTTCGCGCGCACGGTATTCGCTTGATCAATTAATTGCGAGAGCTCAGCCGCTTTTTCAAGTGTCTCATCAAATATGAAATGAAGTGTAGGCACGGTGTGGATATGTAAGCGTTTGAATAATAAATTACGTAAATGCCCCGCCGCATGG
Source organism: Mycoavidus sp. B2-EB (assembly GCF_014218255.1). Taxonomy (NCBI): domain Bacteria; kingdom Pseudomonadati; phylum Pseudomonadota; class Betaproteobacteria; order Burkholderiales; family Burkholderiaceae; genus Mycoavidus; species Mycoavidus sp. B2-EB. Next base: position 1,243,297 of record NZ_AP021872.1, read on the forward strand.
TTTAAAGCTGTGCCAGACGCTTTTGGATCCCCTGAGAGCGTCGTGAACCATACTTTGGCGTGGGCATAGTCAGGCGTCAGCTCTACGCTTTGTAGCGTGACAAAACCAATCCTCGGATCTTTCACTTCGCCACGCGTAATCATTTCCGATAAATCGCGTTGGATTTGATCTGCGATGCGATTAATGCGCTCAGGGGTACTGCGTTTTCTAGACATAACGTAGGCAGCTTTTATAACGTGCGGGCAACTTCAGTAATTTCGAAGACTTCCAGTTGGTCACCTTCGACAATATCATTGAAATTCTTCACGGAAAGACCGCATTCAAAGCCCGTTTTCACTTCACGCACATCATCTTTAAAACGTTTAAGCGAGTCAAGCTCACCGGTATGAATGACCACATTAGCGCGCAACACACGTACTTGAGATGAGCGTTTAACAGATCCTTCAAGCACCATGCAACCCGCGACCGTGCCAATCTTAGGCACACGAAATACCTGCCGCACGTCAATCAAGCCAGCAATCACCTCTTTTTTCTCCGGCGCAAGCATCCCCGACATAGCGGCTTTTATTTCATCAACCGCATCATAGATAATATTGTAATACCGAATATCAATGCCGTTGGTTTCGGCAAGTCTGCGCGCTTGTGCATCCGCCCGCGTGTTAAAGCCGACCACGACAGCTTTTGAGGCCGTCGCAAGATTCACATCCGATTCGCTGATTCCCCCTACGGCGGCATGTACAACTTGGACCCGCACCTCATTTGTAGAAAGCTTGGTCAGCGCGTGCATCAGTGCTTCTTGCGAACCTTGCACGTCGGCCTTGATAATCAAGGACAAGTTTTGCACCGCCCCTTCAGCCATTTGATCAAACATGCTTTCAAGCTTCGCCGCTTGTTGTTTAGCGAGTTTCACATCACGGAACTTACCTTGACGGAACAGCGCAATCTCACGTGCTTTGCGCTCGTCTGGCAGCACAATAACTTCTTCGCCGGCGCCAGGCACTTCGGACAGCCCTTGAATTTCAACCGGAATTGAAGGACCGGCTTGCGTCGTCGGCTTGCCATTTTCATCCAACATAGCGCGCACACGACCATAAGCCGCGCCTACTAACACAATGTCTCCGCTTTTTAAGGTACCGGACTGCACTAAAATGGTTGCAACGGGTCCTCGGCCTTTATCCAGCCTAGCTTCAATCACTAGGCCCTTAGCTAAGGCGGTGACCGGCGCAGTCAACTCAAGCACTTCTGCTTGCAATAAAATTTGCTCAAGCAATTCGTCAATACCTTCCCCAGTTTTAGCAGAAACCCGCACAAATGGAGCATCGCCGCCGTATTCTTCAGGAACCACACTTTGCGCGACTAATTCTTGCTTGACACGCTCTTCATTCGCGCCAGATTTGTCGATTTTATTGATCGCCACCACCAGCGGCGCATTACCCGCTTTGGCATGAGCAATGGCCTCCTTGGTTTGTGGCATCACACCATCATCTGCCGCCACCACGAGCACCACAATATCCGTTGCCTGCGCACCACGCGCGCGCATCGCTGTAAACGCCTCATGGCCTGGCGTATCCAGGAAGGTAATCACCCCACGCGGCGTTTCGACGTGATATGCGCCAATATGCTGTGTAATGCCCCCAGCCTCGCCAGAAGCGACTTTAGCGCGGCGAATATAATCCAGCAATGAAGTTTTCCCGTGATCCACGTGACCCATCACGGTCACCACTGGCGGCCGCGGCAATTTTTCAGCGTCATGGGAGTCGCCGACAATTAGTAGCGCTTCAGGATCATCCAATTTAGCGGCTAACGCATTGTGGCCTAATTCTTCGACCACAATCATGGCGGTTTCTTGATCCAGCACTTGGTTGATTGTCACCATCTGGCCTAGCTTCATCATCACTTTAATGACTTCAGAAGCCTTCACCGACATCTTATGTGCGAGGTCCGCCACGCTAATGGTCTCGGGCACATGAATTTCGCGCACAATGGGCTCACTCGGCGCTTGGAAAGCTGTGCGTTGATCTTCACGATGCCTACGCCCGCTTTTAGGACCGCCACGCCAACCACGGTCTATGCCGCCGCTAGCGTCGCCGCGAGTTTTAATGCCCCGGCGTTTAGCCGCATCTTCTTGCCAACTCGATGTCTTTGCAGGTTTCTTTTTATCGGTTGTCGCCGCCACACTCGCGGTTTTTTTAACTTCCGGCTTAACTTCTTTTTTAACGCCGGTGCCCGTTGTAGGTTTATGCAAGGTCCCTTTGGCCGCAACCGTTGCGGGCGGTGCTGCTGCCGGTTTTGCTGCAACGGCACGCGTTACGGTGCGCGACGTGCTCATCATTTCTCGGATCGCCAGCGCTTCTGCCTCGGCCGCCGCGCGCCGACGTTGGATTTCTGCTTCGTCAACGACTCGTGCCGGTGCTTCTTGCGCAATAGCAGCACCCGCTCTGCGCGCTGCTTGGCGCGACTCAGCCCGCACAGCAGTAGTGGGTGCTTGCGTTTTTTTCTGCTCTGTGACCGCCGAAGGTGTTAGCGCCACTTGGCTCACATTCTGGGTTGCCGCATCAGTTGAACTAGGCGGTTGGGGAGTGGGTACGTTAGCTTGCGCCGCAGCTTCAGTAGCAGCCTGCTGTTTAGCGGCATCCTCTTCAGCACGACGGCGTTCGGCTTCAAGCTCTTCCTCGCGCAGCTTACGCTGGGCTTCTTCAAGTGCAAGTTGCGCCTGGCGCTCTTGCTGTTCTTGGGCCTGACGAGCAAATAACTCAGCCTGCCGGCGCGCTTCTTCCTCGCGCCGCTGTTCTAACTCGGTTTTATCTGCTTCCGTAGCCTCTACTGTGGCCGTTTCGCTCACGCCGGCACTTTCATCGCGCTTAATAAAGACACGTTTTTTACGCACTTCAACTTGAATGGTACGAGCCTTGCCCGTTGCATCAGACTGCCTGATTTCGGATACTTGTTTACGAGTCAACGTAATTTTGCGTTTTTCTGTGTCATCCGCACCGTGAACCCGACGCAGATGATCCAACAGACGCGCCTTGTCAGCTTCCGACAATGCATCATCCGTACTTTGTTTCGCAACGCCAGCCGCACGCAGTTGCTCTAGCAACACGCCAGCAGACATTTTAAGTTCCGCGGCAAATTGAGCTACATTATTGCTCGCCATTCATACCTCATTCATTTCTATTTATCGCATTCTAAAACAGTTCTTTAACGCTCTCACTTAACTTATTCGTTAAGCGTATATGACGCGAGACGTTATTGAAACCAGTGTTCACGTGCTTTCATAATCAAAGCTTTCGCGACTTCTTCATCCATTGCCGTAATCTCAATTAGCTCACTGGCATCCAGTTCTGCTAACTCATCACGCGTTTGTATCTGATGCTCAGCCAGTTTTGAAAGCAAGTCGGAATTCATCCCTTCGAGCGTCTTCAAATCAAGGGCGATATTTTCAACTTTCTCCTCGTTTGCAATAGCCATTGTCAGTAACGCATTACGTCCTCGGTTACGCAATTCATGCACCGTAGCTTCATCAAGCTCTTCAATTTCAAGCATTTCGTTAAGCGGCACGTAGGCAACTTCTTCCAGGCTAGTAAACCCTTCATCCAGCAAAATGTTGGCGACTTCTTCATCCACATCTAAACGAGCGATAAACAAATCACGTAAAGCTGAGCGCTCTTGCGCTTGCTTTTCAGCGGACTCGTCCGGCGTCATGATATTAATTTGCCAACCCGTCAGCTCGCTGGCTAAACGCACGTTTTGTCCACTACGGCCAATCGCAGAAGCCAATTCAGTCTCGTCGACAACCACGTCCATTGCATGTTTTTCTTCATCCACCATGATCGACTGGACCGCCGCCGGGGCTAATGCATTGATAACAAATTGAGCTGGATCTTCCGACCAAAGGACAATATCTATGTTTTCGCCGCCGAGTTCATTGCGCACGGCCTGCACCCGCGAGCCTCGAATGCCCACACAAGTGCCAATTGGGTCAATCCGCTTATCATAAGCAACCACGGCGATCTTGGCACGCATACCAGGATCACGCGCGGCCGATTTAATTTCCAACAAACCTTGCTCAATTTCGGGCACTTCGATTTCGAATAATTTGGCTAGAAACTCTGGCGCTGTGCGGGAGAGCTCAATTTGCGGGCCGCGGGCGACGCGGTCGATTTTAAGTAGCCAAGCTCGCACACGATCACCGACCCGCAAATTATCTCGTGGAATCAATTGATCACGGCGCAGTAACGCTTCAAGACGCCCCGATTCAACGATCAAATTGCCTTTATCGAGTCGCTTGATCGTGCCCGTCAGGATAACTTCGCCGCGCTCCAGAAAATCACTCAGAATTTGCTCACGCTCAGCGTCACGAATTTTTTGCAAAATCACTTGCTTAGCTGCTTGCGCACCAATCCGCCCAAACCCAATCGATTCAATCGGCTCTTCAAGATGATCGTTCACTTCGATCTCAGGAATTTGCTCAAGAGCTTCAAATAATAGAATCTGTTTATCAGGCTCTTGCAAGCCAGCTTCATCCGGCACCACCAGCCAACGACGAAAAGTTTCGTGCTCTCCGCTCGTGCGGTTGATCGCTACCCGAATCTCGACCTCTTCATCGTATAATTTCTTCGTGGCCGAAGCGAGCGCCGCCTCAAGTGCAACAAAGACCACCTCTTTATTGACGTTTTTTTCGCGGGCGAGCGCATCTACCAGCATCAATACTTCGCGACTCATTGCTTATAACTCCTAAAATTCTATCTGCGGGACAAGACGAGCCTTATCAAGGTCAGCTAAGGTAAAATCCAGCACCGCTGGGCCCTCTTTGCCTATGAATTGCAGCTTAATCGTTTCACCTTCAGGTTGCTGCAAAACACCCCGGTATTGCTTACGGCCAGTCAGTGCTTTTCTCAATGTAACCACCGCTTCACTGCCAGCAAAGCGCTCAAAATCGGCTAATTTCTTTAGCGGCCGGTCTAAGCCCGGCGATGACACTTCGAGGCGCTCGTAATCCACATTTTCAACCGTCAGCACATGCTGTAGCTGGTGACTTACTTTTGCGCAATCTTCAATTGTAATCCCTGCTGCTTGATCAATAAATATACGCAGCACGCCACGCGCGCCATACTCTATATCCACCAGCTCATAACCCAGCCCGGCGACCGTAGTTTCTATCAGTTGCATTATATTGGCTCCACGCAAAGCGGCTTGAAAAATGGCTTAAGCGGCCTGTGCAGCAATCCCAATTTGCTCTCCAAAAAAAAATGGGCTTGATGCCCATCTTTTTGCTAGCTACATGTCTTACTTACGTCGTGCTGAGCTTAAGCTCCCATTACGTCTATAATTCTATACTTTTTTCAGCTCAGCGACAATCCGCATCTAAAATCGCGGCATCAGGGCCCGGCTGAAAATGCTCGATGTCTTAAGTTTTTACACGGATAATACGGCTAAATCGCAATGCCCCCAAACCGAGTCCTTTGCGCGTCACCAATGAGGCTGTATGCTAGTGACTTCAAAATGGATGTCAATCCGACCAAAAACTAAGTCATACGTAACTGCTAACTGGAGTGTATTGTGACAACTACAAATGCTAAGCCAAAATTCGTTTCCGCCACCGCCCATGTCGATAGCGCCGCCATTCAACCGCTGCCTAATTCCAGCAAAATTTATGTGACGGGCTCACGGGCAGATCTACGCGTGCCAATGCGTAAGATCTCGCAAGCGGATACGCCCAGCAATTTTGGCGCGGAAAAAAATCCGCCATTGGTCGTCTATGATACTTCCGGCCCGTACACTGACCCACAAGCCCAGATTGATATCCGCTGTGGTCTAGCGCCAGTGCGCGACAACTGGATTCTTGAGCGTGGCGATACCGAAGCGCTGCCTCATCCTATGAGTCTCTTTGGCCGCGCACGTGCAGCCGATAAGGAGCACGCCGAGACGCAGTTCACTGGCTCCAAGCGCGCGCCGCGGCGCGCTAAAGCCGGCGCCAACGTCAGTCAAATGCACTATGCACGGCAAGGCCTTATCACCCCTGAAATGGAGTTCGTTGCACTCCGCGAAAATCAATGCCGCGCCGAATATCTGGCCAGTCTCCGCACGAGCGGACCGCAAGGTGAGCGGCTGGTGGAGCTACTCGGCCGGCAACATCCTGGACAAGCTTTTGGCGCTGCGCTCTCAAGTCAGCCAGGCGCGCAGCACAATGCTTATGAAATTACGCCAGAATTTGTGCGCGACGAAATCGCCCGCGGCCGAGCCATCATCCCAGCGAATATTAACCATCCCGAAATCGAGCCGATGATCATCGGCCGCAATTTCTTGGTTAAAGTCAACGCAAACATCGGCAATTCAGCTCTAGGCTCATCGATAGGCGAGGAAGTCGACAAAATGACTTGGGCCATTCGTTGGGGGGCAGATACGGTGATGGATTTATCAACCGGCAAAAATATTCATGAAACGCGTGAATGGATTCTCCGCAACAGCCCCGTGCCAATTGGCACAGTACCGATTTACCAAGCGCTTGAAAAAGTCAATGGCAAAGCAGAAGACCTAAGCTGGGAGATTTTTCGTGACACGTTAATTGAACAGGCTGAGCAAGGCGTGGATTACTTCACGATTCATGCTGGCGTGCTGCTGCGCTATGTGCCAATGACCGCCAAGCGCATGACCGGGATTGTGTCACGCGGCGGCTCGATTATTGCAAAATGGTGCCTGGCCCATCATCGCGAAAGTTTCATTTACGAGCATTTTGAAGAAATTTGCGAAATCATGAAAGCTTATGACGTGAGCTTTTCACTAGGGGATGGACTCCGCCCAGGCTCCATTTACGACGCCAATGACGAAGCTCAATTGGCTGAATTAAAAACCCTGGGGGAGCTCACGCAAATCGCTTGGAAGCATGATGTGCAAGTCATGATTGAAGGCCCAGGCCATGTGCCAATGCAGTTAATCAAAGAAAATATGGAGCTGCAGCTCGATTGGTGCCGGGAGGCTCCATTTTATACACTTGGGCCACTCACCACCGATATTGCGCCAGGCTACGATCATATTACCTCAGGCATTGGCGCAGCCATGATTGGCTGGTTTGGAACTGCCCTGCTCTGCTATGTCACCCCTAAAGAGCATTTGGGCTTGCCGAATAAAAATGACGTAAAAGAAGGCATTATCACGTATAAACTCGCGGCCCATGCGGCAGATTTGGCAAAAGGGCATCCAGGCGCACAGATTCGCGATAATGCGCTGTCAAAGGCACGCTTTGAGTTTCGCTGGGAAGATCAGTTTAATCTGGGCTTAGATCCTGATAAAGCACGTGAATTTCATGATGAAACGCTCCCTAAAGACTCCGCCAAAGTAGCCCATTTTTGCTCCATGTGTGGGCCACATTTTTGCTCCATGAAAATCACGCAAGATGTGCGTGAATACGCCGCCAAAGCGGGGCTTTCGGACGAACAGGCGCTAACTCAAGGCCAAACCGAAAAAGCCATTGAATTCATGCGTAACGGCGCAGAGATTTATCAGCGTCAATAAATAAAATAACGCTAGCATTAAAAATGCGACGAGCGGGATAAAACCGCTCGTCGCAAGCGTATCGTAGGCAGAAACATTTAAATACAAATTTATCAGCGTATCCATACGATGCAATGCAAATTTCTGGCGTAAGATTATCTATAGCTTGGCACTGCGCCGTAGCTACACAGATCTTTTTAGCGCACCTTCAAAGGAAGCCCCGCCATGGAATTTAAAGTACTCAAATCTATTCGCGCCGCCATTCTTCTTGCCAGTATGGTTGCAAGTCTAACCGCCTGCGAAAGCATGACAACCCGCCAGCGCAATACCGCCATTGGTGCGGGCATCGGCAGTGTGGCGGGCGCCGCGCTGGGCGGCAATATGCTGAGTACGCTGGGTGGCGCTGCTGCCGGCGGCCTGATTGGCAATCAAGTGAAAAAATAAACGGCGCTTGCGTCATCGGCGAGCAGATATCAATC